>JBCDKA010000204.1:0-6212 GCA_038747195.1 Pseudomonadota bacterium
ACGACAGCGGCGTTACCGGCGTCAAGGTCAATCAGGTCAAAACCGGTGAGGCCAGCGAGGTTGAGGCCAAAGGGTTTTTTGTCGCCATCGGGCACTCGCCAAATACCGGCATCTTTAAGGGTCAGCTGGAGATGAAAAACGACTACCTGACGATACGCTCAGGTCTCGAAGGGATGGCCACGGAGACGAGCGTACCCGGCGTCTTTGCGGCTGGTGACGTGGCTGACCAGGTGTATCGCCAGGCGGTGACGTCCGCGGGCTTTGGCTGCATGGCGGCGCTGGATGCGGAAAAGTATCTGGACGACCTGGCCGAGGCCTAACGGCCCAAGCGGATCCTCTCTGCTCTTAGACAATCGCTGAGTCCGCTAGCGCGGCGGGTCGACAATATCCGGATGCATCGGCGCGAGGATCGCCAGCAGGCGGTTCTGGGCTGCTACGGGAACATCGTGCGCCTCCATGGCGATGATCAGCTCTTCGACCAGCGCGTTGAAGTGAGCGTCGTTGATGCCCAGCCCCAGGTGAACCGAAGGCATGGCGTCACCCTCGTACCGACAGGGTCCGGCGCTGATCTCGCAGATGAAATCCGCCAGCATCGTCCGGAAGCGCTCCATGTCGCTTTCGACAAAGAAACGGGCGATGCGGGGGTTGTCTTTGACGCGGTCGGAAAAGTCGTCGACGAAGGCGTTGATCTGGGTTTCACCGCCCAGCTGCTCATACAGCGTGGTGCCAGGCTCACCCGCGCAGGCCGCCAGCGCCAGCGCGCCGAGCAGCGCGCTCAGCCGCACCGGCCGGCACGCGCGAATCATCAGCGGCTGTACTCGACCGACAGGTAGGCGCCGGCCTGATTGTCCAAGGTGGCGACGGTGCCCAGGTCGGCGTAGGCGGCGACAATAGACAGACGCTTGCTTGGGAAGTAGCCAACAAAAGCGGTAAACCAATCGTCCTGTCGGGAAAAGGACAGATTATCCGGCTGCTGGCGGTACTCGAGACCAAGCGCCAGATACCGATTAACGAACAGGCCGGCGGAACCCTCGATGAGCAGCTCGCGGCTGTCACGGAGGTCGCCACCAAAACCCAATAGTCCAAGCTGATTCGAGCGGCCGTACCGGATAGTCCCGTTGGCAAACACGTTCCTGCCGCCGAGGCCGGCGAGCCAGAGCTTGGACGCGCTGAGGTACACCTCAACGTCGCTGTCCCGACCTGCGCCAACCGCCATCGGCAGCTCGAAGTTGCCGTGCTTTTTGTACTGCATTCCCACGGCCACCTGCGGCGCTGCGTGGTAGATAAGATCGCCTGAGACTCGGTATTTGAGACCCAGAACATCCTGTTTGAGGGTGCGCTGGGGTGTCGCCAGGCCGTCCAGATCGAACCGGTGGCGCGCCAATGAAACCTCCCAGCGGTTGTTGTAGCTCGCAGCCACGCCAAAGGCGTCGAGGTCAAAATCGTCCAACGTCGCGCGAGTGTAAAAGGCGGTGGCGCTAAACTCGTTGCTCGATCCGTAACCCGCCAACACGGCCCACGGGACAATGCCTCCGCCGGCCTGGCCCTCTAGCTGGGTCGCGCCGCCGGTGCCGAGCAGCCGACTGGGCGGCTGCGCTGCCGCGCTAGCGCTGACTAAAAATAGCAGCACTAACATGACGTTGGCAGGTTTTTCGAGATTCCGCATGAGCGTCAGTGTAGCGCTTTCCGGGCTTTTGGCCCAAATTTGACAAAACATCTGTAGACTGGCGCCCCTCATTAAGGAGGTAGCCACGTGAGACAAGAGTTCGACAAACCGCTCCGCTGGTCCGTCATGGCATGTTTGACATGCGCTTTGCTGCTGAGCGGCAGCGCGTTCGCCGTCGTGAAACAAACCAAGGGTGATTTCGAAGACCTGTTCCGCCAGCTCGACGAGGTGTTGCCGACGCCGAACGTGTACCGGAACGCCGCCGGGGAACCCGGCCCGCAATACTGGCAGCAGCAGGTGGACTACCGCATCGACGTGGCGCTCGACGAAGCGGCCCGGCGACTCAGCGGTGAACTCACCATCACGTACCACAACCGTTCGCCAGACACGTTGCGCTACCTGTGGCTGCAGCTTGACCAGAACGTGTTCCGGCCTGACTCGATCGCCGAACTCTCAAACGGCTTCGCTACCGCCGGGCGAAGAGGCCCGCCCGTGCGCGACGCCAAAGACAAGGAACCGCCGGGCCTGAGCCTGGACGAGCTGCGGCGACAGCAGTTCCTCGCTGATACCCCGCCGGGTTACGACATCCTGAGTGTCCGCGCCGGCGACGTGGACCTTCCGCACACCGTCGTTGGAACGCTGATGCGGGTCGATCTGGCTGAACCGCTGGCGCCGGGCGTCAGCACCGCGATGACCATCGCCTACGCCTACAACATCATGGAAGAAGACGCGGTCGCGGCGCGGGCGGGCTACGAGCACTTTCCCGACGATGAGCGTGAGGGTGGCAACGACATTTTCCTGCTCGCCCAGTGGTTCCCCCGTTTGGTGGCCTATACCGACTACGAAGGCTGGACCAACAAAGAGTTTCTGAGTCGCGGCGAGTTCACGCTGGAGTTCGGTAACTACGAAGTGGCAATGACGGTACCGGCTGATCACATCGTGTCGTCGACCGGCGTGCTGGAAAACCCCGCCGAAGTACTCACACCGCTGCAGCGCGATCGCCTGAGTCAGGCGCGCACTGCGGAGAGTCCGATGTTCATCGTCACGCCCGAAGAGGCGCTGGAGAAAGAGCGGCAGGGCACCGACAAAACGCGCACCTGGCGGTTCAGAGCCGAAAACGTTCGCGATTTTGCCTGGGCATCCTCACGGAAGTTCATCTGGGACGCGCAGGGCTACCAGCAGGGTGGCGACGTCCAGCCTGAGGTGATGGCCATGTCCTTCTATCCCAAAGAGGGTGAGCCGCTGTGGTCGAAGTACTCCACCGCGGCCGTCGTCCACACGATGAAGGTCTACTCACGCTTTTCGTTTGACTACCCCTATCCGACGGCGCAGTCGGTCAACGGCCCGGTCGGCGGCATGGAATACCCGATGATCACCTTCAACGGGCCTCGCACCGACCTGCAGGACGACGGTCGCCGTACCTATCCGCTGGCCGAGAAGCGATTTCTTCTGGGCGTCGTGATCCACGAAATTGGGCACATCTACTTCCCGATGACGGTGAATTCCGACGAACGCCAGTGGACCTGGATGGACGAGGGTCTGAACAGTTTTCTCGACGGTATCGCCGGGCGGGAATGGGATCCGGATATCCCCTGGGGTGTCGAACCGCGCGACATCGTTGATTACATGGTCTCGGATCAGCAGGTCCCGATCATGACCCAATCTGACAGCGTGCTGAATCTGGGGCCCAACGCTTATTCAAAGCCTAACGTTGCGCTGAACATCCTTCGCGAGACTATTCTCGGCCGCGAGCTTTTTGATTTTGCGTTCAAAGAGTACGCGCGGCGCTGGCGCTTCAAGCGCCCCACGCCGGCCGACTTCTTCCGCACCATTGAGGAAGCGTCAGGCGTTGACCTGGACTGGTTCTGGCGCGGGTGGTTTTACACCACCGACCATGTCGACATCTCCCTGGACCGGGTTTATCAGCTGCGGCTCGACACGCTCAATCCGGACATCGACTTTCCGCGCCGCCGCCAGGAAGAAGCGGACAAACCTCCTTCGATCTTCGTCCAGCGAAACGAAGAGGAGGGCAAGACCCTGTGGATCGACGAGAACCCGGACATTCGCGATTTTTACGATGAGAACGACCAGTTCACCGTCACCAACGAAGACCGCAACGAGTACCTGAAGCTTCTGGAGGAGATGGAGCCGTGGGAGCGGACGGCGCTGGCGCGAGCGGTCAAAGAAGACAAGAAGTACTACCTGCTGGAGTTCAGCAACATCGGTGGCCTGCCCATGCCGATCATTCTCCAGCTGACCTACGCTGACGGCGAGACGGAACGGCTGGACCTTCCCGCCGAGATTTGGCGACGGTCGCCGCGCGCCGTCAAAAAGCTGCTGGTGTCCGACCGTGAGCTGGTTCAGGTGGTTGTCGACCCGCTGTGGGAAACGGCTGACGCTGACGTGGAGAACAACTACTATCCACGGCGCATCATTCCGTCGCGCATCGAGGCCTACCGTAAAGAACCTCGGGAAGGCTGGGTGCAGCGTGAAATCATGCGTGACATCGATGCCGAAATCACGCCCCCGGAGTCCGACGAGCCGGCGGCCGAGGTCGAGGCCGAGACCAGCGAAGACAATTCCGACGGATGAACAGCCTCTTTCATCGATTGATTAGTCTGGCGCTGTTGCTCGGCGCCAGCCTTGCGATCGCCCACGAGCAAAAGGCGGCGGTCACGACAATCGAATCCAATCCGCGTACGGGTAAGGTTGAGGTGATTCATCGCTTCCTGTTGCATGACGTGGAGCACGCGGCGCGCGACCTCGGCTGGCCTTCCAGCGACATGCTGAGCAATTCTGAAGACCAGGCGAAATTTGCGGCTTACGTCGCGAGCCGGTTTCAGGTGGGCCTTCGCGAGAGCGGCCCAGCATCGCTCGACCTCGTGGGTCAGGAAGCGGAAGGGCGCTACCTCTGGGTCTATCAGGAGCACAGCGGGGAACTCGAGCTAGGTTCGTTGGTGGTCAGCAACACGGTGCTGCGAGCGATCTGGCCGGAGCAGCATCATCTGGTCAACGTGAAGCTGGCTGACGAGGTTCGTTCGCTGCTGTTCACCGCTGGCACCACCCGGCTGGCGATGGACTGAGCTCCGTGCTGCAGCGCTGGTCGGTCTATATGATTGAAGCCAGCGATGGTCGGCTCTACACCGGCGTCAGCACCGATCCGGAGCGCCGGTTCAGCGAGCATCAAAGCGGCGGCCGCCGGGCGGCCCGTTTCTTCCGCGGCCGCAGCCCTAGGCGTATCGCCTACGTCGAAGCCGGACATACTCGGTCCAGTGCCCTCAAGCGGGAAGCGGCAATCAAAAAGCTCAGCCGACGGGAGAAGCTGGAGCTCACCTTGAACTCAGCGGGCTAGCGGCGGGCGCTGTTTTTGCCGAGCCTCTGGCTGAGCACCACCCGCAAACTCCAATGATCATCACTCTGCCGATCGGCGCCCCGATCGCGAACAACGTCGAGCGGCGTATAGCTTAGAGCCACCGTCCAATGGAGATCGAAGGCACCATCAAACGACAGGCCGGCGACACCGCTGCGTATCGTCCCTTCCGTCACCAGTCTGGCGCGATCGATGACGTCGAATGTGCGCGCATTCACCTGAACCTCCGGCCGAACGCGGGTCACTGACCACGAGGCAAAGGGCCGCCAGCGCCCGCGGTTCCAGCGGGCGCTGAGCTCCAGGCCCGTATAGTCAAACTCCGCTTCGTCCTGCGACGGCGCCTGGCAGCCGAAGGGATTACGCTCGAACTCGTCGCCGGCAGACGCCGTCTCCGCGCTGCAGGTGAAATCGCCGCGAACCCGGCCACTTTGTGCAAAGGCTCTGGCTTTCAGTCGCCAGCGATCCGATTCATAAACAGGGCGTCCAAGCGCAGCGGCGTAGAAGCCGTCCGGGCGAGCGCCGTCGATGCTGACCTCCGGTGTGTAGGCGAACTCTGCGGTAAAGCGTGCCGGCAGCCCGAGCCAGAGACGCGCTCGGCCAAACACGGGCGACTTGTTGAGGTCTTCGAACTTGCTGCCGTTAAAGCCGACGCGCGTATCTTCTTCGTCGATTCGCGGAATGTTGGCCAGTTCCACACCCCACGCGACAGACCCTGGAGTCAGGTCATCGACGCCGCCGAGGTCATGAAAGAGCGTCGCCGCGGAAAAATACGCCATCGCCCAAGACTCCGGTCGGTCGAAGGCGAGTTCCTGACGCGATTCCAGCACGGTCTGCGCTGCAACGTTAGCCGTTGATCCAAGCAGCAGGAGGGCAAGCGCCAGCAGGGCGTAAACGCCTGGCGACTGCGACGGTTTGGTCGGCGCGACTTCTAGATGCACGGTCAAATCCTGATGGGGCAGGTGGCTCCCTGTTGCTGCGGGAGGCTAACACCCTGGCGCATGCGTACCTGTGAGCTGGTTCCAACTTCGGGACATTTGACCTTTGGTGGGGGTACGTTACAGTGTTGTGTGGTTTGAAGTCCTGGCAGAGGCATCGTCCGCTCACCTGCCGGGTTAAACGGGAAAGCGGTGAGAATCCGCTGCTGCCCCCGCAACGGTAAACACCATTCGGCCATCC
>JBCDKA010000205.1:0-6143 GCA_038747195.1 Pseudomonadota bacterium
GCCATCCATAATGAAGTTCTTCACGGCGCCGCGTCGCCCTCGGGACAGTCGATAGAGATGGCCGGACGCAAAGTCGTCGGCGAGCGGTTCGGGTCCCAGCGCCGCCAGCAACGGATGATTAAAGGGGTTCGGGTCAGCCCATAACACCGCCCCGAAGCGTCGAGGATCATTGAGCCGCAAGGTGATGCCGTTGGCGAAACCCACGTCGACGTGGTCGTGCGTGCCGGGCGATCGTTGTTCCGACAGCACCCGGAGACTGCCGGACATCCCCAGATGGATCAGCGCCGTGCCGGTACCGCTGCGCAGCAGCAGATATTTGGCTCGTCGCCCGACGCTGCTCACGCGCTGACCCACCCAGCGCTGGGCCAGATCGTGGGGAATCGGCCAGCGCAGCTGCGGCTGCCGGACCACCACCGAGGACACCGTCTGACCCTCGATGTAGGGCGCAATGCCGCGGCGGGTCGTCTCAACTTCGGGTAGCTCAGGCATTTGGCCATACTACCGAATTCGCCAGCGGCGCGGCGTGCCGGCGGCGTCTAACTTTTCTCTACTCGAACCGGTATCTCATGGCCGCGGGCTGTAGTAACGTGCCCCCGCTATGAGAAACCCTGATGTTGTCATCATCGGCGCGGGCCACAACGGCCTGACCTGCGCGTGCTATCTGGCTGAGGCCGGCCTGAAGGTGGTGGTCCTCGAACGCCTGCCGGTCGTCGGCGGCGCCGCGGTGACCGAAGAGTTTCATCCCGGTTTTCGGAATTCGGTGGCCAGCTACACCGTCAGCCTGCTGAATCCCAAGGTCATCCGAGACCTCAAGCTCGCGGACCATGGGCTGGTCATCAAGCCCCGGCCCGCCTCGAACTTTCTACCCCACCACGAGGGGTCAGGCCTGCTCATCCACAACAGCCTCGAGCAGACCCAAGCCGAATTTGCCCGGATCAATGCCACGGACGCCGCAACACTCCCGGCCTACTACGAAATGCTCGAGGACGTGGCCCAGGTGCTGCGGGAGCTGGTGCTCAAGACGCCGCCGACACCGGGCGGGCCGCTGCGTCAATGGCTGGACGTGCTTGGCTTGTCCCGCCGCTTCGGCAAGCTCAGCCCCCAGCGACAGCGCGACCTCATGGGGCTGTTCAGTAAAAGTGCGGCCGAGGTGCTCGACCAGTGGTTTCAAGACTCGCGGATCAAAGCGGCGTTTGCCTTTGACGCCGTAGTGGGCAACTTCGCCGCCCCGTCAACGCCGGGGAGCGCTTATGTGCTGCTGCATCACGTTTTTGGTGAGGTTGATGGCCGCAGCGGCGCCTGGGGCCACGCGGTCGGCGGCATGGGTGCCATCACGCAGGCCATGGCGGCCCGAGCCCGAGAGCTGGGCGTCACGATCCGCACGGAGGCGGCCGTTGGATCGGTCATCAGCAGCCCCGATCGCTGCGCCGGCGTGGTGCTGGCCAGCGGCGAGGAGATCACGGCTCGAGCCGTAGCGGCCAACGTCAATCCCCGCCTGCTCTACCAACGACTGATCAGCCCGGAACATCTGGACCCGGACTTCCTCCGGGCCATCAATGGCTACCGCTGCGGTTCCGGAACGTTCCGTATGAACGTTGCCTTGCGCGAGCTTCCCGACTTCACCTGCCGCCCGGGTTCGGAGCTGCAGCTTCATCACCAGGCGGGCATTGTGATGGGTCCGACGATGGAATACCTGGAGCGAGCTTATCTCGACGCGCGAACCGACGGCTGGTCTCGCGAGCCTGTGGTCGAGATGCTGATTCCCTCGACGGTCGACGACTCGCTGGCACCGCCCGGCCAGCACGTTGCCAGCCTCTTTTGCCAGCACTTTTCGCCGGAGCTGCCGGCGCCGCGCACCTGGCCGGAGGAACGGCTGGCGGCAGCCGATCACATCATCGACACCGTCGATCGCTGGGCCCCCAACTTCAAGGCCTCCATTGTCGGACGACAGGTGCTGTCACCGGCGGACCTGGAAGAACGTTTTGGACTCATCGGCGGCGATATCTTTCACGGGGCGCTGGGGCTGGACCAGCTCTACAGTGCTCGGCCGCTGCTTGGACACGGCGCCTACCGCGGCCCGCTGGCGGGCTTGTACCACTGCGGCTCGGGCGCGCACCCGGGCGGCGGCGTGACCGGCGCGCCGGGCCATAACGCGGCGCGGGAGATTGTCCGCGATCTGCGCTGATCGCCCGCGGCCCCGTCAAGTCGACACGCTGCGGCCGTGCGAGCTTTAGCGGTGCTTACGCCGGCGCGCTTTGGGCGGATAAAACGGCGGCTCACCCGGCGGGCGGTTGCGGAACCGTCGGTGCATCCACAGGTACTGCGCCGGCGCTTCACGGACCTGCGCCTCAATCCAGCGATTGATCCAGGCCGTGTCGGCCGACACGTCGCCGGAAAGCAGCCCCGTCGGCGGCGGAAAAACCTTGAGCTGGTAGCGGCCTTGGCGCGTCCGACGCAGCCAGATCGGCAGCAGCGAACAGTCAAGCTTGGATAGCAGCCTGACGGTGGCCGTGGTGGTGGCCGCCGGGACGCCGAAAAACGGCACAAACTCGGCACCGAAGCTGAAGTCCTGATCGGGCGCGTAAAACAAGGCGCCGCCGCCGCGAAGCCAGCGGATCATGCCGCGGGTATCTTTCTTTTCCAGCGTCTGACCGACGTAGCGCCCGCGGCCGCGGCGCATTTCCCGGTCCAGCAGAGCGTTCTTGTGATCCCGGGTGATTGAGGCTGGCGCTGGCGCACTGATCAAATGCACCATCGCACCGATGAGCTCGACCATCGTGACGTGGGCGATCAACAGCAGGCAGGCCCCTTCAGCGCGTGCTCGCTCGAGGTGTTCGACACCCTCAAACTCCACCAGACCAGCCAGCCGATCCCGGGAGCCCCAAAGCGCGAGCGGCGTTTCCAGCACACCTCGACCGACCTCACGAAAATGCTCTCGCTCCAGTGCCGCCCGGGCCGCCGGCTGAAGCTCCGGGAAACACGCCGCAAGATTGGTCTTCACCACCAGCCGACGCTGAGGCAGCACCAGCCAGGCAAGGTCGCCCAGCCGCGCGCCCAGCCACAGGCGCAAACGCTGCGGCAGCAGGACCGATAGCTTCATCAGCGCCAGGCCAGCGGCCATCGGCCAGTTGGCGGGATGCCAGGCAGACCCGCTTCGGGCTGACGCCAACGCTACAGGCCTTCGTCCCGGGGCTGTCGGGACTCGTAAAGCTTGGCGTATTTCAGAAAGACGTAGAACGCGCCGACAACGCTGCTGATCAGCCCCGCCCAGCCGTTAAGAAACTGTCGCTTGAACACGTAGCCGCGGAGAAAAAACCAGGGCGGATAGAGCAACATGCGCGCGCGGGTAAACCGCTGACCGCGACGCTGCTTATCCTCAACCAGGCCGGTGGAGTAATGGTTGATCTTGTCGACTTTCGTGTGGATGTCGATTTCACCGTAGTGAATGAACGGCGCCTCCAGCCGCGCGACTGGCCCGTCGACCTCGGGCGCCGCGTGGATCGGCATATCGCTGACCCGCCCACGCGTTTTGTCAAACAACCGCAGAAAGTCGTTTAGCCGGGACCGCGGACTCTGCAGCCGCCAGAACATCTGCTCGATTCTCGGCAGACGGTAGCCGGCGCAGGCCGGTTCACTGCGCAGCAGTGCCTGAATGGTCTCAGCACCCTTCGCTGTGAGCATTTCATCCGCATCCATCAGCAGGACCCACCGATGGCTCGTCAGCTCCAGCGCCGCCTGCTTCTGCGGGCCGTAGCCCGCGAAGGGAGCCTGCGACACGACACAGCCGGCCGCCTCAGCCAGCGCCACCGTGTCGTCCGTGCTGAATGAATCCAGCACCACAATCTCGTCAGCAAACGCCACGCTGTCGAGCAGCTGCTTCAGCGTCCGGTCGTTGTTGAAGGTGGTGATGAACACCGACAGTTCAGGCATGGCGCGCGTCCGGTTCAGCGTCAGACTGGGAAAAACCACAGTAGACCATGACCAGCCACCAGCAAAGCAGGGACCAGAAGGTGGAGTAAAAGGCCAGGTGGGTGTTGACCGGAAACAGCATCACACCAAGCGCCAGCGCAAACGGCAGCACGCTGTGCTTCCGCCGGACCGGCAGAGAGCGCCAGTGTCGCCAGGCCAGCACCAGCGCCGCGGCAAGGCCTGCCAGACCCAGCAGACCGGTCTCCGTCACCACCTCCAAAATCACCTGATGGGCATGAGCCGCGCCGGTTTCCTGACCGCCGCGCAGCCAGCGGTCGTCAGTGCCGGCGTAATCGGGGTAGGCATAGCGAAAGCCACGAGGCCCGACGCCGTTCACCGGATGGTCCGCCGCCATCTTCAGTGCAGTCCGCCAGATCGGCAGGCGCCAGCCGAGCGCTCGGTCGACCGACTCTGCGTCACCCTCCAGCAGCAGCAGGGAGCGATCTAGGCGCTCGGCCAGGGCCGGGGACAGCTGGTAACCCGCCGCCACCGCCAGCGACGCGGCGGTCAGCAGAACGACGCCAGCCTTGAGCCAGCGCCGCGGCCGGCCGCGCGCGTACAGGTAAACATAGGCGAGCAGCACCAGCCCGAACATCAGCCATGCGGCCCGGGTGCTCACGATCACGATGACCGCAAGCAGCAGCAGCATCGCCGCCAAAAAAAACGGTTTGGGTAGAAAGCGACGGGCGTATTCGAGCGGGAGCGGACTGAGGACCGCTAGCACGTGGCCCAGCTTAATGTTGGTCTCGCCGAACATGCCGTTGAGCCGATCGCTGCTCATGGGCATGCCCAGCAGATTGACGCCGAGCCCAACCTGAATCAACGCATCGACACACCACAGCATGACCAGCGCTGCGCTGGCGGCCCACAGCAGCCGCTGCTGCCGTTCGTCCGCGAGGTGATGGATAACAAACAGACCCACCGGCAGAAACCGCAGGAATGCCAGCACCGACTGCCAGGAACGCGAAGGCTCCACGGCGTCGACGCTGGCAAGCAGCGCGGGTAGCCAGTATGCGGCAAAAAGGCCAAGAAACAGTCGGGTCGATCGGCGGCGATAGAAGCCTGCCGCCGGATTGACCATGACAACAACCCCGCCGATCAGCATGCAAAGTATCGGCAGCGCCGAGAGCCGGGAAAACGGCAGCAGGGCCAGCACCAGGAACATCAGGCCCGCTGGCCACAGCGACAGCAGCCCGCCGGAGGATGATGGGGCCTCCGCCTCATCGGGCCGGGTCAAGGCGGGTTCATTAGCGTTCAACGCGGATCGGACCTGGGCTGGTTGGGTATCGGATGGGCTGAGACGGTGTGCGTTTGGAGCGCTAAATTGTACCATTCGCGTCACTGTGAACCCGCCGGCGTGAACCCCGGCTGAACCGCCCCCGAGGAGCTCCGATGCTCAAGTTCCTGAAGGACAGCTGGCTGATCGCCGGCATCACCCTCCTGCTTTTGTTGGTGGTCGATGCGGCGCTGAAGAGCCTGCTGGAGGAGACACAGCTGCCTCTGGTCCTCCCCGGGGCCACGGCACCGAACCGGGCGAGCTCCCCCGCGCTCGGCGACGCCCCGTGGGCCAGCGCTTACTTCAGGGAGCTGAGACAAGCGCGGCGGACCGAGTGGTCCGCTTGGGAATATTGGCGACGAAAGCCGTTCTCGGGTGAATACATCAATATCGATGAGTCGGGGCTGCGCAGGTCCTGGAGCCCGGACGCGCCGACCCACACCATCTGGATGGCGGGCGGATCCACCGTCTGGGGCACCGGCGCACGCGACGACCACACGCTGCCCTCCGCGCTGGCGCGCTCGCTCGCCCAGCGAGGACTAAACGCTCGGGTGCTGAATCTCGGGGAAAGCGGGTATGTCAGCGGCCAGTCTCAGCTTCGGGTCCTGCGTCGTCTCGAGTCCGAACCGGCACCCGATCTGGTCGTCTTCTACGACGGCGTAAACGATGTTTATGCGGCGCTGCAGGCCGGGCAGGCCGGGTTATCGCAAAACGAAGCCCATCGACGTGCGGATTTCCGGGTAACCGACGGGCTGGACAATTACCTGCAAGCCGCGCCGCGGGTGCTGGAGGGCATCCAGCGGCTGCTGGCTCGCAACGCTGAACCCGCCATGCCGGCGGTGGCGTCGCTGGCGGCTGAGGTTGCTCAGCGCTATGCCTTTCGGGTTGAGCTGACGGC
>JBCDKA010000206.1:0-6142 GCA_038747195.1 Pseudomonadota bacterium
CAGGGAATCGAGGCCCCGGAAATCGTACTGATTGCTCACCCGCGGGTTGCTGCGATTCTGGAAATTCATCATGTGAGCCACGCGCCGCGCGCCCATCTGCAGCACAATCTTGTAGCAGCAGGTCTCGAGCGCCAGGGGCGTGGCCTCCGCGCCCGAAATCCCCAGCAGATAAATACGGACGGCCCGCAGGCGACCCTGAGCGTCCTCCTCCCGGGCGACCGTGGCCGGGAAATCGTGCTCGGTGGCTTCAACGACAAACCCTTCAAAGGCCGGCCAGACAACCTTGTCCACCTGGACCTCAAAGTCCTTCCGAAACGCGTCTCGAGCGTTTTCTAACGCCTCGCCGTCGTCTCCCTGCTGCTCCCGCTGATGGTTTTCTACCTGGTGATCAAACCAAGACATCTTTCAACCTCGTCATGCCCCATCCAGGTAGCTTACCGCCGGCAGGCCCTTCTGTCCCGTTGCGCCGGTGCGTTAGCGGGTTAAACTTAAGCACTTGCAGGGAAAGGCAGCCGAAGCAGCCGCCTCAAATCCAGGTTCTTCAGCTTCGGCGCAACAAAAAACGGGGTCACACATGGCGTTGATCGAGCCGGGTCAAATGCTCGGCAAATACGAGATTGTTCAGCAGATCGGCGTCGGCGGCATGTCCGAAATCTTCGAGGCCATCGACACGACGCTACAGCGCTCCGTGGCGCTCAAGGTCCTGCCGCCAGAATTTTCCGCCGACAGTGAGCACGTGCAGCGCTTCCGTAAAGAGGTGCTGGCCGTGGCGGCGCTGGATCATCCCGGCATCGTCACCATCTTCGACGTCGGCAGCGCCGACGACCTGCAGTTTTACGCGATGACGCTGCTGCCCGCCGGCAACCTCAAAACACGGCTGGCGGGAGATGCGCTGGCGCCGACAGAAGCTCTCTCGATCACGCGAGCGCTGGCAGGAGCGCTGCAGCATGCGCACGACCAAGCCATCATCCATCGAGACATCAAGCCGGAGAACGTGCTGTTCGGCAAAGACGGCGCGCCGGTGCTCGTGGACTTTGGCATCGTTAAAGTCCTCGACTCCGCATCGAAGCTGACCCAGATCGGAACATCGGTCGGCACGCCCTACTACATGAGCCCGGAGCAGGCGCAGTCGTCCTCCAATGTCGACGCCCGCAGCGATCTTTACAGCCTCGGCGTGATGCTCCACGAGATGCTCACGGGCGCCGTCCCGTTTGACGCTGCCACCTCGGTCGGTATTGCGCTGCAGCACGTTAATCAACCTGTCCCATCTTTGCCGCCCTCACTGGGCGCGCTGCAGCCACTGCTCGATACGCTGATGGCCAAACAGCAGGACGCGCGTCCCGCATCCGGTCGGGCGTTGCAGGAGCTGGTCGACGCTGTCGCGCCAGAGGTGCACGGCCTGCCGCCGCTCTCTGCGGACGCCGCGCCGACCGGGGACGAAGGCGCTGGCGAAGACAGCGAGGAGTCGGCGGCCGAAGAAAGCCCGAAAGCTGAGCCGCAAGACAGTCCGCAAGGAGCGGTTGCGGAGGATCAGGCGGATACCCAGTCTGCTGAGCAGCTTGATCCGTCAACGGTTGTGGGCGCCCAGCCACGGCCAGCCGATCCCGCGACCGAGTTTGAGCTGATGTCCGTGACGCCCGCTCGGAATCCGGCGCAGGCCTCCGAAGAGGTCACCAGTTCAGAGTCGCCATCGGAAACCAAAAGTGAAGCAGAGCCTGACCAGGCCACACCGGAAGCCGAATCGGCAAATGCCGATCCAGCGGGCACAGGCCCTGAAGCCGAACTCCAGATCATGGTGCCCACGGAAAAAGGCCGCGCGACTGAGCAGGCCGAAGAGACTGTCGAGGAGCCCCAAGATGCTGACAGTACGGGAGAGCCAGCCGGGCAGGACGAGGCCGTAGCGCCGGAGACTCCGCCGATCCCGGCCAGCGAACCGCCGCCCGCGGCCGCTGCCGCAGGTCCGAAGGAAGAACTCGCACAGACGACCCTGGCCAAGGAACAACGCCCGCCGGCTGCCGCCGCGCCGCCGGTGGCCGAGGCTAAGGCCTCGCACCTTCGCGAAACCACGCTGATCCCGGCGGTCAAAGCGCCGGGCAACGCCAAGGCTGATCCACAGGCGCCGCCCGAAGTGGACAGCGGCCCCGAAGCGGAGCGCTGGAAGGTGGACGACCTCTACCAAAAGCCTCCGACACAGTGGCACCGCAAGCCGGTCGTTTGGGCCGGCGGGGCCGCAGGTCTGCTGGTTATTGTCCTGGCCGTGGTCCTATCGGGCCGCGGCGCCGACGAGGCGTCGCCGCTCGAGCTGGTGACCGGTGAAGGCAACGGCGCTGGTATCGGCCTGGGCAACCAGGCGCGCGAGCGCGAGCCCGAGGAGCCGGTACCCGAGCGAGCGCCCCAGGCTCAGCCGGAAAGCGCCGAGGCACCTCCGGCCGAGGCGGAGCCGGAAGAAAACCTCGACGCGCTGCTTGCCGAAATGTTGGTCGAAGATGCCGTTGAGAGTGATCCCCCCGAGGAAGCGGCAAGCGTGACGCCTCCCGTACCAGAGGCCGCCGTGGCGGTCCAAGAGCACCCGCCCGTCGAACCGGAACGCCCCGTCGAACAGCCCCAGCGCGACGAGCCGCAAGAAACGAGCGCCGAGCCCGCAGCGGCACCTTCTTCGGGGACCGCGGACGACCCCAAGGTGGCACAGCTGCTGCTGGACGCTGAGCTGCTGATTGCGGCCGACCAGCTGACCCTGCCGGAGGGGGAAAACGCCTGGGAGGCGTACCAACAGGTACTGGATCTCGATCCGAGCAACCGCGAGGCGCTGCGCGGCCTGGCGCGCCTGCAGCGCACCTACGTCAATCGCATCAACGCCGCGCTTGATGACGGCGATCGAACGGCCGCCCGCCAGCTCACGGAACGACTCCGCTTTATTGATCCTCTCCACCCGGACCTGAAGCAGTTTGATGAGCGGCTCGGCGAAAGTTCGGGCGCAACCCCGTTTCAGGACCCGCTTGCTACGGGCGGCACCGGTCCACTGCTGATTCCGGTGCCCGCGGCAACCGTGACGCTCGGCGATGCGGCTGACGACAGCTCGGGCACAACGGTCACCGCCTCGATACCCGCCTTTGCACTTGCGGCCTACGAGGTGACGGTCGGGGAGTATCGGCAGTTCGCCGAAGCGACGGGGCTGGCAGCGCCCAGCAGCGCCGACGAAGGGTGCAACTACTGGTTGTTTAACTGGCGCCAGCGGGCAGACAAGTCCTGGGACTCCCCAGGTTTTACGCAGTCGGAGTCACACCCCGCAGTCTGCGTGAGCTACAACGACGCGCTGGCCTACACCCGTTGGCTGAGCGAACAGACCGGCTTTAGCTACTCGCTGCCGACTGAATATCAGTGGGAATACGCTGCGGCGCTGGATGCGACGACGGGCGTGTACTGGACCAGCAGTCGGGATGCCTGTGATCTGGCCAACGTTTCCGATCTCGACCGAGCGGAACGCCACAACCTTGAGGTATCCACCGAGAACATTTTTGGCTGCCGGGATCGCCGCGTAAACACGGGTCCGGTGGGCAGCTACACCCCCACGGCCGCCGGGCTTTATGACCTGCTGGGCAACGCGGGAGAGTGGACGCTGGACTGCTGGCGCCAGGATTACAGCGCAGCCAGCACCACCGGCGGCTGCGAGGCCAGCGCGGTACGCGGCGGATCGTGGTTTGAACGGCCTCGGGAGGTATCAGTGCGACACCGACTGAGGCTAGAGCGCAGCGCCCGGTTCAGTCACGTCGGGTTTCGGGTGGTGCGAGACCTCGAATAGGTCAAACGATCGTGGCAGATCAGTCGATGGCCCAGTAGTACTGGGAATCGAGAACCGGAACCTCAACGATCTTGGCGTCGGCCATACCGCCAGCGCGGCGCTCACAAAACACCTCTTTGCGGCCGCTGTCTTTTAGCCGCTGCCGCTTACAGCTGATGCCTGTCGCTTTGGCGCCGTAGAGCGGCTTCCATTCCTCCGCCAGCTCCTCAGCAGCCTTGACGGCCTCTTCCGGTAGCTGTGACTTGGCCTGCTTCAGCACGTCCAGATCAGACTTCCGGCGCGTCTTGGCCGCGAGCTGAATCCAAGCCATACCCTCAACAAGATCCACCTCCGTGCCTTCGCCAGACAACAGCATGATGCCGAGCTGTCGCTGGCAGTCGGGTTCACCCCAGCGGGCCGTGAGGTTGTAGAGCGCCAGCGCCTCTTCCATGCGCCCGGACCGGTAAGCCTTGTGGGCCTTGTTGATCGTCTGGCGATACTGGGCAAGCCCCATGCGCTCAAACTCCAACGCCCTGGCGGGCAACACGAGGCTGAGCCCCAGCAGAATGACGGTGACCATGGCTGCCGGCGTGAGTTCGGACCTGAGGGCCCGTAAGGATGGCTGGGACGGTCGCGACTTACTGCTCATAGCTCTGGAATCCTGGTCGAGGTCAGCGGGCTTAGAGACCTAAAAATAGAACTCGGGGACCATTCGCGCAAGTGTTGCGTAAATTGCTCCGACGCAGCAACGCCAACCCGCGGTCGCTACGCTCGTCCGTGAAGAGCAACTGGATCCGCCGAAGATCGCAGCGTTGTGTCGCCGGAAAATGGGGCTCAGGACGAGGCTCGGCGATACCGCTCCCGCAGGATGCCAACCCGCTTCACAAAATTCTCGGTTTCGTCGTATGGCGGGATCCCGCCAAACCGTTTGACCGCGTTTTCGCCAGCGTTGAAGGCCGCGCTGGCGAGCCGATAATCGTCTTCGAACATATCGAGGAGCTCGCGCAGGTAGCGCACGCCGGCGTCGATGTTCTGCGAGGGATCGAACGGGCTGGTGACCCCAAATCGCCGCTGTGTTGCGGGCATCAGCTGCATCAGGCCTTGGGCACCCACGTCAGAGACCGCGTCCACCACAAACCAGGACTCGGCGTGTATCACCGCCCTCACCAGCGCCGCGTCGACCGCATGCCGCTGACTTGCGGCCGCAATCTCCTGGGCAAAGTCGCCGGTGTTAAGCGCCACCGTCCGCCAGTTGACGGCCTTGTGCCAGCCGCAGCCGCGACACTTCATCCGGATCACCGAATACTTTTTGCCTTCAGCAGGCTTACGATCGGTGTAATGCAAAATGCCGTCGTCGTCGACGTACTTGTAAACCTGGGCCAGCGCACCGCTCAGCGGACACAGCAAAATCATGAAGCAAATCCATCGCATGGCGCTGATTATTAACCAGAAACCTTACCCGGACCAGCTTCGGCTCGAGCGCCGTGATCCGCCTCACAAAAAAAGACGGCACATCCCTGTGCCGCCGGTGTTGTGATCACTAGTGTCCTGTTAGCGATAGAAGCGGTCGCCCCGCGGAAAGTAGCCGCGACGTACCGGACAGTAGTAGTAGCGCGGTTCGACAAATACCGGTCGCGCGTTGGCGCGTGGATAGTAGCCGTGGCGCTTGAAATGTCGCTGGCCGCGACGCCAATGCCGCCGATCGAAGGGCCGGGGCGCAAAGCGTGGGCCGCGAAAATCGTTGCGAAAGCGGCGATCGACTGGATAAACCTGCACACCAAAATCGTCGTAGTAGCCAACGTTAAAGCCGTGGTCCGCTACGGCGGGGGCAGCCAGCAGCACGCCGGTGCTGAAAATCGCCAACATCAAAGCCCGGTTAAGCCGTTTCATCAGGCACCTCCTTTCGTTTCAGGTTGGACCCTAAGATACGGCGTTGTGATGAACCCTCGCTGAACCGGATCGTAGTGTCCTGTTTGAAAAGTTCGTTGCGTTTCAGAGCCCCGTTGGGCGCCAAGAACAAGGCGCATCGCGCCGCCAATGGCCGTAGCCCTTGGCAAGCGATGCAACGCGGTTATTGGCGCCCAAGGGGGCTCCCGCAGGGCGCGCACCACAAGGCCTGGAGCGGCGTTGCGAGCCTTGGCCAGGGAACCACCCTGGCCGGCGGCTCGCGCCTGACTCCAGGGCCTTGTGGACACGCGCTGAAATACAACGAACTTTTCAAACAGGACACTAGCTTTCCGTTCTGGTGAGTCTCCAGCAACGATGGGGCGGCCGGCGGGAGAAATCCGGCGGCACCGTGGACCGGGTGATGTCGGTGATTTGGTAGCTGCCGGCAAGAGCCCCTTCGTCCAGCTTGAAGCGTCG
>JBCDKA010000207.1:0-6108 GCA_038747195.1 Pseudomonadota bacterium
ATCCGGGGGTCGTGGGCCGACAGGTAGCTGCCGTCGGTGCGGGAGCGGCGAACGAGCTGACGGTCGCCCAGGCGCAGGGTCGCCTGTACGCCGATCGCCGGCCCGCCCTGGCTGTCGGTCACGGCCAGGCCCAGCCAGCCATTGCCCGCCGCGGCGGTGTTGACCAGCAGCTCAACGGAACCGGCGTTGTTGGTAATGAGCACGTCCAGATCGCCGTCGTTGTCCAGATCGCCGAACGCTGCGCCGCGGCTGACGCGCTGGCGCTCAAACGCCTGGCCAGCCTTGGCGCTGATGTCCTCGTAGCTCCCATCACCGAGGTTTCGCCAAAGCTGATTGCGCTGAAGCAGCGGCAGCGTCTCGCCGGCCGCAACCTGTTCCGCGATTTTTACGACAGCGCCGTTCGCGCTGATCAGGTCCAGCCAGCCGTCGTTGTCGAGGTCGAACCAGCCGGTGCCAAAGCCCGTAAAGGCAAAGCTGCTGGCGCCCAGCACGCTGCCCAGCGTTTGATCCATAAACCACCCTTCGCCATCGTTGACGTAAAGCGTGTTGGTTTGCCGATCCAGATGGGTCATAAACAGATCGAGGTCTCCGTCACCATCGAAGTCGTTGGCGTCCACGCCCATGCTCGCCTCTGGCATTCCCGACATGTTGACCGCCACACCCGCCAGCAGCGCCTCATCGCTAAAGCGACCGCCGCCCTGGTTCATCCAGAGAAAATTCGACGCACCGTCATTGGCGACGTAAAGATCAGGCCGGCCGTCCGCATTGAAATCGCCGGTAACCGCACCGAGCCCCGGCCCTTCGGCGCGGCCCAGGCCTGCGCGGCTGGTGGCCTCCTGAAAGCGGCCGCCACCTTCGTTATGCAGAAGCCGATCCGCGGTGGGGCGGTACGACTGGGGTGAGCAGTAGTCCGGCGCGTCGTTATACGACAGGCAGGTCTTGGCGCTCGCCAGCTTGTAGTCGACGTAGTTCACCACGTAGAGGTCCTGCCAACCGTCCTGGTCGTAGTCAAAGAACACCGCGGTAATCGACCAGCGATCGTCACCGGCGCCCGCCGCTTCGCTAACCTCCTCAAAGGTGCCGTTGCGCTGGTTGACCCACAGCTGATTTTGGCCAAAGTTGCTGAGATAAAGGTCTGGCCAGCCGTCGTTATTCACGTCCCCGACGCTCACCCCCATGCCGTAACCGGGCGCCGTGATCCCGCTTTTTTCCGTCACGTCCGTAAAACGCAGCCGCCCGCCTTCGCTGTCGTTGCGATAAAGGCGATCCGTTAGGGGGCTGACCGGCTGGATGAGCGCCTGACTGAGCTTGTGTGACTCGCTCAACAGGCTGCCCTGAACCAGATAGACATCGAGGTCACCGTCCCGGTCATAGTCGAGCAGGCCAACGCCGGCGCCCATCATCTCAGGAAAGAAGTGTTCACCGATCATGCCGTTAAAATGGGTGAAGTTCAGGCCGGCTGCCTGGCTCCGGTCCTCGAACAACGGGTCGGCTGCCAGCAGCGTTGCGGCCAGCAAAATGGAGTTCATCATGGTCCCTATGATACCGGTTGAGACATGTGTTTGATCGGGATTTCGCTGCGCCGTTCCGCAGCCGGCGAGCCGAGCGTGTTAATCGCCGCCAATCGAGATGAGTTGCACCAGCGCGCCGCACAGCCGGCGCACTGGTGGGAAAAGCAGCCGGAGATTTTCGCAGGGCGAGACCTGAGCGCCGGCGGCACATGGCTCGGGGTATCTCGATCGGGCCGATTCGCGGCGGTGACCAACGTGAGGATCCCCGGCGCCGCCCGGGGCAGCCGGTCCCGGGGGGAGCTGCCGATATCGTTCCTCACCTCCGACACCAGTGCCGATGCCTTCAGTCGGTCCATGACGCAGGCGGGGGCGAACTACGGTCCGTTCAACCTGCTGGTCTGGGACGGTGAAGCGCTCTGGTGGTCGAGCAATCAGCCGAAGCGCGGACCGGCGAGCTCCGTCGTTGACGGCGTACACGCCTTGAGCAACGCCGCGCTGGATACGCCCTGGCCTAAGGTTCGGGCGATCAGCGACGTGCTGGAGCACACCACGGAAACCGATCGGTTGATTGCGGCGCTCGCGGCACGGGGGGTGCCGGACGGAGAGCTGCCGGATACCGGCGTAGGCCGGGCGCTCGAGGAGCGCCTGGCGCCGATGTTTATCTGTTCACCGGAGTACGGTACGCGCTGCAGCACCGTGGTGCGTCTTCTGCCGGGCGAAACCCGCGTGACGGAGGTCAGCTATGACGCCACCGGCCAGGAAACCGGCCGGGTGGCGGAGCGAATTACCGTTCCCGGATTCGCACGTCGCCGCTGAAGCTTTCGACCTGCACTCGGCCCGACCCGTCGCCGGAGACAAAGCGGAGCGTTTTGTGCGGTCCATATTTGGCCTTTTCCACCTGCCCCCGGGTGCTCTTGATGGAGCCGCTGAAGCTCTCTGCCTCGCAGGTCGCTGACAGGTCTCCCGGCAAAATCAGATCAACATCACCACTCAGGCTGGCCACCGAGATAACCCCGGTGCCGGCGATCGCCACATCCAGCTCCATGTCGCCCGACACGCTCTCGAAATGTCCTCGGTCCAGGTTTCGAGCGATCAGCAGGAGTTCTCCGGAGACCGTGTTGGCGTCAACCTCTTCGCCGGTGAGTCTGGCGTCGATATCGCCGCTGACCGAATTGATGTCTACGCGGCGGGCCTCCGACTCGAGTTCCACGTCGCCGCTGACCGTATGCGCAAAGAGCCGCTCGCCGCCGGCATCAGCCTCGATATCGCCGCTGACGGCCCGCAGCTCAACCAGCTCACCGCCAAGCCCGTCAGCAATAATGTCGGCACTCGTCGTCTCAACCACGACGCTGGCGCCGGCGGGGACAAAAAACTCGAGCTCCGAGCCCTCGACGCCGCGGGAGTTGCGGGGGATCTTGACCTCGATCTCGCGGCGCTGGCTGTTGCCCTCCATCAGGAGTCGGTCGCTGCCTTCGCCGACCTCACCTCGCACCAGAAGCTCTTCGCGGTCCCAGCCCTCGACGCGCACTTCTCCTTTAACGACTTTGATGACCACCATGCCGTTACCGTCGAGCGACATCTTGTGCTCAACATCTTCGGCAGCCGCCCGGTTTGTCGCTACGGCGGCGAGTGCTGCCAGGATCAGCAGGGAGGCGAGGCGCCGCAGCCCCCCTGGTCGACTCATGCGTTCGCTCACCCGTACGCTGCCGGTCGTCGTTTGTTGTTGGCTCATGTTGTACTCCCTGCAATCGTGTCGTCAGCATGACGCGCCATTTCTTTCAGCACGTTGAGTTCCCGGTGCTGCAAGCTGGTCAGCATGCTGTTCAGATAACGTGACTGGGGGTCGCGCTCCAGCGCCACCCGAACGGCAACCGCGGCGTCGCGCACGATCGCCAGTGACTGCTCAAAATCGGCCAACGGTGTCCCCGGCGCCGGGGTGCCAGCGCTGACGGTCAGCGGCAGCAGATCCTGCAGCGCCCCCGAATATTCAATCTCCGCGCTGGCTGAGAGCATCGGCAGATTGCCGCCGACGGCCGGCTGCGGGCTCTCGCCGCTCAGATTCAGCAGCATCGAGGCGAGCCCCGCCACCGCCATGGCGGCGACGGCCGAGCGCAACGACCAGCGACGCTCGCTGACCGGCGCTGCCGCTGGCGGCCTCGCAACCGGCTCGAGGCGTTGTGCGATGGCCGGCCACAGGTCGGCGCCGACTTCACGCTCCTTGGGCAGCGCTGCCAGGCGCCGGAGCAGGGCCGCTTCAGCGTGCTGCTCGTCGTCCTGCTCCGTCCCGATGGACGGTCCGTTTGGATCTTTGCTACTCATTTAACCACTCTCTCAGCAGTCGCCGGGCCCGGTGCAGCTGGGCTTTTGAGGTGCCCACCGCCATATCGGCCAGCTCTGCAATTTCCGTATGTTTCATGCCTTCCACATCGTGTAAGACCAGCACCGTCCGCGCTCGTTCCGGCAGCTTCGCAATCGCTGCCTCAAGATCGGCATCCAGCCCGAGGGAGGGCGTCATGCCAGCCTCCGGCGCTGACTCCAGCGGTTGCTCCCGAGCCACCTGGCGCATACGAATTCGCCGGTCGCTCAGGACCACGTTCACCGTTAGGCGATGCAGCCAGGTGGTGAACTTCGCCTCACCCCGAAACAGGTGGAGCTTCTGCCACGCCCTGACAAACGCGTCTTGAACCAGTTCAGCGGCCAGCGTGTCGTTACCGCCGCACATCCGCCAGCAGAGCGCCATGGTCCGCCCCTGGTGTCGGCGGTAGAGACGCTCGAAGGCAAGCTGATCACCCGCGCGAGCGGCATCCACCAGCTCGGCATCGTCCGCCTGCTGTTCCGACTCTCCCTCCAGCCCCTCACCCGTTTCAACCGCCAGCTTCTTGTCGGGCTTGTCGTCGGGCTTTTCGGCCTTAGACGGACCTGACTGTTGGCCTGACACCTGGTCTGACTCCTGGCCTGACTCATGGTTTGGGGCGAGGCCTTCCAGGCTGTTGTCCCGCTCCGCCACGGCCCTCATGGTAAATCAGACGGCGCGGGCGGAGAAAACGTTTATAGTGTGCGCTGACTTTTGGCCTATACCGCATTTCATGAGCGACCAATCCTCCCGCATCCTTACCGTCGGCTGGCTGATGGATCCGGTCAAAGCGTCTACGATCTGGTTTTCACCCGAGCCCCTGGACCTGCCGACACTGGAAGATCCGTCGGCCAAAGCGGTCACCGCCTGTCCTGCCGTACTGCAGCATGAGGCCAAGCTCTATCAGCTTCGCTGCCCCATCGACGCCAAGTTTTCCGCGGTGCCACGGCCGGACGGAACGCTGTCGTTCAACAACGACCTGGGCCACGACAGCCCGATTGATCTCAAGTTTCTGGACGAGATGATTGTGCCGATGCCGCCGGATCAGTGGCGTCATCCCAAACGGCCGATCTTTCAGATCGTCACGCCCTACCGTTTTGTGGCCGACGACTACTGCTTCTTAGAGGAGTCGGGGCCGATTCACGACTACAAGGGCTCGCGCTGGCCGGGCCTCGTCATCAGCGGGCGGTTTCAGCTCGACGTCTGGCCACGGCGCCTCATGTGGGCCTTTGAGTGGCATGACATCGATCAGCCGCTGACGCTGAAGCGCGGTGAGCCGTGGTTTTACATTCGTCTTGAAGGGAGTGACCCCGCCATGAGTTCGCGGGTGGTCGAAGCTCAGTGGACACCCGAGCTGAAAGAATATGTCGACGGTATCGACAGCGTGACCAACTACGTCAAGAAGACCTTCAGCCTGTTTAAGACGGCGCAGGAGCGTCGCCCATCGTCGCTGCTAACCCGACGAAACCGCCCCTGAGGTCAGCGTTTCGCCCTCAGCCTTTCGCGCTGAGCCTCTTGCCTCGCGAAACGCCGAACCGCGGGCGCCAGATCGCCAGGGCGACGTTGGCGGCCGACAGCGCCAGCACCATCCACCAGGCGCCCCACTCGTTGTGCATCAGCGCGGCCACCTCAGCGGCGTCGATTTCACCGGCCATCGCTTTCGCGGTGGTCGCAGCAGCCCGCTGCGCCGGCGCGTCTATGCTGCCGAGTGTCGCCTCAAACACCAGTATCCCCGACACCGCTTTTGCCCAAACCCAGGGGGCTTCCATATAGGGATAGTGTGCCGCCATGGCCAGCAGGCCCGTCACCAGGACGCCCACCATCGACGGCATCAGCAGCCACTTGGAAACCACGGCGAGCGCCTGGCGCAGCGCCGTGTACTCAGGCAGCGATTCGGGTGTTGGCCCGTAGGCCAGGATAATCATGTAGGCCGCCAGGCCGCCGGCCAGGCCGACCGCGCTGGCGGTATGAAGAAACTTAAGCAGGCGCTTGAGAAACATGGATGCCGGCGGCCCTGTTACTAAGGAAGGCAGGCAGTATCAGCGCCGCCGGGTCAACGGTAGGTCAACTGTCGGAGACCTGAACCCCTTTCCAAAAGGCTACCCGACCGCGGATGTTGTCAGCCGCTGACTTGGTTTCGGGGTAGTACCAGGCCGCGTCCGGATTCGATTGACCCTCGACCTTAACCGAGTAGTAGCTGGCGGTGCCTTTCCAGGGGCAAACGCTGGTGGTCGCGGAGTCCTC
>JBCDKA010000208.1:0-6030 GCA_038747195.1 Pseudomonadota bacterium
CTAGTTCGAATCAGCTCCGGCCGGTTGCCCAGCGAAGTCCGACTGCCGCAAGAGCTTCGTCGCCTCCAGCAGCGCCCGGTCGATGCCGTCGGGCCCCGGCTTGCTCTCCATGGCGATATGAGGCTCGATGCCCGTACCGTGGATCGATACGCCCGATGGCGTGTAGTACCGGGCAGTTGTGAGCTTGATGGCGCCGCCGTTGCGCAACGGCAGCACGGTCTGGACCGACCCTTTGCCAAAACTCTTCTCCCCGAGCAGCGTCGCCCGGCCGTGATCTTTCAGCGCGCCGGCGACGATCTCTGACGCGGACGCGCTGACCTTGTCGAGCAGCAGCACGATCGGCGCACCGTCGAGCGCATCGTCCGCATCCGACTGGTAGGTCGCCAGGTCAGCGCCGTCTCGGCCGCGGGTGGAAACAATGTCGCCCCGGCTCAGAAAGAGGTCGCTGACGCCGACCGCTGCCGACAGCACGCCGCCCGGGTTGCCGCGCAGGTCGAGGATCAATCCCCCGAGCGGTGCACCGTGGCTCGCCTCGAGTTCGGCCAGCGTGTCGGCGACCCGGCCGGCCGTTCCCGTTTGAAAATTCCCGATCTTTAGATAGGCGAGACCGCCGTCCAGCAGCTCACCGTGCACGGCGATGATCCGAATGACCTCACGGCGCAAAGTCATGCGGCGGTCTGCCTGACCCTCGCGCCCAACCGTGATGGTCACCTTGGTATCCGCAGGTCCACGGACCCGCTCGAGCGCGGTGCGGGGCCCGGCTTTGGTGATGGGGATGCCTTCAACTTCGCGAATGATGTCGCCGCGGACGATGCCCGCTCTCGCGGCGGGTCCTTCCTCGGTGACCGCGACCACCGCCAGCTCACCCTCGCGCCAGTCGACCTCGATACCGATGCCGCCGTACCGACCCTGACTGTCGCTCTCGAGCCGCCGGTACTGGTCAGCGTCCAGGTAAACGGTATGCCGATCCAGTCCGGACAGCATGCCGCGGATGGCGTCTTCCAGCAGGGCCGCATCCGCCGTATCGTCGACGTAGTCTCGCTGCACGTGACCCATAACGTCCGTCAGCGTACGCATCTGCATCAGGGTCAACGCCATATCGTCAGGCGGCGCGGCCGCCGTGCGGCTGGTCCACGCCGCGGCGACGACCAGCGCCAGAATCATCGCTGCAACTTGCCCTGCTCGGGTGGCTCCACGCCTCACAACGCTTACGGTCGTGCGGTTCACGGTCTGTCCGCGAATGTGGCGCAGGCTTCGATTTCGGTGGTTTGGCATAGCGCGGTTCCTCGCGTGTGCTTAGCTGGCAGGGCCACTACCCCTGTTTCTAACGTCGGCCCCGGATCATCGGGGCTTTATTCATAGACCGCGTTCAGGCACAAAAAGATTCATCCTGCTTGGCTGGGCTGTGGCACACTCCGTGCCATGACCGATCCTGACTACCGCTCCAGCAAGCCCATCGACCCGGCTGAACGCCTGATTTTTGCGCTGGATGTACCTAACCGCAGCGACGCTTTAGCGCTCGTTGACCAGCTCGGAGACGCGGTGCGTTTCTATAAGCTAGGGCTCGAATTTTTCCTGAGCGGCAGCTTCTTTCCGGTGCTGGAGGAGCTCTGCAGCCGCGACAAAAAAATCTTTGTCGACCTCAAGCTGTTCGATATTCCGGCGACGGTCGCCGGCGCCGTCCGGCAGCTGAACCAATACCCGATCGACCTCACTACCGTGCATGGCAACGACGCCATGCTGCGGGCCGCAGCGGAGGCCGCCGATTCGCTGAAGGTGCTGGCTGTGACCGCCCTGACCAGCCTGGACCGAGGTGACCTCGACGACCTGGGGTTCAGCTGCAGCGTCGAAGACCTGGTGCTGTCCCGGGCTCGCCGCGCGCTGGAGGCCGGCTGCGCCGGCGTGGTGTCGTCGGGGCTTGAGGCCACGCGGCTGCGTGAGAATCTCGACCACAAGCTACTGGTGGTGTGCCCCGGCATTCGACCGGTGGCCAACACCGACGATCAGCAGCGCACCGTCGACGTCGCACAGGCGCTGCGCAATGGCGCTGACTATCTGGTCATCGGCCGGCCCATCCGAGCCGCCGACGACCCACGGGGCGCCGCCAGCGCGATCGTGGAAACCATTCATTCGGTGTTCGATGCACCCTGACGGGATCCACCGGGGGCAAACTCAGGACTGCGCAACGGCCTTCGCCGTCAACCATCCCAGGTAAGCCAGGTAGCCGGCGAGCAGCGCCGCCCCTTCAAAGCGATTGATTCGACCGCCGCCACCGCGGCGATAGCCAAACACCAGCAGCGCCACCGTCATCGCCAGCATGGTCGGGAGGTCGCGGTCCAGCACGGCTCGCGAAACCGGCACCGGGGCGATGCTGCCGGCCAGGCCGACCACCACCAGCGAGTTAAAGAGATTCGATCCGAGCACGTTGCCCAACGCAATCTCGTGCTCGTTTTTTCTGACCGCCACCAAAGACGCCGCCAGTTCAGGCAGGGAGGTGCCAACAGCAACCACCGTCAGGCCGATCACCAGTTCACTGACGCCCAGCCCGGTGGCGACACCCACCGCGCCCCAAACCAGGAACCGGGCGCTGATGATCAGCAGCATCAGACCCACCGACAGCCGGAGCAGCGCCTGCCTGAGCGGCAGCAGACGGCTGGTGATCTCCTCGCGGACCTCTAGACCCAACGCGTCCACCGTGCGCAGCTTGCTGCTGGCGTATACCGACCAGCCGAGAAAAGCGCCAAAAACCCCGAGCAGCAGCAGCCCGTCGAGGCGACTGAGCGTGCCGCTGTGGAGCATCCAGCCGAGGAGACCCGTGACCAGCAAAAGAAACGGGAGCTCCTGTCGCAGCACTTTTGACTCGACGCTGATCGGTTTGAGCAGCGCCACCAGCCCCAGGATGAGACCAATGTTCGCGACGTTGGACCCCATGGCATTGCCGAGAGCCAAAGCCGGCGTGCCGTCCAGGGCTGACTGAACGGACACCACAATCTCCGGGGCTGAGGTGCCAAAGCCGACGATCAGCATCCCGATCAGCAGCGGCGACATACCGGCGTGGCTGGCGGTGGCCGCAGCCCCTTCGACAAACCAGCTGGCGGACGCCATGAGCACCAGCAGGCCGCCTGCGATAGCGAGGAGCTCGAGCGTCATCGTGCCCCCGGCTCAAACGAGAGCACGGACGCAAACTCGCCGGCAACCAGGCAAACGAAAACGTCAAAGCGACAGGCGGCGCAGCGCGATCTGTCGGTCGAGGAGGTCGAAGAAATGAACGCATCCCGCGGTGGCGGCATCAGACCGGCAAATTACCACTCTTTGGCGGGACCCAGGGCCGAATGCGGCATATTTTTGCGGCTGGCGGGGGCTGTCGGTGGCGTTTTTGTCCGTGAATCCGAAAAGGATCACGGAAATATTGGGATTTTCAGCCTTCTTGGAGTGTTTTTCTAAGTATTTTCTCAGAAAATGATTGTAAGCCACTCAAAAATATATAAAATACTCGAAAACCAATAAACGAAGGGAATCGGAGGGGATAGCCTTCGGGCCATCCATTACTACCCCGGCGAAGGCCGGGGTTTTTTGTGTCCGACGTCTGCGGGTCGCTTAGGCGTCCCAGTCCAGGTCCAGATCGACGTTGACCAGGTCCTCGTCATCCAAGAGGGCCGCCACGTCTTCCGGGTCGAGCTGGCCGGCAATGTTGACCAGCACCGCCTCCGCTTCATCGTCCATGGCGATGACGGTGATGCCCTCGAGCATGTCCTCGCTGCCCTTGACCAGGACGTGGACCCAGCTGTCCGGCTCGATAACCTTGGCGAAACGCTCCCACCCTTCGCCCATCAGGTCGCGGACGACGCGGTTGGCCTGGGCCTGGTAGTCGCGCCGCTGGCTCACCTCAAAGACCTTAACCCGGACGCTTTCGACCTTGCTCAGCACCTCGAGATCCTCGTCTCCTTCAGCCGCCGCCTGAGCCCAGCTCAGCAGCCAGCCGCCGATCTGGATATCGACGGTCACGTTCGTTTCATCAAAGCCTGCCAGCGTTGCGAAGTCGATCTTGCCGGGGTGGCCCGACTGCGCCAGGGCCAGCGTTGAAACGGTCAGCAGGGCGCAAAATGCGCCGGTAATCATTTTTTTCATGGTGAATCCTCAGCCTGTGTGAAAGGGATACGCATCACGTGAGATTCGGTTACAGGGCCCGCACATTAATTTGAACGCGTACGTGGCGCGTGGGCTTACGGACCGAGGCGGTTTGCGAAGCGCCCGCCGATCACTGAAAATGGTTGTCCACCACAGCACCGCTCTGCATGGCGACCCACCTCACACCCAGACGTTCTTCCGCGCGCTTGTCGGACTCCCTGTTCGGCCGGCTGCTGCGCGCCTTGGTGAAAGAAAAGGTCCTGCCCCGGGAGCCGGCCATCGACCCGGATCGACCGATCTGTTACGTCATTGAGTCGGACGCGCTGTCCAACCTGCTGATTCTGCAGAAGGCGTGTCGGGATCGCGGCCTGCCGCTCCCGCTCGATCCGCTGGACCTGGAAGACGAGCAGCCGTCCGATCGACGGGTGATCGGCCTGCAAACCCTGCGTGGCCTGCTGTTCCGACGACCCGACTGGCGTCCGCATCTGCAGGAGCTCAACGCGATGACGCGGGTGCTGGAGGCTCGGCCGGACCTCGATCTGCAGCTGGTGCCCGTATCGATTTTCCTCGGTCGTCGGCCGGATAAGGAAACCGGGTTTTTCCGGATCCTGTTTTCGGAAAACTGGACCGTCGCGGGACGGCTTCGCCGTCTCCTGGCGCTGCTGCTCCACGGTCGCAACACGCTGCTTCAGTTCTCGCAGCCGATCGAGCTGCGTGAGGCGCTGGACGAAAACCTCGGTCGCCCCCGCACCGTCAGAAAGATCTCTCGGCTGCTGCGTGTGCACTTTCGCCGCCGGCGAACCGCCGTGGTGGGGCCCGACCTTTCTCACCGTCGCACCGCGCTCGATCAGATTCTGCGCACCCGCAAAGTGCGCGACGCGATCCGCACGGAAGCCGACAAAAACGGCCAGTCGATCCGACGCGTACGCCGGCGAGCGGCGGGCTATGCGAGGGAAATTGCCGCCGACTATTCCCACACCATGATCCTGATCATGTCCCGGCTGCTCGGCTGGTTCTGGAATCGGATCTATGACGGCGTTCACGTCCACAACGATCAGCATCTGGACGAGGTACCGCCGGGAGCAGAGATCATTTACGTGCCCTGCCACCGCAGTCATATCGACTATCTGCTGGTGTCGTATCTGGTGTACCACTCGGGCTTTGCGGTGCCGCATATCGCCGCCGGCGTGAATCTGAACCTGCCCGTGGTCGGCTCCGTGATCCGCCGGTGCGGTGCGTTTTATCTGCGCCGGAGCTTCCGGGCGAACGCGCTCTACTCCACCGTCTTCACCGAGTACCTGGACACCATCTTTTCCCGCGGCGTGTCGCTGGAGTACTTCATCGAGGGTACCCGCAGCCGCACCGGGCGGCTGCTCAAGCCCCGCACCGGCATGCTGTCGATGACGGTTCGCAGCTACCTGCGCCACCAGGAGCGCCCGGTGGTTTTTGTGCCGGTGTATTTCGGCTACGAGCAGCTGGTCGAAGGTGACTCCTATCTGGGCGAGCTGTCGGGTGGACGCAAGAAGAAAGAAACCTTATCCGGGCTGATCCGCTCTTTCTCGATCCTGAAGAAGAAATTCGGGCAGGTGCATGTGAGCTACGGTAAGCCGGTGCAGCTGGCCGACCACCTCGACCAGCAGGAGCCGCAGTGGCGGGAGCTGATTCCCACCGACGACCAGCGACCGCCCTGGCTCGCCGGCGCCGTCGATCAGCTCGGCGATCGCATCATGCGCCGCGTCAACTCCGCCGCGGTGGTCAATCCGATGAACCTGCTTGCTATTGCGCTGCTTTCGAGTCCGCGTAACGCGATGGCGGTCGATGACCTGGAATCCCAGATCGATCTGCTGCGAGAGCTGCTGATTCGTCTACCGCTATCGCCTCACGCTGCGGTGACCGACCTCA
>JBCDKA010000209.1:0-6006 GCA_038747195.1 Pseudomonadota bacterium
CGTGCCGGAGATCGAGGCCGAGGTGATGCGTCAGGCAGACGCTGTCATCGGCCCGGTGAAACACATGGTGGTCACGGTTGATGGCCGCGACATCACGCTGCGGGGCAAAATTCGATCGCCCGCGCCCGGCGCCATTACGCCCACGGTGTTTGAGATTCTCACCTGGCTCGACGGCATGCCCGCCATCGATGAGGTGGACGCTCAGGTTGAGCTTTTAACTGAAGACGAAAACGCTGCAGGGACCGCAGCCACGCTTATAAGGACTTAACGATGCTATATCTTGCCGGACAGATTTCCGCTTCACTGCTCGCTGCCGCTCTGCTGGGCGCCTTTGTTGGATGGACGCTGCGGGGTGACCTGACTCAACCCGCGCGCTCGGTGGGAGAGGATCGCCCGAGCAGCGATTGATGCCGCACGCTCCCCTGTCGCCGGGAGCGGTCTTCCCAATCAACTACTAGCGCTGACTCAGTACACTAGTGTCCCAGCCTTTGCGGGATTACAGTTGGCGTCACAACCGCGACGACGCGAACGGGGATGGGGAAGCAAGAGAATCCAGAAGCGTCTTACCCAGCAGCGCTCCTTGAAGGGCATACCGACGCCAACTACCTGCAGGAACACGGCCCGCGCTTTCTGGTGACTCACCAGCTCGCGCAACAGAACTGGTGCTGGCCAACCGCGGCCGTGCTGGATATTGGAGCGCACTGGCTCCATCAGGCGGTGCTTTACGCCGCTGACGGCCACCAGGTCACCGCCGTCGACCGTCAGGGCACCATGTCCGATCCCGGCGTGCAGGCCACCGCGCAGCGACACAACATTGCGCTGCTGGAAAACGCTGAACTCGCTGACCCCATCGGCCTGAACTCACTTGCTGACGACTCGATCGACGTCGTGTTGTTTTGCGAGGTGCTGGAACATCTCACCTTCAACCCCGTCAACCTCTGGCGCGCGATCTATCGGGTGCTTAAACCCGGCGGCAGGATCATCCTGACCACACCCAACTATTACGCGGCGGGATCGCTGGTGCGAGGCGTATGGCGCCAGCTGAGGATGCACGGTGCCGGCGCAAGCGTTCAGGAAATCATCGGGGTCCCTACCAGCGGGCCGCACTGGAAAGAGTACTCACGGTCGGAGCTCGTCGAGTATTTTCGCCTGCTTTCGGGCGATTTTGTCGTCGGCAAGGCCCGCTACGTACACTTCGTCAACGGCCGCTCGCCCGCGTGGAAGCAGCGCCTGGCGGCGGCGCCTGGCTGGGTACTGCCGCCGCTGCGCAACAGCCTCTACCTGGAGATCGACCTGCCCGCCAAGATGGCGGGCGTCTGCGGTGATCCTGCCTGGTAACTAAAACTAAGGGTGACGCTCCACAAGCGTCAGAATGTCGTAGAGCGCCACCGGGTCATCGTTCTGATTGGTGACCTCAACCGCCCACCGAACAACACCCTGTGGCGTGTCTTCCGGCTCACGCTGCTCCTTTTTGATCTTCTGTTTCACCGTGATCTTGACCTGAATCGTGTCGCCGATACCCACTGGCTCGATGAAACGGAGGTTATCCAGTCCGTAGTTGGCCAGCACCGGACCGGGCGCCGGGTCGACAAACATGCCGGCGGCCGCGGAAATGACAAAATATCCGTGGGCCACGCGCTTGCCGAAGATCGGCGAGGCTTTTGCCGCAGCGTCGTCGAAATGCGCATAAAAGTGGTCTCCGGACAGGCACCCAAAGTTGACGATGTCCGCCTCGGTCACGGTCCGCCGGTGCGTGGTCAGCGACTCGCCGATTTCCAGGTCGTCGAAGATCTTGCGGAACGGGTGCACCGGATCGGTTTTGACCTCAGCGCCGGGCACGTATTCGTTGGTGATCCGCATCAGGGTGGTCGGCGAGCCCTGCAGCGCCGTCCGGCGCAGGTAGTGTTTGATCGCCCGAGCACCGCCGAGCTCTTCGCCACCGCCGGCGCGTCCCGGGCCGCCGTGGATCAGGGTCGGCATCGGCGAACCGTGGCCGGTAGAGGCAGCGGCACAGTCGCGATTGAGGATCAGAATCCGCCCGTGATGGGCGGCGGTTCCCAGCACCAGTTCCCGAGCCTCCCGGTCATCGAAGGTGAATACCGAGCCCACCAGCGACCCGCGTCCTCGGCGCGCAATCTCCACCGCTTCTGCCACGGAACCGTAGGGCATCAGCGTGCTGACCGGACCAAACGGCTCGACCGCATGCGGGCCCTCTTCCGTTTCCAGCGGCTTAGCGCAAGCCAGAAGCGTTGCCGGGAAAAAGGCGCCCGCATCGGGATCGGCATCCTTTACGGCAAACGCCTGCTCACCGCCGTGGAGCACTTCACACCCCGACCCGGTCAGCGCGCGGACCGCCTCCCACACGTCGTGCCGCTGATCGGTACCGACCAGCGGGCCCATTCGCACACCTTCCGCTGCCGGGTTGCCGAGCACGGCCTTGTCCAACCGCTTGGCCAGCGCCTGCTGTACCGCGTCGATCCGGCTGGCCGGCACAATCGCCCGCCGGATCGCCGTGCATTTCTGGCCCGCCTTGACTGTCATCTCGCGGGCGACCTCTTTTACGAATAGGTCAAACTCCGGCGAATCGGGCTGGACCGTTTCGCCCAGGATGCAGCAGTTCAGCGAGTCCGCTTCCATGTTGAAGGGAATCGAACGCGCAACCAGATTGGGGTGCGTGCGAAGCTTCGCACCGGTGCTGGCCGACCCGGTGAAGGTGACAAAGTCCTGCTCCTGAAGCTGATCGAGCAAGTCGCCGGTACTCCCGCAGATGAGCTGAATCGCCCCTTCCGGCAGCAGGCCGGACGCGACGATCTCCTGCACCATCGTTTCGGTCAGATAAGAGGTCACAGTCGCTGGCTTGACGATAACCGGCATACCCGCCGCCAGGGATGGGGCAATTTTTTCCAGCATGCCCCAGCACGGGAAGTTGAAAGCGTTGATGTGCACCGCAACGCCCTCGCGCGGGCTGAGCATATGGCGACCGACAAAGCTGCCGTCGCGAGACAGCGGCTCCACGCCGCCCTCAACCATGACCGTGTCGTTGGGAAACTCGCGGCGGACGATTGAGGAGTAGGCAAACAGCGTCCCGATACCGCCTTCGATATCGATCCAGCCGTCAGCGCGGGTGGCGCCGGTCCAGGCGGAAACCTCATAGAACTTCTCTTTGCGCTCCATGAGGTATTTGGCCAGCGCCTTCAGCGCCAAAGCGCGATCGTGAAACGTCATCGCACGCAGGTTTGCGCCGCCGACATCGCGGCCGTAGCGCGCAACTTCCGCAAAATCGATGCCGCTTGAAGACACCTCAGCGACCGGCTCACCGGTTACGGCGTTGCGGACGGTGACGCCGTCGTCATCACTGCGGTGCCAGCCGCCGGTCACGTAACTTGCTAGCTTCATGGGTCGCTCTCCTTAAGAGGGTTTGAACTGGTAGCGGGAAATATCCATGCGGGGTCGGTCCGGTTCAGCTTCCGTCAACGGCGCGACCTCCTGCAGATCGGTTAGAGACAGTCTTGCCAGGCCTTGATATTCGACGGTGCCCGCGGTTTTCCAGGCGCGTTCCTTTGAACTCAACTCGCGGACGACGCGAGCCGGCGTGCCGACCGCCAGGTGCCCGTCGGGCAGGTGGAATTTGGCGGGAACAAACGCGCACGCCGCCACAAACGCACCGGCGCCGATCACGGCCTCATCCATCACGACGGCGTTCATGCCAACCAGGGCATCCTCGCCCACGGTACACCCGTGCAGCACCGCTCCGTGCCCGATGTGACCATTGCGCTTGATAGCCACATCCTGCTCGGGAAAAGCGTGCATCACGCACGTGTCCTGAACGTTGCAACCCGGACCGAGAATGACGCGGCCAAAGTCGCCGCGAAGACTGGCACAAGGGCCAACGTAAACGTCTTCATCCACCAGCACGTCGCCGATCAGCACCGCGGTGGGATGAACAAACGCCCTGGGGTGAACCACCGGCGTCAAGCCGTTAAATCGATAAACGGGCATCGTTTTTTCCTGTAAATCGGAGGTTTGGCCGCGGGAAAAGCAATATGATACAGAAAGTTTTGATTTTTGGAATTTTTTGTATCATATTAGTGTTTCGTTCAACGTGTGATTGCTATGAAGACCCACAACTCGTCCATCGAACACCTGACGGCGGAATTTGACGCGCGCATCGCGGAAGACGCCAAAATTGAACCCAAAGACTGGATGCCCGCGGCCTACCGGAAAACGCTAATCCGCCAGATCAGCCAGCACGCTCACTCAGAGGTGATCGGCATGCAGCCTGAGGGCAACTGGATCACCCGTGCGCCCAGCCTGCGCCGCAAGGCGGTGCTGATGGCCAAGGTGCAGGACGAGGCGGGGCACGGTCTTTATCTTTACAGCGCCGCTGAAACCCTCGGCATGAGTCGCGACCAGATGATCGCTGATCTGCAGAGCGGCAAAGCCAAGTACTCCAGTATCTTTAATTACCCGACGTTGTCCTGGGCGGATATCGGCGCCATCGGCTGGCTGGTCGACGGCGCGGCGATCATGAACCAGGTCATGCTGTGCCGCTGCTCCTATGGGCCTTACTCCCGCGGCATGGTGCGAATCTGCAAAGAAGAGAGCTTCCACCAGCGCCAGGGTTTCGAAATCATGCTGACCCTCGCTCAAGGAAACGACGAGCAGAAGGCGATGGCGCAGGACGCGCTCGACCGGTGGTGGTGGCCATCGCTGATGATGTTTGGCCCCCCGGATTCCGAGTCGGCCAACACGGAGCAGTCTATGGCGTGGAGAATCAAGCGACAGACCAACGACGAGCTCCGTCAGCGTTTTGTCGATCAGACCACGCCGCAGGCCGACTACCTTGGCCTGACCATTCCCGATCCGGACCTCCGGTGGGATGCGGACGCCGGACACTATCAATTCGGCGAACTGGACTGGGACGAGTTTTGGCGAGTCGTGAAAGGCAACGGGATCTGCAATCGAGACCGCATCCGCCAGCACGTCAAAGCCCATGAAGACGGTGCCTGGGTGCGCGAAGCAGCGCAGGCCCATGCCGAACGTAAAGCTGCTGCCACGGAGGCCGCGTAATGTCGGACAACAAACTCCCGCTGTTCGAAGTTTTCATCCGCTCACGCCGCGGTCTGGACCACAAACATGTCGGCAGCCTGCACGCGCAGGATCACGAGGCGGCGCTGGGCTACGCGCGCGACGTCTACACGCGTCGCAACGAAGGCGTCAGCATTTGGGTCGTGAAATCCGAGGACATCGTTGCCAGCCAGGAGCACGAAGCAGAGTCGTTCTACGATCCGATGGACGACAAAGTTTATCGCCACGCCTCGTTTTACGAAGTCCCCGATGAAGTGAAACACATGTAATGGACGGCCAAACCCAACAAGACCTGTTTGAATATGCGCTCAGGCTCGGCGACGATGCCCTGACGCTGGGGCACCGTATCTCTGAGTGGACGGCGCACGCGCCCTTTCTGGAGGAAGACATTGCCCTCGGCAATATCGGCCTCGACTTTGTGGGCCGCGCGCGCTTGCTGCTGACCTACGCCGGCGAGGTGGAAAACCTCGGCCGGGACGAAGATCAGCTTGCCTACCTGCGCGATATACGCCAGTACCGAAACCTCCTGATCTGCGAGCTGCCGATCGGCAACTTTGCTGACACCATGGCAAGGCAGCTCCTGGTCGACGCTTTTGAGCTGCCCTATTTCCAGGCATTGAGCCAAAGCGCTGACAGAACGCTTGCCGGTATCGCAGGGAAAGCGGTGAAGGAAGCGCAATACCACTTGAGACATTCCTCGGGCTGGGTCATTCGACTGGGTGACGGCACCGAAGAGTCGCACGGCAAGATGGCTGATGCGCTCAGCAAGGTGTGGGGCTACGGCCCGGAAATGTTCATCACCGACGAGCTGGAGCAGCGTCTGGTGGACGCCGGCATTGCCGTCCAGCGCGAAGAGCTTCGACAAGGCTGGGAAGCTCAGCTGGAAAAGGTCCTCGCTGAGGCAACGCTCGCCGTGCC
>JBCDKA010000210.1:0-5978 GCA_038747195.1 Pseudomonadota bacterium
AATATTGATACATTTAAGTTGATAAATAATCAAGGCGGGCTAGATTTGTCGCATCGACCAATCGTTGAAAGGACCGCGATGATGGACCAAAGCACCGAAACTGCCCCAGAGAAAACCCTCGATCAACAGTGGAGCGAAGACCCGCGGTGGAGCGGCGTTTCGCGCCCCTACACCGGCGCTGACGTCGTTCGCCTGCGCGGCACCGTCTCCATCGACTACACCCTGGCAACGCTCGGCGCCAGCAAGCTGTGGCGCTACCTGAACACGGAAGATTTTATCAACGCCCTCGGTGCGCTGACCGGCAACCAGGCGATGCAGCAGATCAAAGCCGGCCTCAAGGCAATCTACCTGTCCGGCTGGCAGGTCGCGGCTGACGCCAACAACGCCGGTCAGATGTATCCGGACCAGTCGCTGTATCCAGCGGATTCGGTGCCGTCGGTAATTAAGAAGATCAACAACACGCTCCTGCGCGCAGACCAGCTTCACTGCGCGGAAGGTGACACCAGCGTCGACTGGCTGCAGCCGATTGTCGCGGACGCGGAGGCCGGGTTTGGTGGCGTCCTGAATGCCTTTGAACTGATGAAGGGCATGATCGAGGCGGGTGCCGCCGGCGTTCACTTCGAAGATCAGCTGGCCTCAGCCAAGAAATGTGGGCACATGGGCGGCAAGGTTCTGGTGCCCACCAAAGAAGCGGTCGACAAGCTCGTTGCAGCGCGTCTCGCGTCCGACGTCATGGGTGTGCCGACGCTGATCGTAGCCCGCACCGACGCGCTGGCGGCCGGCCTGCTGACAAACGATATCGATGAGCGAGACCATCAGTTCCTGACCGGCGACCGCACGCCTGAGGGCTTCCACGTCACCAACAACGGTATCGACCAGGCGGTGGCGCGTGGACTGGCCTACGCTCCGTACGCCGACCTGCTTTGGTGTGAAACCGGCAAGCCTGACCTCGAGCAGGCGCGGACCTTTGCCGAAGCCATTCATCGCGAGTTCCCCGGGAAGATGCTCGCGTACAACTGCTCGCCGTCGTTCAACTGGCGTAAGCACCTGGACGACGACACGATTGCGCGGTTCCAGCGGGAACTGGCGGCCATGGGCTATAAGTTCCAGTTCATCACGCTGGCCGGGTTCCATGCGCTCAACCATTCCATGTTTGACCTGGCCCGCGGCTATCGGGCGCGGCAGATGTCGGCCTACGTGGAGCTCCAGGAGCGAGAGTTCGGTGACGAGACCAACGGCTACACCGCTACGAAACACCAGCGTGAGGTCGGCACCGGCTATTTCGACGCCATTACGCAGGTGATCAGCGGCGGCAAATCGTCCCTGACCGCTTTGAGTGGATCCACCGAGGAAGAGCAGTTTCAGGACGACAAAGTCGCCTAAAAGCCTTCAAACGAAGCCGCCGGCCGATTAAGTCGGTCGGCGAGTCGTCTGGTGGATCTCTACCGGCAGGCGCAAACACATTCTTGTCAGTACCCAACGCGTGGCGGCTCCAGCAGGTGCAGCCACGCGTCTTTTCCCCTCTGATCATGGCCGACGCGCACCACTCGTCGGCCGGGGCGCTGGGCCCGCCGGAATCCCCCTGTCAACGGTTGAAAACTGGCCAGTTCGGGCTTAAGTTGAACGAACGGGTCGGACGTCGAGTCCAACCTTGGAAACGCGCCAATCTCAGGCGTCATACGGTTCATTCGGAAAAAGTCAGTGAGCGAGTCAGACCAGGAATCCCAAGGCACAATTCTCGAGACAGAAGAAGCCAAGCCCAAGGTGCGCAAGCCGCCCCTGTTCAAGGTTTTCCTGCTAAACGATGACTACACGCCGATGGAGTTTGTCGTAGAAGTGCTGGAGCGTTTCTTCTCGATGAGCAAAGAAAAAGCCACGCAAATCATGCTGCAGGTTCACTACCGCGGGAAAGGCGTTTGCGGCGTCTACACACGCGAAATTGCAGAATCGAAGGTGGACCTGGTCAACGACCATGCCCGATCCAATCAGCACCCGCTGATGTGTTCAATGGAGGAAGTGTAAATTGTTCAGTAAAGACCTGGAACAGACGATCAGCCAAAGCTACAAGCGGGCGCGCGCCCAGCGGCATGAGTTCATGACCGTGGAGCACCTGTTCCTGGCGCTGCTGGATAACGCGTCGGCCAGCCATGTCTTGGTCACCTGTGGCGCCCAGCCTGACGTGCTGCGCCAGGAGCTGCAGGACATCATCGAGCAGACCGTGCCCGTGCTGCCCGGCAACGACGAGCGCGACACCCAGCCGACTGTCGGCTTTCAGCGCGTGCTGCAGCGCGCGGTCTACCACGTGCAGTCCTCCGGCAAAAAAGAGGTGACCGGCGCCAACGTGCTGGTGGCCATTTTTGGGGAAAAGGACTCCCACGCGGTGTATTTTCTGCACAAGCAGGACGTTACGCGGCTGGACGTCGTCAACTACATTGCCCACGGCATCTCGAAGCTGGCGGAAAACTCGCCCGAGCAGCCCGCGTCGGAGTCGGAAACCCAGGAGGCCGTGGCCGAGGGTCAGAAGTCCAATCCGCTGGAAAGCTTCGCCACCAACCTCAATGACCTGGCCATGGCCGGTAAGATCGATCCGCTGATCGGGCGGCATTCCGAGGTCGAACGCATTATCCAGGTACTGTGCCGACGGCGGAAAAACAATCCGCTCCTGGTCGGGGAGGCGGGCGTCGGCAAAACCGCGCTCGCCGAAGGCCTGGCCCGTCGGATCGTTGAGGAGGACGTACCCGAGGTGCTCGCTGACGCGACCATCTACGCGCTGGATTTGGGCTCTCTGATCGCCGGCACCAAATACCGCGGCGATTTTGAGAAGCGCCTCAAGGGTGTGATCAATCAGCTCAAAAAAGAGCCTGGCGCGGTCCTGTTTATCGACGAGATTCACACGATCATCGGCGCCGGCGCAGCGTCCGGCGGGGTGATGGATGCGTCGAACCTGATCAAGCCTGTGCTCGCCTCCGGTGATCTGCGGTGTATTGGCTCCACCACCTTCCAGGAGTTCCGCGGCGTTTTTGAGAAGGATCGAGCGCTCGCTCGACGCTTCCAGAAGATCGACGTCCCTGAGCCAACCGTGGAGGAGACGCTGGAGATTCTGACGGGCCTCAAAGAGCGCTTCGAGGAATATCACCAGATCGAATACACCCCGGCGGCGCTGGAAGCGGCGGCCAACCTGGCTTCGCGGCACATCAACGATCGGTTCCTGCCGGACAAGGCGATCGACGTGATCGACGAGGCCGGTGCCCGGCAGCGGCTGCTGCCGGAAGACGAGCGCCGTAAGAGGCTGACCGAAGAAGATATTGAGTACGTCGTGGCCAAGATGGCGCGGATTCCGCCCAAGCAGGTTTCCAGCTCCGACCGGGACGTCCTCAAGACGCTGGAACGCGACCTCCAGATGGTGGTCTTCGGGCAAAACGAGGCGATCACCTCGCTGGTTGCGGCGATCAAGATGTCGCGCTCCGGCCTGGGCGAGCCCGACAAGCCAATCGGCTCGTTCCTGATGGCGGGGCCAACGGGTGTCGGCAAAACCGAGGTCACCCGGCAGCTGGCGCTCATCATGGGCGTCGAGCTCGTGCGCTTTGACATGTCGGAGTACATGGAGGCCCACACTGTGTCGCGCCTGGTTGGCGCACCTCCAGGGTATGTGGGCTTCGATCAGGGCGGGCTGCTGACTGAGGCGGTCACCAAAACGCCGCACTGCGTGCTGCTGCTCGATGAGGTCGAGAAGGCGCACCCTGACGTCTTCAACCTGCTGCTCCAGGTCATGGATCACGGCACGCTGACCGACACCAACGGCAGGCAGGCGGACTTCCGCAACGTGATTCTGGTGATGACCACGAACGCGGGCGCGGCGCAGGCCAGTCGCCGGACCATTGGCTTCCAGAATCAGGACCACTCGACCGACGCAATGGAGGCCATCCGGCGGATGTTTACACCGGAATTCCGCAATCGCCTGGACGCGATTGTCCAGTTCAACTCGCTGGACTTCGACACGATTCTTCGGGTCGTCGACAAGTTCCTGATCGAGCTCGAGATGCTGCTTCAGGAGAGTGAGGTCAGCGTCACGGTGAGCCCGGAGGCTCGCCAGTGGCTGGCCGAGAACGGCTTTGATCCGGTGATGGGCGCACGGCCCATGAAGCGCGTCATCCAGGAGCAGGTCAAGGCCAAGCTTGCCGACGAGCTGCTGTTCGGCAAGCTGGCTGAGGGCGGCAGCGTGAGCCTCGACGTCGTCGACGACGAGCTCAAGGTGACGGTTCGGGAAAAGGAACTGCTGCTCGAGCAAACGCCCGCACCGGCCGACGACTGACGGCCTGCTGCCTTAGCGATTTCAGGGCGGACGAGTCGGAGCGACTCGTCCGTCGCGGCGAAGCTGCCGCGCTTATCTCATACGGTAGGTAATACGGCCTTTACTCAGGTCGTAAGGCGTCATTTCCACCTTGACCCGATCGCCGGTCAGAATCCGGATGTAGTGCTTGCGCATCCTTCCGGAAATGTGAGCTGTGACCACGTGGCCGTTATCCAGCTCAACGCGAAACATGGTGTTGGGCAGGGTTTCCTGGACGGTCCCTTCCAACTCGATAACATCTTCTTTAGCCATAAATCCTTGTGTCAGGAAAAAAACGGCGCCCATTGTATCGGTCGGGCCATGGCTTGCCAATCGCCGGCAGGGCCGTCACGCGCGGTGAGCGCGGCGATTCGCTCACAGAACTCGCTGCGAGGCAGGTTGAATGCACCCAGCGTCAGCAGGTGGGCAGACTCGACCTGGCAATCCAGGAGTCCAAAATCGTGGTGCGCCAGGAACTGACAGAGGCTGATCAGCGCAACCTTGGAACCGTCGCGGCGGCGGCGAAACATACTTTCCCCAAAAAACGCTCGACCAATGGCGATACCGTAGATGCCGCCCACCAGTTCGCCGTCCCGCCAGACTTCGAGACTGTGGGCGTGACCAAGCTGGTGCATGCGTCGGTAGGCTTGCTTCATTTCCCGGGTGATCCAGGTACCCGCCTGGCCGGGTCGGGGGGCTGCGCAAGCTTCCACCACCTGGTCGAAGCTTCGGTCGAGCGTAAGCTGCCAGGGCTGGCGCAGCGTTCGAGCCATGCGGCGGGAAACGTGAACGTTGCTGGGCTCGATAACCAGCCGGGGGTCGGGGCTCCACCAGAGGATCGGCTCAGACGGGCTGTACCAGGGGAAAATGCCGAGCCGGTAGGCTTCGAGCAGCGTGGCCGGATGAAGATCGGCACCGGCGGCCAGTAGGCCGTTGGGCTCCAAAAACGCCTCGTCGACCGGCGGAAACGGTTGACCCGGCGCCAGCCACGGGATCATAAGCGCATCAACCCTGATCCTGACGGAATGCGCTGTGCTCCGCGATGGCTGCTCCTCGCTGATCCTGGTGGATCTTCTCGACCTTGAGGCTGCGCTCAACGGCATCTCGGAGGCCCGGGTGCGTGAGTTCGTGGAAACTGAGGGTTTGAACCGGCTCAAAGCCTCTCGCGACCTTGTGCAGCCCCTGCGCGCCCGGATTGAACACTGCCAGCTCCTGTTCGATACAAAACTCGATGCCCTGGTAGTAGCAGGTCTCAAAGTGCAGGCCCGGCGACTCGCTAAAACAGCCCCAATACCTGCCATAGAGCGTGTGGTGGTCATGAATCAGCCAGGCACCAGCCTGGTGCACGCCGTCCAGTCTGCCGATCACCAGCAGCACCTGCGCGCCAAAGTCCCGGCCAAGCTGCCGAAAGATATCCTCTGTCAGGAGCGGCCAGTTGCCTTTGCGATGAAAGGTCTCGCGGTAAAGGCTGTTGATGAAGCGCCAGTGCCAATCCTCCGTCTGATCTCCAGTGACCCGCTCGAAGGTCCAGCCGGCGTTGGCCAGCTTGCGCCGCTCCTGGCGGATGTTCTTGCGCTTTTTGTGGGTGAGGGCGGCGAGAAAGGCATCGAAATCCGCGTAGTCGTTATTCTTCCAGTGGTACTGCCAG
>JBCDKA010000211.1:0-5968 GCA_038747195.1 Pseudomonadota bacterium
GATATGATCGCGCAGATGATCGCAGACCGAGACGTAGTCCAGCGCGTCAGCGAGGTCGTCAGTGGCGGCGGCAGAGGTCATGTCCACCTCCAGCTCCAGATCCAGTCGGAGCTGCTGGCGGATACGCTTTTCGTGCGGATGGACGCCGACCAGCGCGTCGACGGTCAGGTTTTCGATCAGCAGGGTGTCCATCGCCAAGGAACGCTTTAGGCCGCCATCGGCGTAAGGCCGGTAAGGTCCCATCGCGCGTGGACGTCCACCGCCAGGTTATCTCGCTCGGCCTCAGCGAGCCGCAGAGCGCCGACGAGGGCGATCATCGCCGCGTTGTCGGTGCAGAACGCAAATCCCGGGTAGTAGGCGCGCGCGCCGCGCTGCTGAGTCATTTTGTCGAGCACGCTTCGAAGACGTCGGTTGGCCCCGACCCCTCCGGCGACCACCAGCCGATCGAAGCCCGTTTGGTCCAGCGCACGGCCACACTTGATGCGCAGCGTGTCCGCCACGGCCTCCTGGAACGCGTGCGCCAGATCAGCTTTGAACTGTTCGCTCTGATCGGACTGCTCCCAGGTGGTGAGCACCTGCGTTTTGAGGCCCGAGAAGCTGAAATCCAGCCCCGGCCGGTTGGTCATGGGGCGCGACAGCCGGAGCGCCTCAGGGGAACCCGATTCGGCCAGCGCCGCGAGCGCCGGCCCGCCGGGGTAGCCAAGCCCCAGGAGCTTGGCGGTCTTGTCGAACGCCTCGCCCGCCGCATCGTCGAGGCTCTGACCCAGCAGTTCGTAGCTCCCCAGGCCGCGAACGGCAACGAGCTGGGTATGGCCACCGGACACCAGCAGCGCGACAAACGGCGGCTCCGGGGCGTCAGGCTCGAGCAGCGGCGCCAGCAGGTGTCCTTCCATATGATGGATCGGCAGGGCGGGTACACCGGCGGCGTAAGCCAGCGCGCGACCGGTGCTGGCACCGACCAGCAGCGCACCCACCAGCCCGGGCCCGGCCGTATAGGCTACGGCACCCAGCTCAGCCGGCCGCAGTCCAGCTTCTTGGAGCACCTGTCGAATCAGCCCCGGTACCTTGCGTACGTGGTCGCGGGCCGCCAGTTCGGGAACCACTCCGCCATAGTTAGCGTGCTCGTCGACCTGACTGTATAGCGCGTGCGCCAGCAGGCCGCGCTGGGTGTCGTACACCGCAGCGGCGGATTCGTCACAGGAGGTTTCGATACCTAGAACGGCGGCCATCGGGTTGCGTTGCTCCTAAATGAGGGCGCAGTGTCGCAAAGGATATTGGGGAGCGCCAGCAGCCGCGAGGAGTGCCTGCCGATTGCCACGGCTGGGCCACGATTCGGTCGTCAGGTCAGTTCGATCCCAAGGAGCTAAGAACACAGCTTTGCGTGAGTCAAAAATTTCACGTTATAATGGGCGTCTTTGTCCGCGATTGTGGCTCCGCGCCGGCGATCCGGGCTTTTTGCATAGCCAGTTGGAGTTGTAATGCCAAGCGTAAGAATTCGCGAAAACGAGCCGTTTGAGTACGCCCTGCGTCGCTTTAAGCGCTCATGTGAGAAAGCCGGGATCCTCTCCGAGACCCGCCGTCGGGAGTATTATGAGAAGCCGACGCAGGAGCGCAAGCGCAAGAAGGCGGCTGCGGTGAAGCGTCATCTGCGACGCATGTCCCGCGAAGTGACCCGCCGCAGCCGGCTGTACTGACAGCCAGCGGTATCCGTCGCGCCGGCGCCAAGGCCGGTGCGTTTGCAGAGTTTGTAATCGGGCCAGTGCAGCGGCCCGGCCCGCCCGATAGACCATGACAGCTTCCCTCAAAGCCCGTCTTACCGACGACATGAAAACCGCCCTCAAAGCGGGCGACAAGCAGCGCCTGGGCACGGTCCGCATGGCGCTGGCTGAGATCAAGCGCCGCGAGGTGGATGATCGCCAAGACCTCGACGACGCCCAGATCACGGGGCTCATCGAGAAAATGGTCAAGCAGCGTAAAGATGCGCTGAGCCAGTTCACCGATGCGGGACGCCAGGACCTGGCCGACCAGGAAAAGGCGGAAATTGAGGTGCTGGCAGCCTATCTCCCGGAGCAGATGAGCGACGAAGAGCTCAGCGCGTTGATCGATGCGGTCATCGCAGACACCGGCGCCAGCTCCATGAAAGACATGGGCAAAGTGATGGGGCAGGTCAAAGGCAAGGTGGCCGGCCGAGCTGATATGCAGCAGGTCAGCTCGCTCGTCAAAGCTCGCCTCGGCTGAGGCCGGGGCAAGCAGCCATGCTTCGCTGGACGGCGACCTGCGTCACCAGCGCTCACCGGTTGCCCGGGCAGGGAAGGTAAACTGCCTTTATGTCCGGCCTGATTCCCCAGTCGTTCATCGACGAGCTGATCGCTCGATCAGACATTGTCGAGGTGATCTCTAACCGCGTTCCCCTTAAGAAGGCCGGCCGTGAATATCAGGCGTGCTGTCCGTTCCACGATGAAAAAACTCCGTCGTTTACGGTCAGCCCGAACAAACAGTTTTATCACTGCTTTGGCTGTGGCGCTCACGGCAACGTCATCGGTTTTGTCATGGAGTACGACCGGATCGGCTTTGTCGACGCGGTCGAGGAGCTGGCGCAAAAGGCCGGCATGACCGTGCCGCGCGACGCCTCTCGCCGCGATGATGGGCTGCAGCAGGTTTACGCCGTCCTCGCGGAGGCCCAGCAAACCTATCAGACGGCGCTGAAGAGCAGCCCTCAAGCGATCGAGTACCTTAAACAGCGAGGGATCTCCGGCACCATCGCCCGCGACTACCACATCGGATTTGCGCCCGAGGCCTGGGATACGGTGTCCCGCTGGGCCGGCGGCAACCGGGAGCGCGAAGCGATTTTGGACAAAGCGGGCCTGATCAGCGCGCGGAGCAGCGGTGGGGTTTACGACAAATTTCGCGGCCGCATCATGTTTCCGATTCACGACACCCGCGGCCGGCCGATCGCTTTTGGCGGGCGGATCATGGGCGACGCTGATGGCCCGAAGTATTTGAACTCGCCGGAAACGCCGCTGTTCCATAAGGGTCGGCAGCTCTACGGGCTTTACCAGGCACGCCAGGCGCAGAAAAAGCTGACCCGGCTGCTGGTGGTGGAAGGCTACATGGACGTGGTGGCCCTCGCCCAGTTCGGGTTGACCGAATCGGTGGCGACACTCGGAACAGCCACCACCGCTGACCATGCGGAGATCCTGTTCCGCGCTGCGCCGGAGATCTACTTTTGTTTCGACGGCGATCGGGCGGGGCGCCAGGCTGCGCACCGCGCCATGGAATCGGTTCTGCCGAGGCTCAAGGACGGGCGGCAGGCGAAGTTTCTTTTCCTGCCGGATGGCGAGGACCCCGACACGCTGATTCGCGAGCGGGGCCTTGAGGAGTTTGAAGCGCTCCTGGCGGCCGCGCGGCCGCTATCGGAGGTGTTTTTCTCTCGTTATCAGGCGCAGGTGGACCTGAACAGTCTTGACGGCCGGGCAAGGCTGGTAGAGATGACCAAGCCGTTGCTGGCACAGATCCCCGACGGGGCGTTTCGCGACATGATGTTTGAGCGGTTGGGTGAACTGGCTCGAAGCAGCACGGTGGCGCCGCCGGCGCCAAACCTGCCGCCGGCCCATGCCGGCGAGCCGCAGTACAGTCGCCCCGCCGCGCCCGCTCAGCCTTCGCTGGTGCGCCAGGCGGTCACGCTCCTGGTGCATCACCCGGGCCTGGGCGCAGTGCCAGCGCCGGTGGAACGGCTAATCGACTACCCGCGCGAGGGTGTGCCGCTGCTGGTCGAGCTCTATCAATGGTGCCGATCCAACCCCGGGGCGGTGACCGCCCAGCTGCTGCTCAACTGGGAGGGCCGGCCCGACCACCGGGCGCTGAGTAAACTGGCCAACCTACCCGATCCGCTGGCGGTGAATCACAACCGGGAGGCAGAGTTTGCGGGCGCCATCGAGCGGCTGCTGGGTGAGTACCATCGCGACCAGCGGGTGGGGCAGCTGGCGGAGCTGACGGCCAAGGTCGAAGCGGGCGGCTACGCGAGCCTGAGCGCCGACGAGAAGGCCCATTACCGGAATCTGATGACCGGTGGTGCTCAAAGCGGTTCAAATGTGCCGAAATCGTAAGAAATTGTGCTCAGAAGCTTGAAATTTCGCCCATATCCCCTAGATTTAGGGCCATAGCGTGGCAGGGTCTGTATCCTGCCCACAAATAAGCAGTCGCTGACCCGAACAAAAAGCGCTCAATCCGACCGATGTCGGAGTAAACCTGAGACGAATTGAGACGCCATAGCGTCATTCCCGCTAAAGCGACCCCAATAACCAACGCTGTTCGCCCGCGCCCCTTTCGGCTGCGTGCGTTTTGTCGTTGGCACGGAAAAATGCGCGGTTTTGGTGCCGGATTACGTTTATATAAGTAATGGCCCGATTCCGTAGCAGTGACGGCAGGAAAATATGCAGGAAAATCAGCAATCCAAACTGAAAGTCTTGATCACCCGCGGCAAGGAGCAGGGATACCTGACCTACGCAGAGGTGAACGACCATCTGCCGGACGAAATTGTCGATCCGGAACAGATTGAAGACATCATCAACATGATCAACGACATGGGCATCCAGGTGCACGAAGTGGCGCCGGATACCGATTCGATGATCCTGAATGACTCTGACTCCTCCGACGACGAAGCCGCTGACGAAGCTGCGGCGGCGCTTGCCGCGGTTGATGCCGAGATCGGCAGGACAACCGATCCGGTTCGCATGTACATGCGTGAGATGGGCACGGTCGAGCTGCTGACCCGTGAGGGTGAGATCGCGATCGCCAAGCGGATCGAGGAAGGCCTGCAGCAGGTGCTGGGCTCGCTGGGTCGTTACCCCGCCACGTCCGAAATGCTGCTGACCGAATATGCCGCTTACGTCGGTGGCGAGCGGCGTCTTAACGAGATCATGGTCGGCTTTGTCAGCCCTGAAGATCTGGAGCCGGTCGACATCCCGACCCCGGTGGTCAAAAAAGCCGGCGAGGACGATGACGACACGCCGGTAGACACCGGTCCGGATCCGGAAGAGGTCGCGGCCAAGTTCAACCAGCAGACGAAGCTGTTTCAGAAGTTTCTGCGCTCCGCTTCGCGGAATGGCCTGGGCCATGCCCGTTCGCTGGCTGCACGCAAAGAGCTTGAAGAGTGTTTTCTGACCATCAAGCTGGCCCCGCGTATCGTCGACTTTTTCACGATCCGCATGCGCCGCGACGTGGCGATGCTGCGAACCCTCGAGCGCGCGATCATGGAGCTGTGCGTGGTCGAAGCAAAGATGCCGCGCAAAGACTTCATCAAGAGCTTTGTCGGCCACGAGACCGATCAGAAGTGGGTTGATCAGCACATCCGCGCCAAGCAGAAGTATTCGGCGCCGATCAAAGCCCGCGCCGATCAGATCCGCGAGCTTCAGCAGAAGCTGGCGGCTCTGGAAGATTCGCTGAAGGTTGAGATCACCGACCTCAAAGACCTCAATCGCGAGATGTCGATTGGTGAGGCCAAGGCCCGCCGCGCGAAAAAGGAGATGGTCGAGGCGAACCTGCGTCTGGTGATTTCTATCGCGAAGAAGTACACCAACCGAGGCCTGCAGTTCCTGGACCTGATCCAGGAGGGCAACATCGGCCTGATGAAGGCGGTGGACAAGTTTGAGTACCGGCGCGGATACAAGTTCTCCACCTACGCCACGTTGTGGATCCGCCAGGCTATCACCCGGTCAATCGCCGACCAGGCGCGCACCATCCGAATTCCGGTGCACATGATCGAGACCATCAACAAGCTGAACCGCATCTCGCGGCAGATGCTCCAGGAGATGGGTCGAGAAGCAACGCCCGAAGAGCTCGCCGAGCGAATGGAAATGCCGGAAGACAAGATCCGCAAGGTGCTGAAGATCGCCAAGGAGCCGATCTCCATGGAGACGCCGATTGGCGACGACGAAGATTCGCATCTGGGCGATTTCATCGAGGACGC
>JBCDKA010000212.1:0-5936 GCA_038747195.1 Pseudomonadota bacterium
AATGACTGATAGCATGCACCGCGTTCTTCTGACACCACCGCTATCGTGAAGTTTCAGCTCAACCCTCAACAGCAGGCCGCCGTCGACTGTTGCGACAAGCCGCTGCTGGTGCTGGCCGGCGCCGGCAGCGGCAAGACCGGCGTGATCACCCGCAAGGTTGTCCACCTGGTCCGCGAGCAGTCGCTGCTGCCTGAAAAGATCGCTGCGATCACCTTCACCCGCAAAGCCGCCCGTGAGATGCGTCAGCGCGTCGCTCGACAGCTCGGCGACCAGGCGGCCCAGGTCTGGATCTCGACCTTTCACGCGCTGGGCCTGCGGATATTGCGGGAGGAGGCTGAGCGCCTCGGCTATCGGCCGGGTTTCAGTATCTTCGACCCGCAGGACAGCCTCACGCTGCTGCGGGAGATCCTGCCCGATAGCGCCAGCCGGGATGATCTGGAGCGCATCCGCTGGCAGATCAGCGCGTGGAAAAACGACGGTCTCGGGCCGGACGACGCACCCGGCGAGCCGAATACGCTGGAGGTATTTCGCGGCTATCAGGAACGGTTGAAGCACTATAACGCGTTTGACTTTGACGATCTCGTGGCGCAGCCCGGGGCTCTGCTGGCGAGCGATGCCGACTGCCGCGAGCGCTGGCAGTGGCAGTTTCGCCACGTGCTCGTCGACGAATGTCAGGACACCAACAGCTGCCAGTATCGGCTGCTGCGGCTTTTGATCGGCGCGCGCACGGGCCTGACTGCGGTGGGTGACGACGACCAGTCTATCTACGGCTGGCGGGGCGCCCGGCCGGACAACCTCGAGCAGCTGCAGCACGATTTTCCTGAACTGTCGATCATCAAGCTGGAGCAGAATTACCGGTCGAGCGGGACGATTCTCAAGGCCGCCAACGCGCTGATCGCACACAACCCTCACACCTTCAGCAAGGCGCTGTGGAGCGAACTCGGCATCGGTGATCCGGTGGCGCTGCGCCCCTGTCAGGACCCGTCTGACGAGGCTGACCAGGTGGTGGCCGCCATTCTCGAACGAAAGTTTGCCCGCAAGGCGCAGCCCGGCGACTTCGCCATCCTCTATCGATCCAACCATCAGGCGCGAGCGCTGGAGCAGGCGCTGCGCGGCCACCGGCTGCCCTATCGGGTGTCCGGCGGCCCCTCGTGGTTTGAGCGTGGCGAAATCAAAGATCTGATCTGCTACCTGCGGCTGCTCGCCAACGAGCGGGATGACGCAGCGTTCCTGCGCGTGATTAATCGTCCGCGACGGGAAATCGGTGCGGGGACGGTCGACAAGATCGCCGAGGCTGCAGCCCGTCGGGGCGGCGCTCTGCTGGCCGCGAGCCGTCACCTGCCGGCCAGGGTAGCCGCCCGTCCAGCCGCCCGCGTGCGTGATTTTGTTGAGTGGCTCGATGAGCTCAAGGAGAGTTCCCTGACACCCGGCCAGATGCTGGAGCGCGTTGTCGATGAAACCGGCTTTCGCGATTTTGTTGCCCGCGAGGCCGGTGATGAAGCGACCGGAAGATCTCGAGCTCGCTCGGTGGACGAGTTCGTTAAGTGGGTTTCGGGGATGGAGGGCGGCCTGACCGAGGTCATCCAGCAGCTCTCCCTGGGTGATGAAGACTCCTCGGACGATAACGACGATCGCGTGCGGCTGATGACCCTCCACGCCGCCAAGGGTCTGGAGTTTCCTCACGTATTTATGGTCGGCGTGGAGGAGGGGGTGTTACCGCATCGAAACTCGCTGGACGATGGCCAGCTCGAGGAAGAGCGTCGGCTGATGTACGTCGGTATCACGCGGGCCCAGCAGAGCCTCACGATCAGCTGGTGTCAGGCGCGCCGGCGTTTCGGCGAGGTGTCCGACGAGGGCGTCAGTCGATTTGTCGCGGAGATTCCCGATGAGCTGGTGCACCGCCACGGCGCGCAGGACGTCAGCAGCCCGCAGACCGCCAAAGCTCACCTGGCCGGACTGCGGGACATGCTCGGAGACCTTTAGTTGGAAAAGACGTCGCCCAGTCGGATGAAAAAGGTGCCGTCCCCTTCCTCGCCCATACCGACACCTATGTAGAGCGGTCCCAGCGGCGATCGGTATCCAAAGTACAGGCTGCCGTGGAGCAGGGCAGAGTCGAAGCTGATGTCGGAGCGATCGTTCCAGACATTGCCGAGCTCCACCGTGCCACCCAGGTAAGCGGGAAACAGGCCGCCGCTGTTGAGGGCGTAGCGATAGCCGGCGATGCCCAGCGCCAGATGCTGTCCGGATAGCTCGTTGAATTCCAAACCTGACAGATTGCCGAACCCGCCGGCGCGGAACTCGCCGTAGATCGGCGCGTTGCTGTCGATGGTGGTGTTGAAGGTGCCTCCCAGCAGGAGATGGTGTCGATCGCGCAGGAGCCAGTTGTAGAAATAGGTGGAGGTGACCTGGCGGAAGTTGGTGTCGGCGCCGAGGGTGCCGGATTCGCCGAGCAGCTCGATCTCTCCAAAGCCGCCCGTGTCCGGGAAAAACAGATCGTTTAAATGGTCGTAGCGAAAGCGGGCAAACCACTCACCCAGGTCGAACTCCACGTTGGGGAGCCCAAGGTCACCCACGCTGACTTCGCTTTCTCCGGTGCCGAGCCTCAGTCCCACGCTGAAGTCCGCTGAGTTGCCGAACTCTTTACCCGCGCTGAATTCCAGCTGAGCCTGATCGACGAGGATTTCAGCCTGCCGCTTGCCGTCTTCAAAGACGCGAAACTGGTCGCGCCGGACTTCCGCCCGTGCCGTCAGATACCAGGGCGCGCGAGCCTGGAAGGGTTTGTACAGCTCGGTGAACAGCGCCGGCTCCTCGCCGATCTGGACGACGGTCCGCCAGTCCCCGCCGAGCTCGTCAATATCGGTCTTCAGTAGGCCGAACCGAAGATTGAACGCATTGTCGTTGGCGTCAGAAATAAAGGTGAGGCCGTATTCGATGAAATTCGGCGCGCGCGGGTCTGGCAGAACGTCGAGCACTACGCCGAGCTCGCCGTTCTCCTCGGTGAGGCGGTAGCGGACCTCGCGGAGAAATCCCAGTCCATAGATCTGCGCCAGCTCACGATCGAGCTCGTCAAAATCCAGTGGCTCTCCCGTGGCGATGCCCAGCCGACTGAGAATCATGTCGTCGGAGTACACCGACTGATTGTTCAGACGAACCCACTGGATAACGCCGGCTGGATTTCGGCAGTCGAGCAGTGCTCGCCGGTAGGCCCGGTAGTCGGCTTCGCTGAGGCTGTAGGGGCGAAGGCGATCAGCCTGCGCCAAGGCGGTCGCTTCGCCGACGGGGATCGCATCGCGAAATTTTTCGAAATCCACCGAGGTCAGCGTGTCTGACAGATCGGGAACCAGCAGCGTGTCTTCCGCCCGCAGCAGCCGGGTCTGCGCGGCGGCGCCCTGCACGACCAGCAGGTTGGTCAGCTGCTCGACCATGTCAAACAGGTTGCCGAGCTCGTCGCGCCCGAACAGCGGCGTACCCACGTCGACGGCGATGATCACATCTGCCCCCATATCCCGCGCAATGCCCACGGGCAGGTTGTTGACAATCCCACCATCCACCAGCAGCTGGTTGCCGCGGGGCACGGGTGAAAACGCGCCAGGAATCGACATGCTGGCCCGCATAGCTGCGGCCAGATCGCCCTCCTTCAGCACCACCTCCCGGCCGGTGATAATGTCCGCCGCCACGGCGCGAAAGGGGATCGGGAGCCGGTCAAATTCTTCCTGCTGAGTTTGTCCCAGGGTGATTCGCTTGAGCAGCAGGTTGACCTTTTGGCCGGCCAGCACACCGCCTGGCAGGACCAGCTCTCCCTCCCGGTAGCCGAGTTTTGGTCCGAACAGGTCCAGGTCGTCGTCCCGCTTGCGTCGAAAGCGGCGCTCGATACGGCTCGGCTGGTCGACAAAGAGGTCGTTCCAGTTAAGCTGGTCCATCTGCTGTTCGATCTGCGCGCTGGTCATGCCGGTCGCGTAGAGCCCCCCGATAACCGACCCCATCGAAGTGCCGGTGATGAAGTCAATGGGGACGCGCATCGCCTCCAGCTGTTTCAGCACCCCGATGTGGGCCGCGCCGCGGGCGCCGCCCCCGCCGAGGACCAGCCCGATCCGAGGCCGCTCATCGCTGGTCAGCCGGCAGAAACCGGGTGATGGCCCAGGCGTCTCGGCCCCGGTTGCGGGGCTGAGCCAAACCAGCAGGGAGGCGAGCCATAAAGCATTAATTCGGGAAAAAATACGCACAGGTTATTCTCGCAGGCAGGTTAAGGAGCATGTTAGCGGGGCAAATCCAGGCGAACGAGCCTAAATATGACCACAGGCTGTAACCTCAGCTTCGCTGGTCCGTATGATGGGGTAATGAAACGACGTTTCCGCCGCCTGGTGAAAGAACACCAGGGCCAGCTCTTTTCGCTGGCTTACCATTTGCTGGGCAATTCGGCCGAAGCCGAAGACGTGGCGCAGGACGTGCTCGTCAAGCTTTGGCAGCACCTGGCTGGGCTTGAAGCCGAGCGGGTAAAACCCTGGCTGCTGCGGGTCACCCGCAACGCGTGCCTGGGCCTGCTGCGCCGGCGCCGCTACAGCCAGGCTTACGTTGCCGAAACCGTCGGTGGTGAGCCCTTGGCGGTCACCGAGACACCGCTGGATCGACTCTCAAGCTCCGATCTCGGGCAGCGGCTGGCCCAGGCGATCCGCGAGCTGGACGAGCCGTTCCGGTCGCTGGTGGTTTTGCGCGACGTCGAAGAACTGAACTATCAGGAAATTGGTCAAACGCTGGACCTGAGCGATAGCCAGGTCAAGGTTTACCTGCACCGGGCGCGCCGCAAGCTGCGCAAGCGCCTTGGGAGTGAATTGGATGACTGACAAACAACTGCCCACGTGGTTTGACGAACGGATTGAAGCCTGGCTCGACGACGAGCTGAGCGGCAGCGAGGCGGCGCTGTTCGAGGCCCGGCTCGCCACCGATCCGCTGCTCGAGCGTGAGGTTGAACGCGCGACTCGGCTCGGCGCTCAGCTCCAAGACCTGCCTGCTCTTCAGGCGCCCAGCTCGCTGAGCCGGAACGTCATGGAGATCACCGGCAACACGTTTGCGCTGCCCAAGCTCGCGTTCCCTACCTGGGGCTGGTCGCTCGGTGGTGCCTGCGCTGCGGCGCTGGCACTGATGGTCACGCTGGGCCCCGCGGTTCTCCCCGGGGGGGAGCCGGAGCTTCAGCCGACGGCACAGGAGCTGGCCAAGGCCCGAGCGGATCTGGCGCTGGCGCTGGGCTATGTGGATCAGGCTGGAGACATGGCGGCCCGTCAGCTGGGCGGCCAGGCGGGGGCGCTGACGGTGCGGGGTCTGCTGGAGCCGGCCCGGCGGCTGAACAGTGACGGTGCCGACACGATATGAGGCGACTGGCTACATTGCTGCTGACGGCCCTGCTGCTCACGCCGCTGGCCGCGGTTGCCCAGGGCTTGACCGACCATCCGGGGTTTGTGGACTTCGGTGACCTTGACGGGATCGCCGACGTTGAGCCCACGGTCGAGGTGTCGCTCGGACCTGCGCTGCTCGGGTTTCTGCGCAAAACGGTTGCCAACGAGGACCCGGAACTCTCCAGCACGCTGGGCAAGCTTCGCGGTATCGAGCTCCGGGTCTTTGAGCTGCGCGCCGACCAGCTCGACAACGCCCGCGATCAGGCGCTGTCGATTTCCAAACGTCTGAAGTCCGCAGACTGGGAGCCGGCGCTCCGCGTTCGCGGCGGCGATGGGACGGTCCACATGTTTATGAAAACCCGCGACGAGATCGTAGAGGGCATGGTGGTGATGATCGTCGAATCTGGCGGCGACGCGGTGTTTCTGAACATTGTCGGTGAGATTGATCCGGAGCAGCTCGGCAGTGTTGCCAGTCGCTTCGGCGTTGACCTGGACGACCTGTAACCCACTACTCCGGTTTCCTGGCTCGTCGCGCTGGCCGACTGG
>JBCDKA010000213.1:0-5904 GCA_038747195.1 Pseudomonadota bacterium
ACCACGTCGCGCATCACGTTGGGTGCGTCGTCGATTTCGCAGTGCGCCCGCAGCGTTCGCCAGCCGTTGCCGTGGCGCGTGATGGTGAACTGCTCGCGGCCACGCTCGGCGCCCAGCCGGTCGGGCTTGCGACTCGTGTACTTCACCTGCCCGTATATGGTTTCATGGGGTTTCACGGTCGATCTCCGCTTCAGACTCTGCGGCTCGATCATAGGGGACCGAGATGCCCCTGTTAAGGACACTTATGCGGAAACCTTTTTACGGCTGGGCGATCACTTCCATGGGCGTGCTCGGCAACGCCCTTCAGGGCGGGCTGATCTTCTGGTCGATGGGCATGTACACGTCGGCGTTTGAGGACGAGTTCGGCGCCACACGCGCCCGGATTACGCTGATCGAAACGCTCATCACGGCGGGTTCAAACATTATGTCGCCGTTTGTCGGCATGTGGGTGGACAAGAAGTCTGCCCGACACCTCGTGGCGGTCGGCGCCGTCAGCATGGGTACCGGGATGGTGCTGATCAGCCAGGCGGGGCAGCTTGTTCAGGTATGGGTGGTATACGCGACGCTGATTCCGCTTGGCGTCCTGTCGCTCGGCATGCTTCCCAGTTCAGCCCTGATCGCCCGCTGGTTCCGAAAAAATCGCGGGCTGGCGCTTGGGGTATCGCTGACGGGTTCGTCGATTGGTGGCTTTCTCGCGCCTCCGGCGTTGGCGTTTCTGTTTGTCGCCTACGGCTGGCGAACGTCGATGATGTTTCTGGGGTTGGGCGTGATTGCGCTGGCGCCGGTCTTTTATCGCGTGCTGGCGAATTTTCCCGAGGACCGCGGGCTAGAGCCAGAGGCGCCGGCAGCCCGAGACGATGCGGTTTCGACCTCGACACAGGCTGCGGACTGGTCGTTCCGTCGGCTGTTTCGCAGTCCAACGTTGTACCTTCAGACCGTCTACTCCGGGGCGCTGCTCGGCGTCACGCTCGGCATGCTGGCTAACTTGAGTCTGCACACCAAGGACCTGGGCTTCAGCGGCCAGCAGACCGCGTTGCTGTATTCGATCGTGGCCTTTTGTTCTCTGGGCGGCAAGGTGGTGACGGGATCGCTGGCCGACCGGTTTGGCGTCGGGCCGGTTGCGCTGCTGGCGGTGCTGCTGATGAGCGCGGCGCTGCTGACGTTCTGGTCCTTGGAAAGCTACCAGGGACTCATGCTCGCCAGCGTGCTGCTCGGCGGTGCTGCCGGCAGCACCACGCCGGTCTGGACGTCCATGATCTCGCGGTCCTTCGGCGCCCGCAGCTTCGGCCGGGCCTTCGGCATCCAGAGCCCGATGCATATTCCCATCACCGCGCCGACCGCCCCCCTGGCGGGACACATCAGCGACGTGACCGGATCTTACGAGCTGGTCTTTTTGCTGTATCTCGGAATCGTCGGGCTGGCGGCACTGGCGCTGCTGCTGATGCCGCGAGCGGCCGCCGACCCGGTGCCAGCGTAGGCTGGCCATGTGCTAAATTGCGAGGTCTCTTTCGCCCGGCTTAAGGCGTCGCTAATCCAGCTTGAGGAGCCCGATCCATGAACCCAGTTGTCCGTATCCGGCGTGTTGCCGCGGTTGTCTTTACCATCAGCTTTGGCCTCGCTTCGGCCCAGGCCGTGGAATTCGAGGACTACGACTTCTCTCGCTGGTCCCAGGAGGTCACCGAGTGCGATCGGCTGACTTCCCACGGCCGTGATCCAGGCCACGTGGCCGATCCGGTAAGCCGTTCGGGCATGGATAAGCCGGCCGCCATCGCCGCCTGCACCAAAGCCGTGGAGGCCGACCCGGAAAACCCGCGGCTCAACTATCAGCTCGGCCGCGCCTACGGCTATTCGGGGCGGGGCGAGGAGGCGATGCCCTACCGGCTGAAGGCCCTGTCCAAGGATTATCCGCAGTCCACGTTTGTGATCGGCTATCTTTATCTGCTCGGGCAAACCATCGAGCAGAGCACTTGTAAGGCGCTCGACCTCTGGCAGCGTTCGGCCCGCAATCGGCGGCTCGCGGCGCTGGTGTCTCTGCCTCGTCACTATCTGCGGGGAGACTTCGATGAGTGCGGGGTCGAGATCACCAAAGCCGACCTCACGGCCTACCTCGACGAAGCCGGCAAGCAGTCGAGCGACTACTACGTCGGTATGCTGATCGAGGAGATTCGCCAGGATCTGGCCGTTGCGCCATGATCGACTGAGCTGCGCGCGGCGTGGTGCGGACCGATGAACCGAAGCGTACGGCTCGGTGCCTGGTCGAGCGTATCGGTGGGTGTTGCCAGTCTCGCTGCGGCGCTGGAGCTGTGGCAGAAGACGTTCGGCCTTTCGTGCGAAGAGCTTCGAGTTGGAGACGATCCCGAGCTCGCCCGGCTGTGGGGGATTGAGCCGGAGGACATCGTCCAGCAGGCGCTGCTTCGAACGCCCGGACTAACGGCCGGTGGCCTGCATCTGGTGGAGTTTCGTGAACCCGAACCACCGATTCGGCAGGGCGCTGAGGTGTTCGATCTGTGCCCCAAAAACCTGGACATCTATGTCGACGATCTGCCGCGCCGTATGGCTGAGCTGCAGCAGCGGGGCTGGGTGTTCCGCAATGATCACTGCAGTGAGGTAGAGGCGCCTGACGGCACCGTCTTTCGCGAGGTTCATCTGCCTTCTCACGACGCGATCAACGTGGTCCTGCTTCAGGTGCTGGGCCAGAGCCACCCATTTACCCCGCAGGGGTTTGCCGGGGTCGGTCCGCTGATCACGATCGTGGGCGATGCGACCGCGGAGCGCCGGTTTTTTGAGCAGGGTTTTGGTATGCAGCTGTTGACGCACAACCTCCTGTCAGGACCCGAGGTGGAAAAGATGGTCGGCCTGCCTGCCGGGGCCGAGCTGGATATCAGCATCTGGGGTGAAGCGGGCCAGCACTTTGGCCAGATGGAGCTGATTCAGTACCGCGGCGTCGAAGGCGTCGACCGGTACCCCCTGGCCAAGCCCAAGTCGCTCGGCGTGCTGCATGTGAACTACCGTTGCGCTGACCTTGGCGCTCTGGCAGAACAGCTTGCTGACGCCGGTGGCTCCATCACAGAGCATGAGCCGGTCCGGGCGCTGCCGGGGTCGGGCGCCGCGCTGACGGCGCGCACGCCCGCGGGGCTGCGGATCGATATTTTTTCGCCATAGGGAAACGATGAAATGAATCAACGACGGAGCTGTGGTTGGATCGCGCTCGGGTCTTTTTGCCTAAGTATTTTTGCGGTAACGCCGACGATAGGCTGGGCGCAGGGGCAGGACAGCCAGCCCTACGAGCGTGACCTGATGGTGATTGCGACGATGCTGCGGGGCGGGTTCGATAACGCCAATCAGAGCTACTTCGACGTGCGCGGTGATCGCGATGAAAAACACCGGCGCATCCATCAAGTGGTTGAATCGGTGCGCGACAGCGCGCTGGGCGAGCATGTCTTTGTAGTGTCTGGGTACTGGGACAGCGACCCTGAGAAAGCCACCGGCAGCCAGCTATGGTCGCTGAGGCCGGAGCCCGAGACGGCCACGGTCCAGATGCAAATGTGGGCGCTGGAACCCGGCATGGATGCGGGTAACCTACCGCCCGCTGATCAGCTCCCCGCCGCGGACGCCTGCGAACTGCTCTGGCGACGCGAGCCGGCACAGTTTCGGGCGACCTCTCGCCAAAGCTGCGCGAAGGACCTGCCCACGGAGGTGGTCATCAGCGAACGACAGCTATGGATGGCCTTCTCTGAGTCTGGGCAGGATTTCCAGCTGCACCGGATTCGACGCTTTGAGTGTTACGCCGACATCCCTGGCGTCGGCGGCGGGCGCAACGAGCCTTATGACCGCTACGACGGGCTGCAGCTACATGATCAGGGTGGGCAGGCCTGGTTCACGGACAAGGACGGCCGTCGTTTCCGGGTGAGTCTTTTTCTGGTCGACTGGCCGATCAACAACTACGAGGGCATCTTCACCCGCGATTCGCTGGTGGTGTATCTCAGCGAGGACATGGGCGACAGCATGAAAGAACACGGCTACGCGTTCACCGTGCCCAACGCAGATCGGATTGGGCTCAATCTGAAATGGGCGTTGGTCAGTTGCTACATGAACTCAAACCGTTTTGAGACGCCCTTTATGTAGCGCGGACACTAGCCGGGCTCAGGCGGCGCCGGCCTGTTCCTGCGCGGCGACCTCCTTGAGGTAGCTGCGGCGAGCGTACGGAATCAGCAGCAGCGCCGGAAGGCCAAAAATGGCCGGCACCGCAGCAACCGCATAGTTCAGGTTCTCGTTGCCAAACACCCCGTCCGACAGCCAGCCGACGGTTCCGGGGCCCAGCAGCAAACCGCTCAGGCTCAAAACCATGTAGTAGAGCGCTACGGTTTGGCCGCGGATCTCGCTGGGCGTGATATTCATCAAGGCGGTGACGCCGGTGGCTGATGCCAGGGCGATGCCGCAGGTGTTGAACACGATGACGGCAAACGCGGCCACGGGGTTCGGCATCAGCGGCGCGATGATGCCGGTGGGCACCAGCACGCAAACGCCTAGCATGATGATGAGCAGCGGGGCATCTTTGCGCCCCTGCGCGTAAAACTTGTCGTTCAGCCAGCCGGCCACGTTGACCGTCAACGGGCCCACCGCCAGCAGCACAAACGCGTTCACCGTCGCGTACATCTCTGCCTCCATGCCCCAGGTTCGAAGAAACATCGGGGCGTACCAGCCTTGGCTGTAGGCGACGATGGTCATCACGCAGACGAAGTAAACGAAGCTCAGATAAGTTTTCCAGCGGCTGCCGACGTGCGCCAGCATGACGGAAAACTTCGGCGCAACGGTTGCGCCGGCGGTGCGGTGTCGCGGCGGTTCACGCAGCGTCAGCACCAGGGGCGCCAGCAGCAGTCCCGGCAGTCCGACCACAATAAAGGTGAACTGCCACGGGGCGACGTTGCCGAGCAGCGGCACGGAGATCTCGGGCACCGATTTTGCCCAAGTCAGGATCCCGGCGCTCAGCAGCGACGCGATGCCGGCGCCGAGCGATAGTGCCGCGGTGTAGAACGCGATGGGTCGGCCGCGCTTTTCGCGCGGAAAGCTGTCGGAGATCATCGACATGGTGCAGGGGCTTAAGGTGGCCTCGCCGGCCCCGACGGTCATGCGAGCGATGAACATGTGGGCAAAGTTCTTGGCCATGCCGGATGCCACGGTGGCCGCCGACCAGACCGCTACGCCTGCGGCAACCAGGAACGTGCGGCGCTTGCGGTCGGCAAGGTAGCCCAGCGGCAGGCCCATCGTGGCGTAAAAGACGGAAAAAGCCAGGCCCAGAAGGTAGCCGATCTGAGTGTCCGTTAGCTCGAGGTCAGCCTTGATGGGTTCGATCAGCAGACCCAGGATATAGCGATCGACAAACGACAGGACGTAGGCGATGGTGAGGATCACCACCATGTACCACGCGTAGCGTGGGCTCGGGTAAGACTTTTCGCTTTGCGCCATGATGTTTCAGCCCGCCGCGGGGATCTTGTAGATCACCACCAGGTTGCCATCAAGATCCACAATGCCCACCTCCTGGCCGACCCGGCCATCGTGGGTGTGAAGCTCCTCCTCTTCGTAAACGTGGCATCCCAGCGCCTCCGCCCCGGCACACACCGCTTCAACGTCGCCCACCTCCAGGACAATGGCGCTGCGTCTCGGGAACGGCACGGGCGGTATGTCTCCCGGCACCTCCGTCAGCGCCATTACTCGGACCTGACTTTCGGTGCTCAGCACACAAAAGCGCATCTGATTGCTGCGATCGATTTCGAAGACCGGGTAGGAGTAAGAATCGTCCGGCGAGTCTTTGGTAAACGCCACCTCAAAGCCCAGGACATCGCGGTACAGCGCCAGCGCGCGGTCAATGTCCTTGACGAGATAGTTGGCTCGTTGGAATCGCAG
>JBCDKA010000214.1:0-5830 GCA_038747195.1 Pseudomonadota bacterium
GTACGGGAAATCGAGATCGACCGTTTCCTCACCCTCGCCGGCGATCGGCTCAAGAAAACCACGGCCCTGGTCCTGGCGGTGACCGGGAATGCCTTCAAGGCATTTCCGGGCATCGGCACACTCACCGGCGGCGTGATCCATGCAGCGGCCTACGGCATGATCTTCGACAGTCTGGGCCGATCGATTTGCGCCTCGCTGGAGGAGCGAAAGTCGTTGGACCCCGTGTGGGCCGCAGATCGGTTTGAGAAACAGCTGGACGAATCCGTTGAAGAGAAAGCGCTGGGCTATGCCCGCCTGGCGCTAACCCGCTGGAAGGCTGAAAATCGCGATGACTGAAGACGGCCAGGAGCACCTGCTCAGCGCCTCACGAAATCTCCGTGACCTGCTCGCCGACAGCTCGATACCCCAGGATGTTCGGGAGGAGCTGGAGGCCGACTACCACCAGGTTGAAGCCATGACCGAAAAGCTTGCGCGGGGTGAAATCCATCTTGCCGTCTTCGGCAAGGTCAGCGCCGGCAAGTCTTCGCTGCTCAACGCGCTGGTAGGGCGGGAAGTGTTTTCGGTCAGTCCGCTGCACGGCGAGACGCGGCAGGCGCAGACGGCGCGATGGGATGAAGGCCACGCGGGCGGCGTGCATTTGATCGATACGCCGGGCATCAATGAGCTGGACGGCGAGCAGCGTGAGAAGCTGGCCTTCGAGGTCGCCGAGCGTTCCGATCTGGTGATCTTTGTGCTCGACGGCGATATCTCCGAATCCGAAATCAACGCGATGCGCATTGTGACCGCAGCCCACCGGCCCGTGATTGCCGCGCTGAACAAAACCGATCGATACACCCCGGAGGAGCAGGCGCAGCTGCTCAGCGCGCTGCGCGAACGCTGCCAGGAACTGGTCAAGCCGGAGAACATCGTGCCCATTGCGGCCAGCCCGCGACCACAGCTGGTGGTTACGGTCGACGAGAACGGGCGCGAAACGGAGAGCCAGCGGCAGCGCGAACCGCAGATCCAGGAGCTCAAGGAACGAATCTGGCGGGTACTCGAAGCTGAAGGCAAAACCTTGGCGGCGCTCAACGCCGCCCTGTTTGCCGGCAAGCTCACCGACCAGGTGGCTGCCCGTATGGTCAAGGCGAGGCGCCAGATCGCGGAGAAGGTGCTGCGCAGCTACAGCTTGACCAAGGGTGTCGCCGTGGCGCTCAATCCGGTGCCGGTTGCGGACCTTCTGGCCGCCGCCGCGCTGGACGTAGCGCTGGTGGTGCAGCTCAGCCGGGTGTACGGCCTGCCCATGGGGCGCCATGAGAGCGGCAAGCTGCTCGCCACCATCATGGCTCAGCTCGCGGCCTTGATGGGCGCCGTGTGGGGCGTCAACCTGGTTTCTTCGGCGCTGAAAACGGTCAGCGTGGGGCTGTCGGTTGCGGTCACGGGCGCGGCGCAGGGGGCGCTCGCCTACTACGCTACCTACCTCGTGGGTCGGTCCGCCGAGGCTTACCTGGTCAACGGCAAATCGTGGGGCACCAACGGTCCCAAGCAGACGGTGCGCGCTATCCTTGACTCGCTCGACCGCACCTCAATCCTGGCTGACGCCCGAGACCAGATCAGCAGCCGGCTCAAGTCAGCTTCCCGCTAGTTCTCCCCTCGCGTAACCCTCTGATTTTCGCACCAATCCGGTGCGCTTTTGACGAGATGGCAGGTGCTTGGTGCCGTCGGCACTCATGACGGGAAACGCCGTAATCAAAGCATGACCTAAGTCACACTTTGACCGCCAACCTCCACGTACATTTCAACATTGTCTGAGATGTAAGGAAATTTGCCATGCCACTTCATGAACCTCAGACAGGACGTCGCGCCTTTCTCAAGGCTACCGGAGCAGGATCGCTCGCCGGGCTCGCCACAACGCAAGTCAACGCCGAAACCAAGCCGCCGGAAACCGCCGTCGGCGAGCGCCGCAGCGCCAGCAAATCGGGTTCAGATTCCACGCTGACGCCGCCTTTTGCCGTGCGGGTTCTGAGCAAAATGGGCTTCGGCATCAATCGGGGCATTACCGGCTCCAGCGGCGCCAACCCAGACACGATTCTGGCCAACGGCTTTGAGTCGGTAAATACCAACTTTGCCGCCACGGGCGACCTCGCCTACTTTGAATCACTGGGCAATACGGACGACGCGCGCCTGGCCGCTTACGTCGAGGAACAGCTGGCGCCGAGCAGCGAGGACCCCGAGCTGGACGCGCGCATGGCCGAGCACGCTGCGGACTTCACTCAGCTGGATCAGTCGCACACGGCCCTGTTTTCACAGTATGAATGTGGTTCGTTCAGCGAGTACTCACGCCCCTACGCCGAGGTGGAAAAGTTCACCTTCAACGCCGCGTGCTACAGTCGCTGGCAGCTTCGCGAGCTGGTGGTGGATTTCTGGCACAACCACCTCAACGTGTTCGCGCGCCTCAACCGAGACGTCTATGTGTCCTGGGTTGGCTGGGACCGCGACGTGATTCGCAACAACGTCTTCGGCAATTTCTATGAGCTGATCTACGCCTCCAGTCAGCACTCGGCCATGCTGCGGTACCTGGACAATTACGTGAACGGCCGCGATGGCGCGATCAACGAAAACTACTGTCGCGAGCTATTTGAGCTGCACTGCATCGGTTCGGACGACTATGCCGGCAACGCCAACCCGCGGTTTGTCGACGCGCTGCCAGAAAACCCCTACACCGCGCTCAACGACGCCGAGCTGAACAGCCAGAATCTGGGTTTCCTCGCCGATCCGTCATTGCCGATTGCCGCGGTCTACACCGACGATGACGTGCTCACCGCCGCCCAGAGCATGACCGGCTGGCGCTACGGCGATCAGGACACGGACACAAGCTGCGGCAGCGGCCTGTTTTTCACCCGCGAAGACGAGCACAACAAGGACTCGACCAAGGCGGTGCTAACACTCGGAGTGGCGGCGATCCCCTCGGGACTGGATGCTGAAACCGAAGGTCGACTGATCGTCAAACTCGCCGCCTACCATCCGGCCACGGCGAGGCACATTGCCCGCAAGCTTTGCCAGCGGCTCATCGCTGACGAACCTCCGCAGGCGGTGATCGACGCGGCAGCGGCGACGTTTTACGCACACCGCAAGAGCCCTGATCAAATCGCCCGCACGCTGCGCACCATTTTGCTTTCCCCGGAATTCAAAAGCGCCAGCAACTGGGGTGAGAAGGTGCGGCGCCCCTTTGAGTACGTGGTGGCCGCCATGCGCGCCGCCGGCTGTGACCACACCTGGCGCATGAGTGACAACACCACCAGCAACATGCTTCGCGTCTTCAACGCTGCCGGTCAAAGACTTTTCGACTGGCGCACCCCGGACGGCTTTCCGGACGAGCGCTCCCACTGGGAGGGTTCAAACTCGCTGGTCCAGGCCTGGCGAACGATCGACTTTTTGCTGGACCGCAACGCGTCGAACTCAGCAACGCGGACGATGCGGGCCATCGATATTACCCTGAACAGCCTGTCGGGTGATCCGACGCCAAGGCAGCTCGTGGAGTTCTGGTGTAACTGGGCGCTGGGATTCACCCCAGCCGGCGGCTGGACCGGGACTGGGGACTATCAGTCCGCGCCCACCACCATCGGTCGAGCGGCGCTGCAGTTCATGACCCAGGACTACCCGGGTGACCTCGCTGACGCAAACAGCTGGGGCGCCGACGAGCCCATCCAGCGCAATCGTCTGACCCAGGACAGCGGCAACGACCGCTGGCGCTCGAGGCTGACCGGACTGGTCAAGCTGATCCTCTGGTCACCTCAGTTCATGCAGCGATAAGGAGACGGACAATGGACAAGATTAATCGTAATCGCCGTCGCCTGCTGGCCGGCATGGGCGCCGGGGCGGGAGCTCTGGGTACCGGGACTTTGGGGCTGGGCTTCACCCAACGCGTGACCGCTGGGAACGTCGGCACCGCGCCGACAAAGCTGCTGGTTTATCTGTTTCTCAGAGGTGGGATGGACGGTCTGAGCTATCTGGTGCCCACGAGCGGTGCCAACCTGACAAACTATGCCCAGGACCGGGGAAACACGTTTATCGATCCCGGCACTACGCTGAGCATGGTGGATATGCCAGGGGGTAGCGGCTGGGGGCTTAACCCGCTGTGCCCAGACCTGCATAGCATCCGCAACAACGTGGCGTTCGTTCACTCCTGCGGTCATCCGCTGGACGCCCTCACCCGGAGTCACTTCGACGCGCAGGAAGAGATCGAGCTGGGAACCCCCGGCAGCCAGTCCGCCGCCGGCGGCGGCTTTCTTGGTCGGTACCTCGCCGCGATCCCACACAGCAGCGACGCGGTCTTCACGGGGCTAGCGTCTGACTCAAATACGCCCGTCAGTCTTTCAGGCTATGCCGATGTAGCAACGTTGGACTCGGCCGGCGGCTTCAGCCCCAACACCGGTCGATATGAGGACACTCACCTCGCCGGCCTTGCCGATATGTACGGTAACGGCTCCGGGACACTCGATCTGGCAGGACAGGCGGCCGTAGACGCGGTTGAACTCATCGATTCTTTCGATCTGGACAACTACGTGCCGGCTGGCGGTGTCACCTACCCCGATACGGGCATCGGTGAGGACCTCGCGCTCATTGCCCAGCTTTGGAAGCTGGACCTGGGAATTGCGGCAGCGGCGCTGAACAAAGGCGGCTGGGACACACACAACAATCAGCAGCCGGTGAACCCCAATACTGGCTTCGGCCGGAACATCCGAGAAGTGAGCGAGGCCGTCACGGCCTTCTACCTCGATATTGCGAACGACCCGAACAAGAGCGCCAACGATATGTGTCTGGTAATCCAGAGCGAATTTGGACGTCAGGTCAGTGAAAATGGCAATAACGGCACCGACCACGGCTACGGGGACCCGATGACGGTCATCAGCGGGCGGGTGGCCGGTGGACTCTACGGCACGTTCCCCAGCATCGCAGCGGTCGACCGAGAGGGGGATGGAGTGATCCCAACCACCGATTTCCGTCAGGTTCACGGCACCGTCATGGACGTGATTCTGGGCAACGGCAGTGGCGTGGTCGGCAGCGTATTTCCTGGCTACAGCTACTCGCCCATCAATCTGCTTTAGGCGCAGAAACCGGGGCCCCCTGCGGCGAAAGCCGTTTTGGGGGCCTTTTTATTTGACGCTTAGCTCAGCCGCCGACGGCCTGAGCTTCGTTCTCAAGTGAGATCTCCAGCGCCGCATCCAGCGCGGCCTGAACGTCCGAGACCAGGTCGTCGGCGTCCTCGATGCCAACCGACAGCCGGACCAATGTCGGCTCAATACCCGCCTCGCGCTGCGCCGCTTCGCTCATGGCAGCGTGGGTCATAGTCGCCGGGTGAGCCACTAACGACTCGACGCCACCGAGTGATTCCGCCAGGGAAAACAGCTCCAGGCTGCGCAGGAATTCGGTCACTTCGCCGACGTCGCCGCGGAGCTCAAAGCTGATCATGCCGCCGAAGCCAGACTGCTGACGGCGGGCGACAGCGTGGCCCGGATGGCTGGTCAGCCCGGGGTAGTAGACCCGCGACACGGCGGCGTGGGAGGTCAGGAGGTCAACGAGCCGCCGCGCGTTGGTCTCGTGCTGAGCAACGCGCACCTTCAGCGTGCGGATACCCCGAAGCGTCAGGAAGCTGTCAAACGGAGCGCCGGTCACGCCGATGCAGTTGGCCCACCAGGTCAGCTGTTCATGCAGCTCGGGCGTCTTCGCAACGACCGCCCCACCGACAACATCGCTATGACCGTTGAGATACTTGGTGGTCGAGTGGACCACAATGTCTGCGCCAAGCGCCAGCGGCTGCTGCAGCGCGGGCGACAGAAAGGTGTTGTCCGCA
>JBCDKA010000215.1:0-5799 GCA_038747195.1 Pseudomonadota bacterium
CCCAGACTCGTAGACGCGACACCGAAGTCTGACCGCCGGCCCGCCATCGGCTCCTGGTGTTTTCGACAAATGGAAAAATGGGCATGATGACGATTCCCAACGCGAATGTATCCATGGCTGAACCCGATCCACGAACCGCTTTGCTGAGGCTGCACGACGAGCTTATGAAAGAGGCTGATGCGTTACGCCACAGCACCGCGACTGTCGAGCTGGACCAGACCCGACAGGGACGACTGACGCGCATGGACGCCATCCAGGCGCAGCAAATAGCGATTGCCGCAGCGCGACGCAATCAGCTGCGAATCCGCCAGGTAAAGGCAGCGCTGACCCGTTTGGACAACGGGGAATACGGCGAGTGCATCATGTGCGGAGAGCCGATCGACCCACGGCGCCTCCGAGTCGATCCCACCAGCACGCGTTGTGTTCCCTGCCTCGAAAGGGGCGAGTAGGCTATGGTTCAGCGCAGCTGACTGTCTTTGCTGCCGCGCCGGTTATAGCCAGAATACGCTTTGGCCTCCTCGTCGAGTGCTGACTGGCAGGCTACGCAGAGCCTGACTCCCGGCACGGCCACTCGGCGCGCTTCGGCGATTTCCACGCCACACTCTTCGCAGTGCTTCAAACTCTCTCCCCGGGGCAACTGCCCACGAGCGCGAGCGACAGCATCCTCAATCGTGGCGTCGATCTGCTCCTGTACGTTGCCGTCTTTGGCGAATCCTCCGGCCATCAGCGCACTACCATGCCGCGCTCAATCGTCTTCGTTGATGTCGAGGGTCATAGCGTCCGGACCGCGAAGCAGGGTCCAGTTGGAAACCGCCACCGCATCGCGGGAGGTCAGCCGCGCCGGTGCTGCCACCGGCTCGGGCTCCAGGGCCACGCCGTCGGGCAACAGGTACATGGTGGTTGTCATGGTGTCCTCGCCCCGGGCCTTGCCGTCAACAATGGCCGGGCGATAGCGGGTCAGCTTGGGAAACTGCTGCCGTGCCCGGGAGCTGTCGCGCGATCCGGCGCTGGTTTCTGACACCTTCGCGCTGCGGATGCGGCCATCGTCGGTGACGCGGAACTGAAAGGTCACGTGTCGATCATCGCCGGCAACTTTAAACGGCGCCATGTCGCCATAGCGAACCAGCTGCGGTTCGGCAAACTGCGGCAGCCAGTGCGCACCATCGGGTCCGGCGGCGGCCGCCACAGCGTAAGCCGCTTCGTACTGCGCGACAGCCTGACGCTCGAAATAGCGCTGCATCAGCCAGTCGCCAAACACCAGCCGCGCCTCTACTTGTTGATCAACCGAGAAGGCCTCTGGCTGACTTTCCATCAGCTCGATGATGCGCTCATACATGCCGCGTGCGAACTTCCCGCGATAGCCGCCTCGATAGGCGTGGGCCATACCGCGCAGCAGCGGCAGCGACTCTGGTCGATCGGGGCCTCGGCCCTGAACCTCACTCAGCGCCTCATGAAATACCGCAATCGCGCCATCGTATTCTCCAAGAGACCGCAGCCAGGTGCCGTAACGCGCCGCGGCGGCAATGGCCTGGGGACTGGTCTCGCCATGGTTTACGCGATGGAGCTTGACGGCCAGCTGCTGCTGCTCATTGGCCAAATGACGGTCACCCAGCGCCTGCAGGACGTCAGCCTTGGCGTAGGTGAGCGGTATTTGAGCGTCGTTTTCCGTGCCCCATTGACGGTGGGTGATGTGCTGGGCGCGGGAATAGGCCTGCAGGGCTTCATCATAGCGACCGCGATTGCTGAGCGACGCGCCAAGAAAGGTCAGGGCTCGGATCAGCTTTTCACTGTAGAGCGGCAGTTGCCCAGCTAGCAGGTCTTCCGCGAGAGTGAGGTCAGCGTAGGCGAGATCATGATCCTCCCGGAGCAGTCGGCTAATCCCCACTTCGGCGAGCGCCACGGCGTACTCGGTACTCGTATTCCCGTTCTCCGCCTCCGCTAGATCGCGCAACCGGATGGCCATCTCAAGCGCGTCGTCGCTGCGCCCACCCTCTCGGGCTTCGAAATAGCGATCCCAAAGCTCAATGCTGTCGTCGCCAACGCCGGGATGCTGGGGCGCCTCGGCGGCAAAAACAGGATCAGAAAGAACAAGCCCGATCAGCAGCAGGCCAGCTAAGGTCATAGAAGCTTTCATCACGACGATCCCCTTGCAGCTGTCGATTACCCTAGCAGCATTGGCTCAGCGCTCTCAAGACAGTAAACCTACGGACCCTAAGAACGCTGCTTGCGAGAGCTAGCGATCGAGATCCGAAAAACGGGGCAGCATGGATGCGCTCAAACTCAGCTTTCTCGTTACGCGGCGCGTATACTCGCCGGTCCGCCGTTTGACACACGGGCCCACCGCCATGCACCCCATCGCCAAGCAGCTGCTCGACCAACACGTCGAGTTTGAACTGGAGGCGCTAACCGACAAGCGTGTGCAAACTTTTCTTCGCGATGCCGTAAAGCGTGGCTTTGAGTTTGCCGAGGACCAGACTCTCGGCGCGCTGATCACCGAAAATCGGTGTGTCTCCGCAACCCGCCGCCTGCTCGCCGACTCGCGGGTCCCGCCGACCGTCACCGATTTTGGCGTTTCGCTCTTTCTTCGATTTCGGGAGCAGCTGGCCGAATCTCAAGTTGAGCTTCGAGATCTGATCGACCCGGACGGGTATATCGAACTGGTAGAACTGGTTGTCGGCCTGCACGAACCCCGCCGCAGGCTGCTCGCTGAAATATTCCGCCATCCGCTATACGGCGAGCTGATTTCAAGCCTCGTCTATGAAGCGCTGTTGAACTACCTGATCCAGGACAACCTCATCACCCAAAAAGTCCCAGGCGTTGGATCGATGCTGAAGCTGGGGCGAAAGGTGGCGACGCGCGCTGTCCCGGGTCTGGACGCGACGGTCGAACGTCAGCTCAAGAGCTTCATCAAAGGCTATTTGCCCTCACTGATCAAAACTTCCGAACAAATTGTGGATGCGGCGATGACCAGCGACGGCTTGGTCGATCAGTTTTCTGATGCGTGGCCCGCTATCGGGAAACTAAAGCTGACCACCCTGACCGAAGACCTTCAAAGTGAAGACGTTGAACGCTTTGGCACGTGGTTGAAAACCACGTGGGACGAGCTTCGTCAAACGGATTGGTTCATGGAGACAGCCGAGTCTCTGATCGGGCACTTTTTCGATCGTTATGGCGATCAGCCGGTGGCGCAGTTGCTCAACGACGTTGGCATCAAGCGCGGCATGGTGAACAAGGAAGTCCTCGCTTTTGGTCCACCGTTGCTGAAACAACTTCGCGCTTCAGGCGTCCTGACGGAGCTACTGAGGTTGCGCCTGCAGCCGTTTTACGAGTCGGCCGCGGTCTCAGATCTCCTTCAAAAGCGCTGAGGATTTACCACGCAGCGGATCTCGGCGGGAACAGCTGGCGTTCCTTGTTGGCTACGCGATCCTGACGCGCTAAACGTCTCAAGAATCCTATGAGCTCGGAGAACCGTGTGCATTCGGCGCTGGTGATGCGTTGGCCTATAGACAGGTTCAACCATTTCGACGTGCCGCAACGACGGCGGCGTAGGGAGACTCACCGTGACTGCTTCGATCCACACACACCGCAGAATTTGGCCTCTTGCCCTGGCCTGGCTAGCCTCGTTGACGATAGGGGTGACCGCGGTTGCCCCCGCATTTTCTCAAGCCTTTACCTACCAGGGTGAACTCGCCCTCGACGGCGAAGTCCTGAACGAAGCGGTAGATTTCGATTTCTCGCTGTGGAGCGCGCCAACTGCCGGGCTGCAGATTGGCGTCAATGACGAACAGCTGGCGGTGGCCGTGGTGAACGGCACCTTTACCGTCATGATTGATGCAGGGAGTGATGTTTTTGACGGCGCCGAGCGCTGGCTGGAGATTGCGGTTAGAAAATCCGCCGGCAGCAGCCCTTACACGGTTCTCGAACCGAGGCAGCCCATTTCTCCGGCGCCGTACGCCGCGTATGCGCTTGACGGCGCGGCCGGGGCCATGGGCCCGCAGGGTGAACCCGGACCCGCCGGACCGCAGGGTGACCCAGGGCCAACGGGACCTCAGGGTGACCCCGGGCCGCCAGGCGCCACGCCTTGGCAGGTGAATGGGACGACAGCGTTCTACAACGCCGGGAGCGTCGGACTGGGCACCGATACGCCTCAGTCAACCGTTCACCTGTCCAGTGCTGACCTTGGGCTGCAGACGGCGCCGCAGTCGCTGCTCGGCGAGGACCTGCTGGTTGAGGCGAGCGACGCGGTGCTGGGCCTCTACAGCAGCCCGGGCGGAAGCAACGGCTCGGCAATTGTGCTGGGAGAGATGAACACTGGCACCCTCGAAGGCAAGTGGACGATGCTGAAGCGCACGAGCCAGGCCGGCAACCGCCTGTTCTTTACCTATGGCGCCGACCCTAACTACGCGCTCAACCCAGTGCGGGTGGCGTTCCATCCAGACGGCTTTTTCGCTATGGGTACTGACGCCCCGTTCTTCAGCCCGGAAAGCACGCTAACCATCAATACCGGCACCGACCAGCACGGTGTGCTGGTGTTTGCCAATTCACAGCCGGGTAGCGGCATCGGGCTTCACGCTGGACCAATCGGCTTTGCCAGCGTGCCGAAGAATGCCTTCTTCAGCGGTGGCTGGCAGCGTTTTGACGAAACGATGGGCGCCTTTTTGCAGGAAGTGAGTCCGTCAGGTGTCGTCGATTTTTATGCCGCACCGGCTGGGCCGAATCCGATTACCTTCAACCGGGCCTTAAGAATCAATACCGATGGCACCGTCGTGCTGCCCGAAGACGTCACGGTTGAAAGCGCCAACCTCACGGTTGGGGGTACGCTGGAGGGGCAGACGCTGACCTTGGACGGTGCGACCACCATCAACGCTGCTGAGCTCAACGTGCTCGATGCTGGCGTCACAGCCCCGGCGTTTCTGAACTTTTATGTGCGCGCACCGGGCGTTAGCCAAACCTATTACCGCTATGACCCCAATACGCCGGATGATTTTGTTGTGACGCAATTCGGCTGTCACGCGCTGACCGCCGACGGTCTGGCCACCGCGACCACAATTCGTCTTTCCGACGGCGCCGGCGAATCGCTTGATTGTGTCATTGGCGCTGGACTGGATGATTGCGTTGTCACGGGCCTGCTCGTCTTGGCACCCACCGAAACACTCGCGGCAACCGATGACGGCACCGGCGTCTTCGGCAATCCTGCAAACCTCAACTGTACGGTGGAAGGGCTGGTCAGCGCCCTGTGACGTGAGACCGGCAGCCGGCGATGCGCCAGCGGTCTGGAGGACTCTCTGTTACCAGTAACGACGCCGCGTTCCCGCGCGCCGTCGCGGCGCCAAATCCGATAGCTATACTGGTGCAAAGCATGCCACGCACCAGGTGAGCCGTATGGACCGAAGCTCCAATCAGAATTCAGAAGATCGCTTCAAAACCGGCGGTGCCATCGAAGCGATGGATGAGCTAACGGCCGTTGAGGACGCAACCGGCCAGGTGATCGGCGACTACACGATCGAGGCAATCCTCGGCGAAGGCGGCATGGCCCGCGTGTATCGTGCACAGCGCTCTGATGGCGAATTCGAAAAAGCGGTGGCCATCAAGCTGATGCTGAACGCGCGACTGACCCCACGCCAGCGCGAGCTGGCTTTTCGCGAGCGGCAGATCCTGGCGGAGCTGAGCCACCCCCATATCGCCCAACTGTTTGACGCGGGCGCCACCAGCGAAGGCATACCGTTCCTGATCATGGAGCTGGTCGACGGGGAACCGATCGACCGTTTCTGCCACGAGCGCGATCTGACGACCCGGCAG
>JBCDKA010000216.1:0-5747 GCA_038747195.1 Pseudomonadota bacterium
ACATCTCGACCAGCAGCTCAGGCTGCTGACCCGACGCTACGAGCCGTCGCTGCCGACGCTGGTCAAGGCGACCAGCGACTGCGGCGGGCTGGCCGGGCCGCTGCTGGCCAGCCACCCTGAACACCGGGCCCTGCGCGTGGGAATCCCCCTGGAAAGCTATCTCCAGACGATGCTGCGAAGCGAACTGCGGCGGCAGGAGCTGTTTCACTTCTCCCAGACCCGGCTGGCTGATCTGCAGGCCCTGGGACTGGGTCAGAGCGTTCGGCTGTATCAGCTGACGCCCGGCGAGCTGGCCGCCATGAGCTGGCTGGCGGTCAACCGATCGCTGGACGCCGCTGAGGCCGAGCTGACGTCGGCGGCACCGGGCGAGCGCGTTCTCCGCGTGGATTTTGAACGGTTTCTGGCCGAACCGGTTACGCAGCTTGCTCGAATTGCCGCGTTCTACGGCATCACCCCCAGCGTCGAACAGCTTGAGCAAGCGGCCCGGGGTGAGATCGCTCAGGGGTATTCCAAAGACCCGGCCATGCGCTACGACCGCAGCAGCCGGCAGGCGGAGCTCGAGCACTCGGCGAGAGAAAACGCGGACGAAATCCAGCGAGGGCTGCGCTGGGCTGAAGCGTTCGAGGCCTGAACGCCGCGATTGATCAGGGGAGCGCCAGCGCCGCGGCATAAGCCTGAAAGAGCTCAACCGCCGCCTGCTCAGCGCTCTCACCGAAGCTGAGGACGCCGTCCCGGTGCCCGCCCATCGACAGAATGCCGCTTCCCGCCGGACTCTCGTGAAGCCGCGCCAGCTCCATGGCCATGGCGGGGGTCCCGTAACCGATTTGCGGGTCGCTTTGCGGCAAGCCCAGGTTGGCGGTCTGGGCCCAGATGGTCGGCTCGTGCACGTGAAAGACCCAGCGAACCGACGGGCCCAAGCGGTAGGCCGCGGCGTGGGTTAACGCCTCCGAGGAAGGCCTCGCCGGCCCCCGTGCCGCCAGGAAGTTCTGGCTCACGTCCACGTTGATGACTCGGGAGACGTGCTCGTGCCCCAGCTCAACGTCACCGGTCTGGGTCCCGCTGATCACAAACCCGCGGCCGGCGGTAGACCGAAAGCTCAGGTTGCCGTAGGCGTCCCCGCCGTAGCGATTGGGATCGCGACCGAGCCAGCCCAGCCGGCGAAACAGGTTGTGCCACCGGCATAGCAGCGGCAGGTCCGGCTCGGGTTCCAGCGGTTCACACGTGTAGCGCAGGTCGTACTGAACGACGCCCTCACGCGCGTCAGTCACCCGCGGGTACCGCCTTCAGGCTCGCTTCCCGAGGGTTCTCAGAGCGACCGACCTGGCGTGAAGCGGGCTGGCTCTCACCAACCAGGTAGAGAGGCCGCTGCTTGGCCTCCACAAACACCCGACCGAGGTATTCGCCGATGATGCCCAGGGCCAGCAGCTGGACGCCGCCGAGAAACAGAATCACGACCATCAGCGAGGGATAGCCGGGCACCGGATCGCCGTAGAGCAGCGTCTTGGCGATGATGTAGAACCCGTAGACCATGGCCCCGAGTGAGGCTCCCAGGCCGAGATAGGAGGCGGCCTTCAGCGGGACATTGCTAAAGCTGGTGATGCCCTCCAGCGCAAAATTCCACAAGGACCGATAGCTGAACTTGGTGCTGCCGCCCAGCCTCGGCTCGCGTTCGTAGGGCACGGCAATCTGCCGATAGCCGACCCAGGCGAACAGTCCTTTCATAAACCGATGGCGCTCCCGAAGCCGGCCGAGCGCCTCGACGGCGCGTCGGCTGAGCAGTCGGAAGTCGCCGGTATCCGGCGGCACCCGGGTTCGGGAAAGCCAGTTGATGACCCGATAGAAACCGGCTGCCGTGCCGCGTTTGACCAGCGATTCTCCGGCCCGGGCGGTGCGCTGCGCGTAAACGACGTCATAGCCTTCACGCCAGCGATCGATCAGCGCGGGAATCAGCTCCGGCGGATCCTGCAGGTCCGCATCGATGATGACCACCGCATCCGCGCTGGTGTGGTCCAGCCCGGCGGTCATCGCAAGCTCTTTGCCAAAGTTCCGGCTAAGCGACAGCCAGCCGACGGTCGGCTCGTCAGCGGCCAGCTGACGGATCACCGCCAGACTCTGGTCGGTGCTGCCGTCGTCGACGTAGAGCACGTCCCAGCTCAGGTTCGTGGGCTGCAGCGCGTCGGCCAGACGCTGGTGCAGCGCCGCGAGGTTTTCTGCTTCGTTAAAGACCGGCACCACAACGGTCAGGGTGAGGGTTGGGTCCACCGCGGCGCTCACCGTGCGACGGCCACCAGCCGCTCGGCGTCGAAGTCGTAGTCCGCCCCGGACAGGTCGGCCTGCAGGTCGATCTGCTCGAAACCGGCGTCGGCCAGCAGGTTGCGAAGCTCCGCCCCGCTGTATAGCTGGTGATGCCAATGCGCGTGGTGCGCGACGCCGTCCCGGATCAGCGTCCATTCGTTGCTGTAGACGGTCATCTGTTCTTCCAGCACCGGCCGCTCGACCAGCATCGCGCCATCGTCCAGTTCCGTGACGTGCACGGGCTCCAGATCGCGACAAACGATCTCCTTACCCACAAGGTCCAGCACCAGCGTGCCGCCCGGCGCCAGGTTCTCGCGGCAGCGCTGCAGCACACGCAGGTCGTCAGCCGGATCGTCGAAGTAGCCGAAGCTCGACCACATCGAAATGATCAGGTCGAAGGTATCCGGCCTGGAGAATTCCCGCATGTCGGCCTGAACCCACTCAACTTGTGCACCCGCGGTGGCCGCCACCTCTCGCGCCTGGTCGAGCAGGACGCCGATCAGGTCCACCCCCGTGACCTGCTGGTCAAGCTTTGCCAGCGGCACCGCGTGTCGCCCCGGGCCGCAGCCAAGGTCGAGGATCCGGTGCTGCTGGCCGCCGGCGAGCTCCACCAGGAGCGGGGCCTGCTCCTGCGCCACTCGAAAGCTGGCGGGATGGAACATACAATCGCCAAACGTGTTCCAGAACTGCTCATCGGCAAACCAGTTGTTCACCGCCCGGGTGCCCATCGCACGCCTCCTGGTCTTCTGTGGGTTGTGCCTGCTCCTGTCAGGCTGCGCCACCGTCTCTTACTACGGGCAGGCGGTCAAGGGTCACTGGCAGATCACGCGCGGCAAGGAAGACATCAAGAAACTGCTGGCTGACCCCGACCTTGAGCCCGAGCTCAAGCGTCGGCTGGAGACGGTCATCGCCATCCGCAGCTTTGCGATCGACGAGCTCCTGCTTCCCGATTCCGGCAGCTATACCGACTTTGTTGACCTCGAGCGCGACGTGACCCTCTGGCTGCTCAGCGCCGCGCCGGCCTATTCGCTCGCGCCGCGCCGCTGGTGCTATCCGTTTGTCGGCTGCTTCAACTACCGCGGCTACTTCAGCCGGCGCCAGGCGGAAGCGGAGCGAGACCGGCTGGCCGAGAGGGGCTACGACGTTGCGCTGGTGCCGGGCCTGGCCTATTCGACGTTGGGTTTTGCCAACGATCCGGTCCTGTCCACGATGCTGCGCTATTCGGACCTGCAGCTTGCGGGGGTCCTGTTTCACGAGCTGGCCCACGAGCGGCTGTACGTGCTGGACGACAGCACCTTCAACGAATCGTTTGCCACCGCGGTGGAAAAGCTTGGGCGTCAGGCCTGGGCCCGACAGCAGCAGCTGGGCGACGTCCCGGTCAGCAATCCTCAGGCCGAGGTATTTCGGCGGGAGTTTGATGAACTCGTCCTGGAGGTTCGTGGGGAGCTGGAGCTTCTGTACCGCGGGGAGGACACCGCGCCGGCGCAGCAAAAGGCGGCGATCTTCGACAGCTTTCGCCGCCGCCACGACGCCCTAAGAGATCGCTGGCAGGGCGCCAGCCCGATCGATCACTGGTTTGAGGGTGAGGGTCCCAACAACGCGCGTCTGGCCCTGTTTTCCACCTACGAGCTGGCGGTGCCGGCGTTTGTTGCGCTGTTCGAACAATGCGAGCGTTCCTGGCCCTGCTTCTATCGTGCGGCGGAAGAGCTTGCTGAACTCCCGCGGTCGGAGCGGCAGACTCGCCTGGACGCGCTGGGTCAGCAGGCGCCTTCGCAGGGGCAGGGTGAAGCGCCGGCGCAGCCCGATGGTGAGACGGGCCGATGAGCGGCGCGTTGCCTGTCACCAGCAAACGTGCGAAGGTGCCGGCGCCTGCGTTCGGTAACAGTCTTTTGGTTCAGTCTTTTCGCCCCTGCGGCTTTGCCGCGTGTCTATGGTTGCTCTCGCTCCCGGCCTGGGCCCAAGGGCCGCTCGCCTGTCGCCAGGCGGAAACGCCACAGGCACAGCCCTTTGCCGCTGAGCTGCCGCCGGGCGCCGTCGGGGTACTGGCACCGGAGCTCGACCTGAGCCAGCTGGGGTTTAGCGTTTTCAGCGGCGGTGTCGACGTCTCCCAGGCTGGCCAGCGACTGCAGGCCGACCAGGTGAGCCTGGACCGCCAGACCAACATCGCCAGCGCGACAGGCTCGGTGCGTTACTTCAGTCCCGAGCTGACAATCCGCGCGGAGCAGGCCGAGCTGGATCTCAGCGGCCGCGAGGTCGACATTGATCTGCTCGACTACTGGCTCGGCCGCGGCGCCGGGCGCGGCAGCGCTGACAGCGCCCAGCGCTTCGGCGAAGCCCGCACCGACCTTGAGGCCGTCACGTTTACCACCTGCCCGACGGGGGTCAGCGACTGGCAGATCAGCGCTGACCGGATGTCGCTGGATCATGAGGCTGGCCGGGGAACGGCTCGGGCCCTGACCCTGCGGTTCAAGTCGGTCCCGCTCCTCTATCTTCCCTATGCGGCCTTTCCGCTCGACGATCGGCGCCAGTCAGGCTTCCTGCTGCCGGCGATCGGCGGATCAAACGACGACGGCCTGGACGCATCGATTCCCTACTATTTTAATCTGGCGCCGGAGCGCGACCTGACGCTGACGCCGCGCCTGATCACCGACCGCGGGCCGATGCTCATGGGCGAGTATCGCTATCTGGGGCGGCGGTCACAGGGGGAGCTGGGCTTTGAGGTACTGCCCGATGACGATCGAACCGGCCAGCGCCGCAGCTACAGCTGGCTGCAGCATGCCGGCCTCCTCGGCGACCGGTGGTCGCTTTTCGTGGATCTCAACCACGTTTCGGACGATCGCTACTTCGAGGATCTGGGCAACAGCCTGGCGGCCAACTCGCGCAGCTTCCTTCGCTCCCTCGCGCAGCTCAGCACCGCCGGACGTTACTGGAACGCCTCGCTGGCCGTCGACGACTACACGAGCGTCGACGATACTCTGGCCGCGACCGCGGAGCCTTATTCCCGGCTGCCGCGGCTCAACTATCAGCTGGATCTGCCGCTCGGTGCCACCCGGCTAGAGGTGGATACCGAGCTGGTGGCCTTCGATCGGGATATCGGTGACGAGGGCTGGCGCCTCGACCTCATGCCGCGCCTGTCACGCACGTTTGCCGGCGCTGCCTGGATGCTCGAACCGTCGTTGAGCGTTCGTCACACGCAGTACCGGCTGGACAGCCGGGCCGGGGATCTCGACGACTCGCCGTCGCGCACGACGCCGATTGCGGAGCTCGACGGCAGGCTGTTTCTGGAGCGCAGCGGCGAGCGCTACACCCAGACGCTGGAGCCGCGCTTTTACTTGCTTTACGTGCCCTTTGAGGCGCAGGACGAGATTCCGACCTTCGACACCCGGGATCTGACCTTCAGTTTTGGGCAGCTTTTCAGGTATAACCGCTTTTCCGGCGCGGATCGGCAGGGT
>JBCDKA010000217.1:0-5688 GCA_038747195.1 Pseudomonadota bacterium
CCGCTGCTGGCCGGCTATCTACGCCTGGTGGCCTGGTGCCTGCACCACCGCAAGACCACGGTAATCGCCGGTCTCGGCTTCTTTGCGCTGGCGGTAGTTCTGGTGCCGCTGATTCCGACCGGATTTATCCCCGCCTCCGACTCCGGCACCACCACCGTCACGATCGAGTCGCCGCCGGGCTCAAGCCTCGAGTCAACGCAGGAGATCGCCGAGTCAGCCCGCCGCGCTATCAAAGACACGCCGGGCGTGGTCACTATCTTCACCACGGTCGGCGATCCCGACAAAAGCAATGCCGGCGAGGTGCGGCAGGCGACGCTGTCGGTAGTGCTGGCCGAACGCAGCCAGCGACGACACCAGCAGGATATTGAGTGGGATATCCGGGACCGGCTGAAAGAAGTTCCTGGCGGACGGTTTTCGGTCACCGGCGGCGGCCCCGGCCGCCGGCTGGAGCTCATCCTCGCCAGCAGCGACACACGAGCCCTCAACGCCACCGCCAAGGCCGCGGAGCGCGAGCTGCGAAACGTGCCCTACCTGACCGGCGTGACCTCAACCGCCAGCCTCGAGCGGCCGGAAATTGTGATCCGCCCCAACCCGCAGCGCGCCGCGGAGCGCGGCGTCACCACCCAGGCCATCGGCGCCACGCTGCGAGTAGCACTCAGCGGTGACTTCGACTCAGCTCTGGCAAAGCTCAATCTGGATCAGCGCCAGATCGACATCCGGGTGATGATGCCCGATAACGTGCGTGCTGACCTCGACGCGATTTCTGCCCTGCGGGTTCCGGGCAGAAACGGCCTGGTGCCGCTGGCAAGCGTTGCCGATATCTCTGTCTCGAGTGGCCCTACGCAGATCAACCGCTACGACCGGCAGCGCCAGGTCAGTATCACCGCCGACCTGGGCGGTTACCCGTTGGGTGAGGCGCTGGCGACCGCAAAGGCGCTGCCGTCGATTGCCGGCCGTCCCAATTCGGTTGCACTGCTGCAATCTGGAGACGCTGAGAATCAACAGGCCCTGTTTTCGGGCTTCCTGCTCGCGCTCGCCACGGGCGTGCTGTGCGTTTACTGCGTGCTGGTGCTGCTGTTCAAAGACTGGTTCCAACCCATCACCATCCTGTCCGCCGTACCGCTATCGGTAGGCGGCGCCATGATCGCGCTGCTCATCTCCGGCAGCGAGCTGGGCCTGCCCTCGCTGATCGGCCTCGTGATGCTGCTGGGTATCGTCACCAAGAACTCAATTCTGCTGGTCGACTTCGCGGTGGTGAGCATGCAGGAAGAAGGAAAAAACCGCGTCGAGGCCCTGATCGACGCCTGCCGAAAACGGGCCCGCCCGATTCTGATGACCACGGTAGCGATGGTCGCCGGCATGACGCCGCTGGCACTGAGCCTCGGCGGCAGCGGCACCTTCCGCCAGCCGATGGCGGTTGCGGTGATCGGCGGCCTGATTTCTTCGACGGCCCTGAGCCTGCTGGTGGTGCCCGTAGTGTTTTCCTACGTGCGAGGCATCGAGGTCTTTTTTCACCGGCTGTTTGGCATCACCGAACCTACGGCGCCCGTGCCGGTTCCCGAGCAAAGCTAAAGCGGCGCGCCCACTAATCAACGATAGCCTCGCCGCCCCGCACAAGGCGCACGGCGTTTGGCTGATTCAGCGGTGACGCCGAAACCGCACCGGTAGCGAAGTCGACAGCCCAAGCCTGGCCCGCGGCACCGACTGCCGGGGAAGATGTCCAGCTTTCCTGCGCCGGCGCATCCGGAAAAATCGAGATGTTCAGCGCGGGCGTCGCGCAGCGGTTCTCAATAAGGCTCGCAAGCTCGTTGCGATTCGGCAGGCGCCAATCGGATCGGCCTTGCTGCGTATGCGCCACCGCAGCCTGCAGCGCAACTTCCCAGCCCAGCGCGTCGGGCGTGCCGTCACACCCCGCGCCATTCCACGTTTGGCCTAGCGCGCAGCGCTGCCACACAAGACCTGTCCGGCGGTGCAGCAAGGTCCCGTCAGCTCCGGGCTCAAAGTCACTGCCGGGCGTGCTGGCGGGAACGTCGAGGTTGGTCTGGCCCGGTGCACACTGGGCCCCAGCCGCGCCGGCGACGATCAGCGCCACCAGGCCTGCGACGGCAGCACGTGGCAGACTGCGGTTCTTTGAAACATGCGGATTCATTACTTAACCTCCCGAACCAGCCGAACGCGCAGCGTCTGGGATTTCGGTTGAGTTCCAACCGAGCCGTCGTCGAATTCCAGCCGCCACGCCGCGCCAACGTCGGCCGCGTCGGCGGTGCCGGTCCAAGTCTCGCCACCGCTAAATGGAAAGTACCTGGTGCTGGCGGCGGGGTTGGCATTCCCGGCATTAACCAGACTCATCAGCTCCGCGCGCGTAGGCATGCGCCAGTCGCTGACGCCGCACAGGCGCAGATCGTTGATCGCCGTTACCAGGCCTTCGGTATCGCAGCGGCTGCCGCTGCAGGTTCCGCCATCCAGCACCCCAGCGCTGCCGCCGTCGCGATTCATATCGGACTCATACCAGCTGTACCGGTGGTCGAAGTGTCCGGGGTCTTGCGCATCGTCCACCTTCACCTCCCACATCAAACCGGTATGGCCGTCGATCACGCAGCTGAAGGCGACGGCATCGTCCTCCAGCAGACCGCCGTCCACGTCAACCTTGGTGTAGTCGAAGCCCGCCGGTCCGGCGCCCAGCTTCCCCAGCACTCCGGCGGCAGCCAGCGCGTCGCGCCCTTGCTCCGCATCCTGACCCGGCGCCGCCGGCAGTGGACAGTCGCCGCTGCCGTCAGCGGCGACGCATTGGGTCAGGCCCGTATCGCCGAGCTGACCCAGCGGGCAACGAAACACCTTGCCCACTCCTCGCTCGGCTTCCAGGCCGTCTCGAAAGAGCTCGCAGCCGAAAATTGCATCCGTCATCGGCGGTTCGACCAACCGCTCCAGCTCCAATCGAACGTTGTCAATCGCGGTGCTCGCCACGGTATCGGAGGAGGCACCCACCAGGGAAACGGTAAGCGTGAGCATCTCGTTGGCCGTTACTCCAGCGAGGGGAATTCGAAACTCTCCGTTGCTGTACGTGGTGCCGGCACCGGTCACAAACGTGTTGCCGTTGGCGCCCGAGCTGCCGCTGGCGGTCCCGCCCGGGCGCCAGGTCGAAACCACGCTCCCGCCGCCGGCCGAAGTGACGTGCACCTCAAAAACCTCGGGAACAAAACGGCCGGTGGACTGGAACACCGGTTCCTCCGTCACGGCAAGGCGAAGCGCCTGCAGTCCCTCGGGGGCTGTGAACGATTGGCTGAGGCCTACATAGAACGCTCCACCTTTGGTCAGGCGAGCAGCGCCGGCGTCCGCGTTGACGTCCCCGGCAGGTGCGGCAGACAGTGGGGAAACTTCGCTCGTCCAGCCGGTAAGACCGCCAGAGAAATCCCCGTTTGGCAGCAGCTCAAACACCGTCTCGGTAGTGCCTGCTATCGTTGCAAGCGGTAATGACAGCAACACGGTGAGCATTAGCTTGGAGATAGAAGAGTGACGCTTTGCCGAGGTTTTGTTTTGCGGAAATCTCATCATGCTGAACCTCATAGCAACGCCGACGAGCCGCAGGCGAGCACCAAACTCTTGGCGATCTCCGGACCCGCGGGGCCCTCGCCGGTTCCGGGTGGCACGGTCGGCGCTGGAATCATCGAGTACACGTCTGCACTGCCCCCGGGCTGACCGGCGATCGCCGCTGCCGCGACCGCAATGCCCTGATCAACGCCAAGGCCGACCGGACGGTAGGAAACCCACAGGCCGGCGACGTCGCAAAGGAACAGCGCGTACTCCAGCAGCGCGCTTTCGCCGGTTGGGTCAACGTACTGGATGGGATTGTTGTCGCCGTACTGATAGAGCCAGCGCGGCAGCGGATCTTCGGACACAAAGCGCCCGTTCTGAGGGTCGTAGATCCGCGCCCGGAAGTAGCCGAAGCCACCCGGAAGGTCAAAATCGCGACCGGCAAAGCGCAGCGAGTCATCGAGGGTTGGCGCCGCACCAGACACCTGACGACCAAACGAATCGTAGCGGTAATCCGCCAGCACCTGCCCGGCGGTGTCTGCCTCTGCGAGCACCGTGCCTACCATGTCGGTCAGCAGCCAGCGCAGCTCGCCGTTGCGCTCTATCGCGTAGGGTCGATCAATCGCCCGCCCGTAGAGCCGCCGCCAAACGACCGACCCGCTGCTGTCCAGGGCGAGCGCTGGATTCTCGAAGTCGTGTGGGTAGTGGCGCGCGGTGCCATCCAGCTCGCTTCGCACGCGCCAGCCGGTCAGCGCGTGGATATAGCTGCCGCTGCTGAGCGTCTGTCCGCCACCGTTTTCTAACGTCATGGTCCGAATGCGGTATTCCGGGGAGTAGTCGAGCAGCAGGCGCTCGCCGGTGCTCAGCGACTCGCTGACCGTCAGCTGCCCTGCGCCAGACCAGCTGTAGCTGAACGTGCCGTCATCGAGCAACCGATGACCCGCACTGCCGCCCTGGTAAGACAGGTTGGCGGGTCCCGCCGCGGCCGGTCGGTCCAGCCAGTTGCCTACGCCGTCCCAGGTGGTGGCGCCGCTCGGCAGCGGGCTAGCCGGAGGGTGCTGCTCATCGCTGAGCCAGCCGCGCCCATCCCAGCTAAAGCGGTGTACGCCGTCGAGATCGGTCAGCTCGAGCACCTGACCCAGCGCGTTGCGGGTAAAGCTGAGTTCTCTGATCACGGTGCCGTCAGGCTGACTGTGCACGATCGAGCTAAGCCGGTTGCCGCAGCCGGCGCAGGCGTAGGTATAGGTAGTGACCGGCCCGGCGACGGTGCCCGCGAGGTCGGCAAAGCGACGGATCACCAGCGGCAACCCGGTGGGCGTAGACTCAAAATCGACCCGTTTCTCCAGGACGCCGGCGCCGCTTTGGCGGATCGAGATCAGTCGGTCGATGCCGTCATACTCATACTCGGTGACGCCGCCGGCTGAGTCGGTGACGCGAGTCACGTTGCCGCTGCCGTCATACGCATATTCCAGCCACCAGGTAGGATCGCCGGCCGCCGTGTGCTCGACACGGCTGAGCCGGCTGCTCGGGTCGTACGTCAGGTCGAGCGTACTGCCCGGGGTGGTTGCGCGAGTCACCTGGTTGAGCGTGTTGTAGGTCCAGCTCGACACCGTGCCCTCACCTGGTCGGCTTTCCGACACCAGGCGGAACGCGTCGTCGAACGCAAACGTGCGGCGGTCCCCGTTGCGATCGTCGATCTGACGCAGCTGGCCGAGGGCGTCGTACTCATAGCTGATGCCCTGCCCCAGGCTGTCGTCAGCGCGAAGCACCTGCCCTCGATCGTCGTAGACAAATGCCCGCGTCTGGCCCTCTTCGTCGGTCAGTCGATCGACAAAACCCCGATCGTCATACAGCACCTGTCGGGTGCCCCCGACCGGATCGGTCTGGTCGACTATCCGGCAGCTGTCGTCAAAGGTCCGGGTGCTGCAGTTCGCCAGCGCGTCACACTGCCTGATCCACTCGCCGTCGCAGTCGCCATACTCCCAGGTCACGGCGGAGCCATCGGCGAAAGTGCGTTTCAGCTCGTTGCCGCGCTCATCAAATTCGCTCAGGGTCACCCCGCCATCCATATCGCGATATTCCGTGACGTTGCCGTCGGCGTCATAGGTCCACCGCTGCTCGACAAATTGGGTCGCGTCAAAGTAGTCATGGCGAACG
>JBCDKA010000218.1:0-5649 GCA_038747195.1 Pseudomonadota bacterium
CAGCGGAATCGGCTCGGTGCGATTGGCGCCATACGGATCCACACTGGGGCTCGAGGTCGGGAGGAACACGAGGTTTCGCTCTTCGTCCACCGCAATCAAAGACCACACGTTAGCGCCGCCCGTTTTTCCACTGAGCGCAACGGGAATTGGATTAAAAGACCAGGCCAGCTTGCCGGTGCGTGCGTCGAAGGCCCGGACGTAGCCGTCCGCCGCATTGGCGACGATGTTGTCGCCGACCACGCTGCCCGTGATGATCAGGTTGCCCAGCACCGCCGGCGGAGACGTGAGGTAAAGGTCGCCTTCACCGCTGTTGTCGAGGTCATTCAGGCGCACAACCCCCTTATCGCCAAACCCTTTGCAGGCTTCGCCGGTTTGTGCATCGATCGCGATAAGGCGCGCGAATATGTCCGGCTTAATGATTCGCGCACGACAGCTCGCGCCAGCTTCAGCATTTGGGTCAACCCAGAGCGACACCCCGCGGCAATTCGCGGCAAACCGGGGTGGAGGCTCGGCCAGCGTGCTCAGTGCGTCGAAGCGCCAGATCGCCTTGCCCGTATCGGGCTCCAGGGCGAGCACGCGGTGCATGGGCGTGCAGACGTATAGCTTGCCGTCCCAGTACAGCGGCGTTCCCTCAAAAGACGAACCCCCTTCAATAGCAGGCCCCTCGACGACGTCGCCGGTGCGGCTCGTCCAGGCTCGCTTAAGGCCCTTGACGTTAGCGCGATTGATCTCGTCGAGCGCCGAATACTGGCCACCGGAAGCTACACCCCCGAAGCTGGTCCAGCCTTCGTTGGTCAGCAGTGCTTGATGGGAACCGCTAGGTTGCGCTAGGGCGGCCGGGGAGAACAGTAGGAACAATATGAGCGTAAGGCGAACGGGCCGGTCGAGACAACGTTTCCTCGTTCTGAAATACACTGCGCTCATTCGTCCGCCTTTCAGTAAACTGCTGCTATGGGAGCGAATGCCGATGCAACTCGGCTCGTTCCCAACGATCATACACGGCGTCCGATGGCGCTGAAGACTTTTGTGCGCGCTCGGCTCACCACTTTGGGTGCTAGACTGGCGCACCTTCGGGCAACCCCTTTTTGAAGCTGACCTAAGGTTTTTTGTGCAATCATTTGTTGACGCTCTATCCGGCCTCGTCTGGAGTCCGGCATTGATCTATCTGTGCCTGGGCGCAGGCCTGTTTTTCTCCGTCGTGACTCGCTTTGTGCAGGTTCGCCATTTTGTCGAGATGATTCGGCTGCTGCGCACCGGAGGCAGCTCCGAGCAGGGGATCTCGACCTTTCAGGCTTTGGCTGTTTCACTCTCGGGACGAGTGGGCACCGGCAACATCGCCGGCGTAGCGGCGGCGATCGGGTTTGGGGGCCCTGGCGCCGTTTTTTGGATGTGGGTAGTCGCCTTCCTTGGTGCCGCCACGGCCTACATCGAGTCTGCCATGGGGCAGATCTACAAAGAGGTCGATGAGGGGCAGTACCGGGGCGGTCCAGCGTTCTATTTCGAAAAGGCGCTCGGCCAGAAGTGGTACGGCTGGCTGTTCGCAGTTTTCACCGTTCTGGCGGTAGGGCTGCTGCTGCCCGGGGTGCAGGCCAACGCGATGGCCAGTGCTGCGGAAGTCGCGTTCGGGCCTGGGCGGGTCCTGGACCTGTTCGGTTCGGAGTTGAGCACCACCAAACTCATCACGGCATCCGCGGTTGTGGTGATCCTCGCCGCCATTATCTTTGGTGGCGTTAAACGCATCGCCGGCTTCACGCAGTTTGTGGTCCCGTTTATGGCGGCGGCCTACATGATTCTCGCGTTGGTCGTGATTGGCATGAACATCAGCGAACTTCCGGGCATCATCATGCTCATTGTTAGCGATGCCTTTACCCCGATGGCGGGTGTGGGCGCAGCAATCGGTTGGGGCGTAAAGCGCGGCGTTTACTCCAATGAGGCAGGGCAGGGCTCCGGTCCGCACGCGGCCGCCGCGGCCGAGGTGGAGCATCCGGCGCAGCAGGGTCTGGTTCAGGCTTTCTCGGTCTACGTCGACACGCTGTTCGTGTGCAGCGCTACCGCATTCATGATCCTGATCACCGGCGCCTACAACGTGCACGGGGGGGAGGGTGGTTTCCTGGTCCAAAATCTCGCGGCAGACGTTGCCGCTAACAGCCCCGCCTACACGCAGCTGGCACTCGAAGGCGTATTCCCCGACATCGGCAAGGTGTTTGTTGCGGTGGCACTATTCTTCTTCGCGTTCACCACGATCCTCGCCTATTACTACGTAGCGGAAACCAACGTGGCCTACATCCGGAGAACACTGAACATCCCAGGTTCGCTGCTGCTGCTGAAGGTGATGCTGCTCGGCATGGTGTTCTATGGCTCAATCCGCACGGCGGATCTGGCCTGGGCACTGGGGGACATCGGCGTCGGCGTCATGGCGTGGCTCAACATCGTGGGCATCCTGGTGATCTTTTTTCTGGGTGGGCCGGCGATCAAAGCGTTAAGAGACTATGAGCGGCAGCAGGCACTGGGGGTCAAACGCTACACCTTTGATCCTGATGAACTGGGGATTGCCAACGCCGACTTCTGGCGGGATCGAGCGCAGCAGCAGGCTGGGACTTCAACGGCTCCCGGAGAGAAACCGGTAAGCCGCTGACGCCCGCCGCAGCGTTTTACATCGGCGGCCGCTGGTTCTGGTGCCCCAAGCAGGGCCCGGCCCGACGGTTGCTGGCAGCCCGAAACCTCTTTCGCTAACGATGGTATTCTGGCCCCGGGTACTCAGGGAAGGGGAATAAATTGCTGAAGAAAATTTCGGCCGCGCTGCTGGTCCTGCTGATGACCGCCGACGAGGCGCCTGCTGACATCCTGGTTCGTTATGCGCCCGACCTCACCGATGAACAGCCAACCAACTGCTTCGACCCATTCCTTCCGACCTGTCTTTTTGACTCCACGCCCATGCCGACGGACGTGGTTGATCCGGGTCTCAGTGCCAGCATGCTGCAGCAGAACATGCCAAACGCCTTTGCCAACCGAGCGCCATTTTGGCCCGTGTTCGCCGATCAGCCGTTTAACGCCGATGAATACCTGACGTTTACGCTGACGCCTGGTCCGCTGAATGTGCTGAACTTTGAATCGTTGAGCTATTCGGCCGGCAGTTTTTCCATCGCGTCCGGACTGTTTGTGCGCCTGCGCACGAGCCTGGACGGCTTCTCGTCGGATGTCGACGTGCAGCCGATCCCTGACGATGCGACGACGCCTTTTGACCTGCTGTTCGACCTGACCTCGCTGCCGCCGGACATCGCCAGCTCCGTGGAGATCCGCCTTTACCCGGACAACACCGTCGATGATTTTGAGTTTATGGATTTGGTTGGCCTCGGTGCCGGTGGTACCGGTGTGACGGTTAACGGCACCGCCAAGCCCCCGTTGGCCTATGAGCGGATGCTCCCGCAGCTCAAGCGCCCCTGGTATTTCAATAACTCCGGCATCTCCACGGACACCCGGGGTTTCCTTTACTTTACCGACATTCTGAGTTTTGACGTGCAGAAGTACGCGGCGGACGGCGCGCTGGTGCAGCGTTTTGGCGGCGAGGGCTCGGGGCCGGGTCAGTTTCGGAGCCTGTCAGACGTGAGCCTCGATTCGGATGAAAACCTTTATGTGCTAGACAACTCGAGGCAAAAGCTCGTCAAGTTCGATCCAGACGGCAATTTGCTGATGGAGATTCTCGGCATCTCGGGCAACCCGGTTGCGGTGGATCTGGATAGTGAAGGCAACATTTACGTGCTCCGCTCCAGTGAGTTCCAAGTGACCAAGTACAACCCCGAGGGAACGGAGCTGTTTTCCTGGGGTAGTGAGGGTGCGGGAATTGGCGAGTTCGGTGCCGATCAGCCGGGCTTCAATGGGCCTTTCGGCTTGGCCGTGGATCAGGTGCGCGGTGAGGTCTTTGTGGTAGATACCTTTAACCAGCGCATCCAGGTGTTCGACCTGGAGGGTAACTTTCGGCGTCTGTTCGTCGACGGCGGGCAGAGCCCCTTTCCGCTGACCCGGGCTCTGGCGGCACACATCGACGGACGCAGCGGACTTCTGCTGGTGGTCGAGGACGCTTTCGGCGTCATCAAGACTTATGATCCGGGAACAGGGGGCCTGGTTCGCGAATTTCGCGTAGATACCGGTCAGGTCGCGGACGTGGCAACCCTTGCCGATTCGTCAGTGGTTATCTCGGGCTTCGCCACGAACCGGATCGAGCTCCGGGGATCCGACGGTGTCCTGCGCTACAGCTTTGGTTCCGCCGGCCGGGGGCCTGGCCAGTTCCGGATCCCGGTCGATGTGGCGGTGGATGCCTTCGGCAACTCTTACGTCACCGATGAGCAAAACCGTCGGATCCAGGTATTCAACAGTCAGGGTGTTCTGCAGCGTCAGCTTGACAGCGTTTCTGACGCTGGGTCCTTCAACCCACGGGGCCTGGCCATCGGACCTTCCGGCGATCTGTGGGTGACCGATTCGGCCCAGAACGATTTGGTGCGCCTGTCGACCACCGGCGATCTTATCTCCCGCTGCGATTCGCCGGCCGGAATGGGCAGCCCGATTGACGTAGCTGTCGACGCGGGTGGCACGGTCTACGTACTGGACGACGCCTCCGGTGCGCCGAGCGTGGCCGTATTCTCCAACTCCTGTGTACACCAAACCACCTGGACATCCATTGTCGGGGCGTCGGACGGATTCAAGCGGGTCGGCGCCATCGCCGCGGGCAACGGCTCGGTGTATATCACCGACCGGGGTACCGACTTTGCCGGCACCGCGTTCGACGGCCGCATCATGCGCGTGTCGCTGGCTGGCGTGATCCAGCAGGAGGTGTTTGATCCGCTGTTCAACGGCGATCGCATGGACCTGGTGCAGGGCCTGACGGTTGCGGCTGACGGGCGGGTCTTTGCATCGGACCTGTTCAGAGACCGGGTGCTGATCTTTGATCCTGACCTGAACCCGTTTATTGCGGTGGGACAGCGCGGTCATTACCCGGGCAGTCTCTATCTGCCAGTGGGCCTGGCGATCACCGGGGACAACCGACTCCACGTGGCCGAAGCGGGGAACGATCGGCTTCAAATCCTGGCGCCGCCGGGGTTGCCGTCGCAAGACCGGGCCATCGTGGTGACCGGTGGCGGGCCCTATCCGGGTAACGCCCTGTGGGAAGCCACCCAGGCCAACGCCAATTTTGCCGTGCGCGTGCTGAGCTTCAGCGGCTATACCAAAGACCGCATTCAATACCTCTCCGCTGACCAGAGCCTGGATCTGGACCAGAACGGGTTGGCGGATGACGTGGATGGTGATGCCACAGTGGCGGAGCTGGCGGCAGCGCTGCGCGGCGATTTTGTCGAGGATATCGACAGTCTGCTGGTGTACCTGGTGGACCACGGTGGTGACCAGACCTTTCGGATGAGCGGCACGGAACTGCTGGCCTCGGGTGAGCTCGATGCGTTGCTGGATGAATTCCAGGCGGCCAGCCCCGGTGTTCCGCTGACCGTAATCTATGACGCCTGCCAGTCGGGTTCCTTCATTGCGCCGCTGGCGTCGCCCGGACGCACGGTGATCACCAGCGCCATGGGCAGCCAGAACGCTTACTTTGTCAGCCAGGGATCGCTGTCGTTCTCGAACGGATTCTGGGGCCAGATTCTGAGC
>JBCDKA010000219.1:0-5547 GCA_038747195.1 Pseudomonadota bacterium
CTTTGACCGCTATCCGATGATGCGTATGCCGAGCGCACCGCCGGTTGAGGTTCAATTCCTGGAGGACAATCCTTCGCCGACAGGGCTTGGCGAACCCGCGCTGCCGCCGGCCGCGCCCGCGGTGGTGAACGCCATCTTCGCTGCAATCGGCGAACGTCTCCGAGAGCTGCCGCTCACCAAGGCGGGCTGGAGCTGGATGGCATAATCGCCGGCAGCCAGTCGCCGAGATTCAGAGGCGGGCCCGAGGGTGCTGCCCCGGCCAGGTCCGGCGCAGCAGTGTATAGCTCGCCCCGGCAACCAGGAAAGAGTCGAGCGATCCAACGCCGGTTAGCGTAAGGTATCCGTTGCTCGCCAGCCAGGCGACCCCGGTGGCCACCCCCCAGGCGAGGAGCGCCGGCACCTCCCCGGCAAACCCCTTTTTCTCGTCGCCTTCGGTCAGCCGCAGCAGCAGATAGTGCGAGAGGTATATGCCGCTGATCGGGGGAACGGCGATCGAAAGTAAAACCAGATAGGGCACCAGGTTATCAGCCAGGCCAGCAAGGCCCGCCAGCGTTCCGGCAGCCCCGGCAAGCACGGTGACCAGACGGTAACGTTTGCCCGGGATCAGCGTATCGAAGGCCAAGGATGCGGAATACAGGTTGCTGCAGTTGGTGGTCCAGGTAGCAAACACTACCAGGGCCAACGCCGGTATTCCAAGCCCCAGGAAGACGAGCCGCTCCACGTAGCCGCCTTCGATCGGCAGCAGCCCGGGGATTCCCGCCAGCATGAGCACACCACCATAACCCAGACCATAGCCAGCGAAAGCTGCGGCTGTGGCCTGGCCACGGGTCTTCACAAAGCGCGCAAGATCCGGCGCGATCGTCACGGCTACCATGTAGGCGCCGATCACCACCGATACGCCAGTGCCGAGGGAAGTGATGCTCCCGGTGCCGTTTGCCGTCAGCGCTTCCGGTGAGAGTTGGCCCACGCTCAACCAGACGGCCACCACCAGCAGGACCAGCAGCAGCGGCACCACGAAGCGACTCAGCCGCTCGATGGCACGAAAGCCAAAGAGGGTGGTGGTAACCATCAACCCACTGCCGACGAGGGTCATCGCCCATCGCGGCGCGCTGACGTTCGCAACCTGCTCGATTGCTCCGGCGAGCGCCTGCCCAAACAGCTGCGCCGTGACGCCAAACCACCCCAGCAGACTCGTTGCCATGACCAGGGTAACCAGCCGACAGCCCTGCGTGCCAAAAGGTCCGCGGATGATTTCATAGGTGGAGCGCCGCAGCTTGGCGGCCAGCGACATGGTGAGCGCCGCAATGACGGCAACCGCCGCACTGCCGAGGGTGACGGCAATCGCGGCTCGCTTCAGCCCGAGACCGGCGACCACCTCACCACCCACCAAAAAGGCGGGGATCGTGATTGCCACCCCGACGATGACCAGCGACAGCTGCAGGCCGTTGACCAGCTGATCCGACGCGATACCCGTTGTTTGCACGGGTTTGGCGGCACCACCCATATTCGCTACCCGCCGCCGACCGAAGGGCCGAGCCGCCGGCGGGTCAAGGAGGGACCTAGAAGTTCCAGGTGGCCTCCAGGCCAAACTGTCGACCGCCGGACCAGGACCTCACGAAACCGACAACGCCGTCGATCAGTCCAAACTCGTTGGCCTGAAACTCCTCCAGCACGTTGGTGCCAAAGGCGGTCACCATCCAGTTCTCTCCCGCGACCGAAACACGAACGTTAAGGTAGTCACGGTCGGTGACCTCGTAAAGCTCCTGCCGTGCCAGATACCAAGATCCCTGGCGCCGGTAATCAATCCGGAAACTGCCGTCTAGTGACTCGCCTACCGGGAACCGATAGTCGCTGGATAGATTGAAGGTGTAGTCCGGGACATTCGGCACAGCCAACCCGCTACCGCTTTCCTCAGCATCCACATAGCCGTAGCCGGCGGAAAGCGTCCAGTCGTCCGTGGCTCTGAGGGCCGCTTCGAGCTCCAGCCCGTCGATATCCACCGACGGAATGTTGGTGGTCAGGCGGAAGGGCGGACCGCCGATAATGGTGCTGAACTGCTGCTCGGAGTAATCGATGCGGAAGATTGCACCGTAGAGAGACCAGCGGTTGCTGGCGTCAGCATATTTGAACCCCAGCTCGATGTTCTCGGTGCTTTCGGCCGCGGTCGGGTTGCCGGTGTTGAAGAAACCCGGTCGATAGCCTTCCGCATACGTTGCGTAGGTCATCAGCTGATCGCTCCAGTCGTAGGACAGCGAGACCTTGGGCTGGAGGTCGTCATCGCTTTCTTCCGGCGTATTGACCACGTTCCCAAACTCGTCGTTGCTGGGCAGCAGAAATGCGGCATCCTCACAGCCGAAACACTGGTAGCCCGTGTTGTCGTAGGTGGCGTCGTCGTAGCGTAAGCCCACCGTCAGCTCCAGCCGGTCACTGATGTCGTAGTTGACCTGACCGAACAGCGCCCAGAGTTCGTCGTTCTTGAAGTCCGTCCGTGGAAACGGTGCGCCGACGGCTTGGAAAAAGTCGGGCCCAAGCTGGTTGGTGTTTTGCGCCACGGGGAGGGACAGGACGGTCCGGGCCTCACGGTCCTGGTACCACGCGCCGGCCAGCCAGCGAAAGCGACCGTTGTTGTTGGAGGTCAGGCGGAATTCCTGCGTGAAGGCTTCGAAATCATCATCAAGACTTTGGGCGCGACCGGTGACGTTGGTCAAACCGGTCAGCGACGGGAAAAAGCCAGAGGCCGCGGCGCCGGCGATTCCCAGAATGTCCGTAGCAGCCCAATCAGAGTCGCCCGCGAGCTCCTGGTCAGCGTCGTCATACGAGGTAATCGACGTCAACGTGAACTGGTCGAACTCATAGTCCAGCTTCATAGAGAGGTTGACGAAATCTCGTTCCTCAGCACCGAGAAAGTCACTCTGGATATCGAAGGCCGTGCCGTCGAAGTCATTGACCGTCTGATCGATGCTCAATACCGGCACAAACAGCGCCCCGGTGAAATCTGGGATCGCATGTCGAGCGGTAAACGGCGAATCGTTGGGGCTCAGCGGCCGCGCCGGGATTCGGGACTGCTCGATTGCGCCGGCCTCGTAAGCGCCGAAGCTCGCTCGAAAATCGGCGGTGAGCCGATCGCCCTCGTACAGAAGCCGTCCTCCCAGCTGCAGCGCTTCGTCAAAGTCCACTTCGTCGCCGCGCACGTTGTCGACCACGCCGTCGAAGTCGCGGTAGCTGGCGCGGGCCCGGTACGACCAGTTCTCGCTGTCACCCAGCGGGCCGGAGATCACGCCCTGGAGCCGCAGGTCGTTACCGCTTGCGCCGGTCACCCGCAGGCGCCCTTCCATCTCGTCTGACGGCATCGCTGTGGTGATGTTGATCGCGCCCGCCATGGCGCCAGCGCCATAAAGCGCACCCTGCGGACCGCGCAGCACCTCGATACTTTCGATATCCACCAGACCCTGATTGATAAAATCGAGGGCTGCCACCTGCACGCCGTCCACGACCACGGTGACCGGCGGCAATCCCTGCTGGGCAGTGCTGATGCCGCGCATGGTGATGAAGCTCACGCCGTCCCGAAAGCCTTCCCGGATCATCAGATTGGGTGTGAGGTTGGCAAAGTCGTTGACGTTGTTGATGCCGGCCCGCTCGATTGTGTCAGCGGTGAACACCGTCACCGCGTCCGGAATATCGGTGATGCTCTCATCCCGCTTCCGCGCTTTGACGATCACCTCCTCAATGGCCTCAGACCCTGGCTGAGCCAGCGCCGGCTGGGTGCCGATAAGCCCGCCCAGTATGCCGGCTAGCGCCGCGCTGACCGCTAGCGAGAGCCGGCGCTTGCGCCGCAGATAGAACGGGTTGTTGCTCCGGGCCCTTGGATTGGAATGGGTCATGAGATTCTCCTTACAGATGAGCGGATTCGAGCGGAACAAACGGTTGCTCCAGACCAAAGCAGGCTGGACCGACAACCTTTAACGCTTTTTCGGTGCGCAGCTCGGCCGGAGCGGCAATCCCCAGCACCGATACGCGCTGACCGTAGCGCAGCCCTTCGGTGGTAATCGGTGCCGCCGTTTCCTGGTCAACAATACAAATGAGATCCGGCACGATGGCGCAGACTTCGCCGTTACGTACCGCAATGAGGTTTTCGTTCTGAAACTTGATTTCCATTCGGTCCGGACCGCCGTCCAGCGCGTCGAGCTTGATGGTACCCACCGCAAAGCCTGCGGTGGTCTCGCGGAATAAATCGACGATCTTGCCTTCGAAGAGCAGCCGGGCACTGGTGGAAAAATCCAGCTCCGCAAGGTGTTCAAGCAGCGCGTGCACGGGCGGTTCATCCGCCTGTCTGGCCTGCCGAATGGCGCGGCCGATGCCTAGCGCCACCGTCAGCGTGCCGCGCAGAATGCTCGCTTTAACCTGTGCGCCGGTCATCGGATAGCATGCCATCAGGGCGCTTGCGCCCATCGCCACGACGGTACTGCGGGCAAACTTCTCAGCGGTTTCGTCATCGCCGGTGTTGATCAGCACCGTATTGCCGAATTCGTCGGTGAGCGTCAGGGGCGTCGAGGGATTGCCTTCGATGCTGTAGGTCACCATTTGAAGCTGAGGGAAGGCCCGACCCATGCCGTCGCCGTCGATCACGGGCAGGTTCAAGGTCGAACCCACCACCAGCGGCAGCAGCGCGTTCAGGCCGCCGATTTCCGCCGCCAAGATGCCGTAAGCCTTTTGCCCGAGATAAGACTCAAGCGCGCGAACCGAGGCGATCGCCTCGTCGCCGCTCGGCAGCTTTTCCATCATGACGGTCGGTGCACCGATCATGGCCGAAACCAGCAGCAGCGCATCGTCGGGAAGGTCGTCAGCCTGCTGCAGGGTCAGCGGACCGCCTTTCGACAAGGACTCGCTCAGCAGCAGGCTGCCGATATACGGATCACCGCCGCCACCCGTGCCCAGGAGCGCTGCGCCGATGGAGTAGTCTTCAACGTCGTCGATGGTAATCTTCATACCGCTGCTCCGACCGCCTGAGCTTCCTGCGCCAGGTCTCCCACCGCTTTCACCCGAACTCGGACCGAGTGTCCAGGCACGTAAGCCAGCGGAATCTCCTCCACGTCGACCACGCGCGTGCTGTCCGCACTAGCGCCAGCGGCAACCGCCTGTTCGATCGCCTGAGCCTTAACACGCTCCAACGCCTGTTCCCGGCCCTCATCGTCAAAGGAGACGACGCGGTCGACTTCACCCCCAACCTGAGCGATGGCGGCGCCGACGGCGTTGGCCACGCCCGACTGCTCCGGAACAAGCAACCTTCCCGCCCCTTGGAGTTCATCTCGCGCCAGGATTGCACCGCCGCCCACCATGATCACCACCACGTCGCCGCTGCCGGTTTTCATCCGATCCACAGCCTCTTCCAGCATCTGCTGCATCCGCTCGTCAGCCGTCCGAACTAAACCTGCCGACAGGTCGGCGACCGACCACTGAGAGCCGATACTGGCGCGGCCGGCGGCTACTACGATGTCGGTGGCGGTCAGCGTTTGGCCACCAAATACTTTGGCTTCAGTCAGGATGTCA
>JBCDKA010000220.1:0-5441 GCA_038747195.1 Pseudomonadota bacterium
CCGAAATCCGCTGCTCGTCGATCAAAGTGCGCTGATCGAGCTGCCCGTTTCGAAACCATTGCCACACGCGGGAGCGGTATTTTCCGCAGTCGCTCAGCTGGATCATCTCATAAAGGTAAAGACCGGGATCGTCGTTGCGGGTCCAGTGCAGCATCACGGTGCGGCCGAACTCATCGAGCGGCACCTCCGCCGCCCAGCCCGTGATCTCCGTAAAAAAGATCAGGCGACCATCTTCAATCTTGGTGGGAAAATCCCGCACCTCCGTCCGGCCGTCCGCCCAGAAGTAGTTATTGGTCTGGTGGTAGGTATCCTCGGAGGGGAACCGGCACAGCAGGCGAGATTTGTGTTCACCAACGTTGTTCCCGTTGATGTCTACGTAGCGATAGTAGCCTTCCCAAACCCCCTCGTGTCGGGTCAGCAGGGGCATGGTGTCTTTCAATGTCATAGTAAGTCTTCCAGCGATTCAGCGAGTTGATGGAGTTGAATGGGTGATTGCCACGGCGCATCGGGAAACGCCTTACGGGCGGCGTCTCCGAGCGGTGTCTCAGCCAGCGTCAGCCAGCGCCCGCGGTCGAGGTTGGGCGAAGGCAACGCAGCCAGCTGCGCCAGGGTCGCCGGCAGGTCAGTGCAGGCCAGCACCGCCTTGAGCTGCGCGGTCAGCGTTTCGCCGTCGAGCACGGGCGTGCCCGTCAGTGCAGAGTCCGGCTGCGTCTTGTACCACGGCGCAAACATCTGCCTCATCCGCAGCCAGTGCCAGATCTCTAGCCAGTGCGCGCCGCTCGACCGAGGCCCCAGGGCGGGCAACGCGTCCGGCGAGTTGTCCACCGGGCGGGGGTTCAGCAGAGTCATGGGGCAGCCAAAACGTTCGTGGAGCAGCGTGGCCAACGCAGCTGATTCACCCAGCGCGAGCACCGGCAGCGACTCCCCCTCAGTCTCGGCCAGGCGTTCATAGAGCTCCACCACATCCGCGGCCAGGTCCTTCGAAGGGCCGCTCGCGCCGTGTCCGGGTAGATCGGGTGCAAGACAGCGAAACGCCGTCCCCAGGACGGTCGCCAGCGGTTGCGCGGTTCGGGAATCGAAACCCGGCTGATGAAGCAGCAGCAGCGGCCGGCCGCTGCCGGTTACCCGCAGATGAAGACGGTCGATATAGGTTCGCGGCGCCTCAGCCGGCGCACCCGCCGCGCCCGTCAACCCGTTGGCAACCTGGTTTTGATGATGAGTGACAGCGTGGATCAAGCCCGAGATCCGGTCTCCCATCGACGGGCCGCAAACCTGCATCCGAAAGTGCGCCGGTATCTCATACTCATCGAACCTGTCGGTGTAAGGCTTGATGATGCTGCCGGCCCAGCGCATCAGGGTGGTCGGCACGGTCACGTCCAGGAGGCGCTCGGCTTTTTCGTTGAAAAACGCTTCTCGATAGGCCCAGGCGTACCTTGGACCAGCCTCCAGAATCTGCCGCGCGAATATGTCGGTGAAGGCCGGATCCAGACCTGCGTTCGGCAGGCGGGCGGCAGGGTCCTGCCAGGGAAAAAACAGCAGCTGATCGCGTGCCAGCGACCAGGTTCGGATCAGGTGGCCACCGAGGTCGTCAACCGTCAGGTCAGGAAAGTAGCCGTCCGTAATCGCTTCGCGGTCATCGTCGCTGAAATGGGCGGCGTTGTCGGCGATCAGAAAGCTGCACCGCTCCGGATAGGCACGGGCGTACTCGATGGCAATCTGAGCGCCCGTCGCCGTGCCGTAAATCCCGACGCGCGCATACCCCATGGCCCGCCGAAATCCCTCGATGGCCTCAACATAGGCCGAGAGCCCCTGCCCCCGCGGATCCTCGGCCAGCGGGTCGGACTGACCATAACCCGGCGTGTCTAGCGCCAGCACCGTCGCGTGTGGCGCAAGGGCTTCCGCCAGCGGCACCAGAGATTTTGAAGACAGCGGCGAGGCGTGCAGCATGAGCAGCGGCGGGCCCTCGCCGGCCGTCCGATAGTGGATCAGGCGCGGCCGGTCAGCCGTGCCGATATTGGCGTATGCACAGCGCATGGCAGGAACGTGAGTCGGGCGTCAGGCGTCGGTGCCGTCAGCACCCAGCCCGAGACTGCCAGGATTGATCCGATGGGCCGGGTCCAGCGCCTGCTTAATCTCGTTCAGCGCCTGCCAGGAACGCGGTTTGATCTGATGCAGCGGATAAGTCTTCCCGACCTGCAGGTGCGCCGCGCCAGCGGCCGCAAAGATGTCAACCATCTCCTTACGCAGACGCTGCACTTCAGCTCGCGCCGTCAGGTCTTCGTCAAACCCTTTTAGCCTCTTGCGGACCGGCGCTTCGACGGTCAGGTCATGCAGCTCTTTCATCGCGTCCGGCCAGAAAAACACCGGCTCGAGGCAAAAGCAGTTGGTGGATACGGTGGCAAACAAAAAGCCGACCTGGATCTGGTGGCGCTCGAGTGTTTCCGCCTCGCGCTGCTCCAGTTCATAAATCTGGCGAGTCACCTGGGCAACCTTGGAATGCGGCAGCATGGCGTGAATCGGCGCCCACCGCTCCCCGTTGGGCCCTACGACGTTGTTGAGCGGCGTGAAGGGGTTGGCCCGGAGGATCCGCGGAATGGAGTCATCGAGCGCCTCCCCGTTGCTGCCCTCGCAGATCTTCTGGATCGCAGCTGCGGCGGCATCAGCCGCCTCGGCGACCCGTTCCTCCACCATGATGTGAACCGAGTAGTTGGCATCCTCCATGAACCGCCGACCGGCCATCGCGACCTTCAGTCCGCTCTTGATGGCTCCGCCGACCGATCCGCTGGCTTTCATAACCCCGGCGAGCGACTTAACGTCTTTGGCGAGACTTTCCCGCTGCATCCGCATGCCGGTCAGGCAAGGATCGAAAGCAAAGCACTCCATCGCCAGACCTTGGCGGGCAACCTCACTCATGGCCGCCAGCAGGTTGTCGTAATTCTCGAAGGCGAAGGAGAGATAACGTCGCTCCTCAAGCTCAGGTATCAGCCGGAAGGTTGCAGTGGCCTTCAAGCCCAGCGCGCCGTTGTCACCGCTAAATAGGCCAGTCAGGTCCGGGCCGTAGTGCCGGAAAAATGGACTGCCGTTGGGCTGTGCGCCTGAGCCCGTCGCCAAAACCTCGCCGTCAGCCATCACCACTTCCATACCGATCACCGAATCGACGCAGGTGCCAAACTGACCCGAACCCCAAAAGATGGAGTTCTGGGACAAGCCACCACCCACGGTCGCCGTGATGCCGGAGAGCGTGCCCCAGTAAGGGGTGCGAAGGCCGGTTCCTTTCAGCGCGTCGTGAAGATCCATCCAGGTGCATCCGCACTGGACCGTGACGTACATGTCCTGTTCATTGACTTCCAGGACCTTGTTCATGCCCGACATGTCGACCAGCACTGACCCGGGCTGCACGGCCAGATAGCCTGAGGTGTATGACATCCCGCCACCGCGCGCTATCACCGCCTGGCCGGCGGCGGCCGCAGCCGCCACAACCTGGCTGAGCTGTTCAGTGCTTTCTGGACGAACCACCACGGCCACGGGCTCACCGTGTTTGTAGACATCCTGGGACATCAGGGTGATGGTTTCATCGTCAACCGCTACGCGATCAGCGCCCAGCAGGTGAATGAGTTGGTCTGTCAGAGTGTCGTTGGATCGTGCCTGAGCCATGAGTGTGCCGTTCTAATAAAAGGTGTTTTTTCTGCGGAAGCGTTAAATGTACTATATCTATAACATTTAACCACAGGTCCGGATGCATGGATAACAGGCAGATTGTGTTGAAAACGCGAAGCCAGGGCGTGCCTGAGCCCGCAGACTTTGAGCTGACTACTGGCGAAGCCGGGACCCCGGTTGAAGGCAAGATGCTCTGCAAGACGCTGTTTATCAGCCTGGATCCGTACCTGCGCGGGAAGATCAGCGGTCGTCATATGTCGGGCGCCATTCAGCCCGGAGAGCTCATGCTCAGCGAGACCGTATCCCAGGTGCTCGAATCTCAACATCCGGATTTTCGCGAGGGGGATATCGTGGCGGCGTTTACCGGCTGGGAAGAGTATCCGATTGTCGACGGCGCGCTGGCGCGTAAGGTCGATCCCTCCCTTGGGCCGGTCTCTACCACTCTCGGCATTCTCGGCATGCCCGGCCTGACCGCCTATGCGGGACTGCTCAGACTCGGCGAGCCAAAAGCCGGCGATACGGTCCTGGTCTCGGCCGCCACCGGTCCGGTCGGCTCCATGGTCGGCCAGATTGCCAGGATCAAAGGCTGTCGGGTTGTCGGCGTTGCGGGTTCGGAACGCAAGTGTGCCTGGGCCGTAGAGGAAGCCGGCTTTGCCGCTTGCATCAACTACAAGACGCAGGACGTGCGCGAGGCGCTCAAGGAATCCTGCCCCGACGGCATCGACGTGTATTTCGACAACGTTGGCGGAGATTTGCTGCAAGCCGCGATGGAGCAGTTGGCCATCGGCGCCCGGGTTGTGCTGTGCGGGCTGATGGCGCAATACAACAGTGACGACATGCCGCCGGGCCCGAACCCCGCGTGGACCATCAAAGCCCGGGCTACGGTGCGAGGCATGGTCGTCTACGACCACGAGGACGCGCGGGCCGACTTCGAGGAGGCGGTGAGCGGCTGGCTGCGGGATGGCCTGATCCACTTTCTGGAAGATTCGGTTGACGGTATCGAGAACGCCCCCGACCATTTCTGCCGACTGATGCGCGGCGAAAACGTCGGCAAGGCGATGGTGGCCCTCTGACCGAACACCGCCTTCACAGCGCCACGGCGTGACCACCCGCTCATACCGCGTCGCGCTGCTGGAGCTGCATCTGGCGGTATTGCTCTTTGGCCTTGCCGGCGTGCTGGGCAAGGCGATTGCAGCCGGCGCCCTGATCATCGTTTTTGGCCGGTCTGCGGTCGCTGCGCTGACGCTGGGGCTAGGCCTGGTTCTCGGGCTGAAAAATCGCCGAGAGTCGTGTGCCTTGCCGCGCACGCGGCGGCTGGGCCTGGGCGCCAGCGGCGTGCTGCTGGCCGTTCACTGGCTGGCGTTCTTTCACGCGATCAATATTTCGAGTGTTGCCGTTGGCGTTGTCGGTTACGCCACGGCGCCGCTGTTTGTTGTCATGCTCGAGCCGCTGCTCAGCGGCACGCGGCTGCGGCCGGCAGACAGCCTCATCGCACTGGCGGTACTGGTCGGCCTTTACCTGGTCGCTTCACCGGATGATGCTACCCAGCGCCTCGCGGCCATCGGCTGGGCCGTTTTTTCGGGCTTCACCTTCGCGCTGTTGACACTCCTGAATCGACACCTGGTTCAGGGCGTCTCCTTTCTTTACGTTGCGTTCTGTCAGCAGGCCGGCGCGGCCGTGTGCCTGCTGCCGATTGTGCTCCTCGCCGGTGATGCGTTGCCCGGCACGCAGGATCTACTGCTGATCGGCGTGCTCGGGCTCGCCTGCAGCGCGCTGGCGCAAAC
>JBCDKA010000221.1:0-5373 GCA_038747195.1 Pseudomonadota bacterium
CTCGGTGGCGTCCCAGGTGCCCTGCAGGAAGAAGGCGTCACTCGAGTTATCTACCGTCGCAAAGTTGTTGACCGCCGCCGGGAACCCAAAGGGGTTGGCCGGATCGTCAACGTTCGGTAGAAAGATCGGAACAAAAACGTCGTCCGTACCCTCCTCTTCAAAATAGTACGCACCGGCGATGTACTGGAATCGATCGCCGACGGTGCCGGTTAACTGAAGCTCATGGCTGGTCTGCTCGTGCTCGTAGTTGTCGTTGAACGTATGCGTAATCGCCAGCGGGGTATTGTCAGGATCGCGATTGAAGGCACCGTCGGTATCCCGATAGCCGCCGATGTACTTCAGCGCCCAGTTGTCGCCCGCGTAGTTCGCCGTGAAGGAAAAGCCATGCAGGTCCAGCTCTGTCCCCGTGGGGCCAGTGGTGAAACTGACGTCGTCCTCCGGATTCACCAAAAAATCGGTCAAGGGCGGCAGGGACGGATCAAATGCTGCGCGAAAAAGGTCATAGCCGATGGTGCTCGCGCCCGGCGTGAACCCGAGAATGACCGACGCTGCACTGTTTTCATCAATCTTGCTGTAGTCATAGGTCACCTGAAAATCCAGCCGATCGGTGGCCTCATAGACCGCCTTGGCGCGAAACGCCTGGCGATCTTGGTCACCCAGCTCGCCACCAACCAGCACCCGGTCCACGTAGCCGTCAGCGGTTTTGCTGGAGAACACAAAGCTCGTCAGCAGCTTGTCCGAGATCGGCACGTCGATGGAGCCCCGCAGATCCAGCCGCGAAAAGTTGCCCGCGGTTGCCGACAGCGTCCCGCTGAGTTCGCGACCCGGGCGGCGAGACGTGATGTCCATAGCGCCGCCGATCGTGTTGCGACCGAAAAGCGTGCCCTGCGGCCCACGCAAAACCTCGATGCGCTCAACGTCCAGCACGTCGAACACCCCGCCGGCCGAACGTGACACGTAAACGCCGTCGATATAGGTCCCCACACCCGGGTCGGTGGTCAGACTGAAGTCCGTATTGCCGATGCCGCGGATGAAAATCACGGCGCCTGAAGACAATCCGCTGACCGGCGAGGTGGTGTCGAAAACCAGGTTGGGCGTGAAGTTCGCCAGCTCAGAGATATCGACGATGTTCTTGTTCTCCAGGGCTCCCGCCGTGAAGGCTGTGACGGCAATCGAGGTCTCCTGGAGGCCCTCTTCCCGTTTCTGAGCCGTCACGACAATCTCTTCCAGCTGCGCCAGCGCGGGCGCTGGAACCGATATCAGGAGCGCGGCGGTCACGCACAGCGCGGCTCGCGTACCGGCAGTCAGAGACGGCGATCGAAGGCGCGGGGGATTGGGCATGGTCGGGTCCTCAGCGTTGCGGAAGCTAGGGGTCAATCGTAGGCATCTGCCCTATTGGCGGACCATGCCCTGGGAGGAACCCCCGCTTGCTCAAATGCGCACGGGCAGGGCCCTAATCGTCAAATAGCCGGCCGCGGGTACGCCAAACAAGTTTCTTCAGAACCGTTGTGCGGTTTGCCCCGCAACGGCATTCAATAGGGTGAGTCACACGACAATGCACGGAAGGAATCTCGATGCGAAACGCCCTTTGCCTGTTCATCACCGCCCTGCTCCTGGTCGCTTCACCTGCCGAAGCTTCGAAATACGGCAAGAAGCTTTACAGCGCCGCCAAAGCGGGTGACCTCAAACAGGTGCAGCAGGTGCTGCGCATCAACAGCAAGGCCGTCGACTACAAAACCAAGAGCTGGTGGACGCCGCTGCATACCGCCGCCTTTAACGGCCATACCGAAGTGGTTACAACGCTGATCGATTCCGGTGCCGACGTCGACGCCACCGAAGACGACTGGTGGACGCCGATGCATATGGCCGCCCAGAATGGTCACGTAGTGGTGATTGAAGCGCTGCTGGCGGCCGGGGCTGATCCGAACATAGAGACCCGGAAAGACTCCACCCCGCTGGATTTGGCCTTAAGCAAGTCCCAGCTCGAGGCCGCTCGGGTGCTCGCGTTAGCCGGCGACACGATCAACGCCTGGCGCGATGGCTGGACGCGGCTGGCCGGCGCGGCGTCCCGTAATGAAATTGAACGCGTATCGCTGCTGCTCGAGCTAGGAGCAGATCCGGACAAAGCGATTCGGGACGGGCGCACGCCGCTTTACGTCGCTGCACAGTTCAACTCTTTGGAGGTGGCAAAAGCGCTGCTGGCGGCGGGCGCGGACGTCAATGGGCGCAGCAAGAATGACAAGACGGCGCTTCACGGCGCAGCCCGGTACGGGCATATCGAGGTCGCACAGATTTTGCTGGACGCCGGCGCGGACCCGGCTGCGACCACCCGCGGAGGGCAAACGCCGCTCAATATGGCGGCGCGAGGCAATCAGGTCGCCTTTGCTGACTGGCTGGAGGGTCAGGGTGCTTCGGGAGAGCGGCATAAGAATGGCTGGACGCCGATGCATGACGCGGCTCGTAGCGAAGACACGGGGCAAATCGCCAAGCTGCTGGCGCAGGGGTTTGACGTCGACGTGCGGGACAAATACGACCGGACACCCCTGCATATCGCCGCATTGGGCAACAAGACTCGCTCCGCGCAGTTTCTGCTAGACCAGGGGGCCGCGCTTGAGGCTCGCAACGCCAACAAGCGCACGCCTTTTTACCTGGCTGCGGACCAGAACTCGATGGAGGTTGCCGAAGTGCTGCTGGCCCGCGGCGCTGCGGTCGATGCCCCCGATATCGCTGGCTTCACACCGCTGCATTCGGCGATTCTGGGTCGTCATGTGGCGATGGTCGACCGCCTGATCCAAGCCGGAGCGGACGTCAACGCACGGAGCGATAACGACAACGATGCGGGCACGCTGGCGGCATCGGTAGGCAATCCGGAAATTGTAACGATGGTCCTGAACGCGGGCGCCAACCTGGCTACGGCCGACTCGGGCGGCGATACGGCGCTTTATACGGCCGTCCAGCGTAATCGACTCGACGTGGCCAAACAGCTGCTGGCCGCCGGCGCCGATCCCCGGGTGAAGAATGAGTGGGACTGGACGCTGTGGCACGTGGCGACAACCGCCGAGATGGGTGAACTGCTGCTCCCGCTGAAGCTGAATCTCGAGGCGCTGGACATCAACGGCACCACGCCGCTTTCCAACGCCGTTTTCAACAAGCAGAGTGAACTGGCGCTGCTGCTGATCCGCAGCGGCGCCAACGTCAACGCCAAGGATCACTTCGGATCGCCGCTGCATATTGCGATTAACCACGGGATGGTAGATCTCGCCGCGGCGCTGATTCAGGCAGGCGCTGATATCTCGATGCTGAACAAGGAAGGCGCCAGCCCATCCGACCTAGCCCGTGCGAGCGGTCGAGCCGAGCTACTCGCTTTGTTTACGCCCTGAGAAGAAACGCGTGAGTTACTGAGGCGCACCCACAGCCACTCACGCGCTAATGATCCGAACGGCCCACTTGGCCGGCTACTCGTAGCGCAACGCCCTGATCGGATTGGCTCTGGCAATGCGCCAGGCGTGGCCCGCGATCGTTGCCCAGGCGAGCACAACCGCTGTTGCGCCGGCGGCCGCGAGCAGCAGAATTGGCGATTCGATCCGATCGGCAAAGAAGTTGAGATAAATCTTGGTCGCAAAAAAGGCCGCTGGCAGCGCCACCGCCAGCGCCCAGAGCACCGGCTTGGAAAACTGCCACACCAGCAGCCCCGCGATCTGGAGGGAGCTGGCGCCCAAAACCTTCCGTACGCCGATTTCTTTGGTTCGCTGGGCCGCCATAAACGCCGCCAGACCAAACAGCCCGATCATGGCCAGCGCCAGCGCCACCGCGGCAAATCCGGCAAGCGCTGAATTCATATACTTGAGGACGTCGTAAACCTCGTCAAACGTCTCGTTCAGAAAGCTGCCCTGCATGGGGTATTCCGGGATCACTCTTTTCCAAACATCTTCTACCTGGCTGATGGTCCCCAGCATATCTCCGCCTTTAATCCTCAGCGAGCCGGTGATCAGCGACGGCGGCGAGTAGAGAAAGACCCAGGGTTTTTCCTGGTTGAAGAGACCCAGGATGTTTTGTGTCGGCAGCACCCCGACGATCATCAGTTCGCGCAGCGTACCCTCTTCACCCGGCCGGTAAAGACGCTGCCCAACACCCGCTTCTGGTGACGTGATGCCCATCCGCTCCAGCGTCAGCTCGTTGACCAGCACGTTCAGCACCTCGGTTTCATCGTTAACCAGCACGTCCCCGGCGATGTCACGATCGAGATTACGTCCTGCCAGAAGCGGGATGTCGTAGACGGGAAGAAAACCTGGGCTCATCCGCAACACGTTGACGCGGAACTCGCTGGCCTCGTCCCCAGGCTTCGACGCGTAATCTCGCTGCGAGTTGCTTTGCTCGAAGGGTATCTGGGATGAAAACCCAACGGCGGCAACTCCTGGCAGCGCCTCCAGCTCGTTTTTCAGCGTATCGAGCCTCGGCGCAATCTCGTCGACACCCAGCCGGGACAGGGTATAGACCTCATCGCGCGGGAAGATGTAGCTGCCTTCCTTCACCTTCTCGTTCTGCACGTAAACGATGGCGACTAGTGCCAGCATAAAAGCGGAAATGCCAAACTGCAGGCCGATCATGGTGGAGCGCATCGCGGCTCCCTTGCGGCCTTTTCGAGCGAGATCGCGCAGGGCTTCAATGGGGCTGGTTCGCGTAATCAGCCAAGCGGGATACAAACCGGCTGCCAGGCCAACCAGGACCGTCGTCGTAACCAGCCAGGGCAAGGTTTGAAGGTAGTTGAGAGCCATCACCTTGTTGGTGAGGTTGTTGAAAATCGGGATGGCGAGTTCCAGACACGCCACGGCAACAAACATGGCAATCGCGGCAATGACCAGGCTCTCAACCAGGAATTGTATGAGCAGCTGCCGCTGATCTGCCCCCATGGTTTTTCGCATGCCGACCTCTCGAGTGCGGCCGAGAGACTGCGCGGTGGCCAGGTTGGTGTAGTTAACGCACGCGACAATCAGCACCATTAATCCGAGTAGCTGTATCACGGTGATCACCGGCATCCCGATCGCGTCCCAGATCGCCAGGTTCGCGCGCTGCAGCGGGTCGACATAGAAACTGGCGATAACCTCGCTCTGGTCCTCGGGCATAAGCGTGGCGTAGATTCTGTCCATCTGCGCCTGGAGCCAGTCGCCATCAAGCGAGGGCGGCAGCATCACGTAAGTCATGTTGCCCAGCGACAGGTTGTTCCATTCGCCCGCAACGTCGAAGTCCCGCAAAGGTGAGAGTGCCGCGATCGGCGCAATCACATTGAGCTCCCCCTCCATGATCAGGGAGGAGTTGAAGTGGGAGTTGCGCGGAACGTCTTCGATGACGGCCTGCACGGAGAAGTCGTACTGA
>JBCDKA010000222.1:0-5343 GCA_038747195.1 Pseudomonadota bacterium
ACGTAGAGGAAACGATCGTCCGGGCTGACGGCCAGCGCGGCCGGATCGGTCATGCCGCTGATCGTGCCGCCGGTGACGCTGTCGCCGTTGCTCAGCTTCTCCAGCGGCGTCAGCGAACCATCACCGGCCACGGTGAAGCTGATCACCGACTGATCGCCGCCCGCGACAAACAGCGTGTCGCCAGCGCTGGTGATCGCCAGCGCCTTGGCACCGGAGAGGCCGGGCTCAGCGGAAGACATGATGACCGCACCCGCGCCCAACGGCGCGGCCGGCGTGCAGGACCAGGCGATCGAGGATTCAATCAGGCCCGCTGTCTGCGTCGGGAAGACGGGCGGCGCATCGCTGACCGCGATACCAATCGCGTCGCTGATCCCGGCGTTGCTGACGGTCATGTCGTAAGACACGGCCTGGCCGGCCACAACACGCTCGAGACCGTCCGTTTTGGTGGTCGAGAGCTCGGTAGTCGGGACGAGATCCGGCGGCGGCGCAAACGTGGCGGTGTTGTTGGCCACATCGGGATCTTCCACGGTGGGTCCGGGAGCAATCTCACTGGTCAGATCGAGCAGCCCGCGAGCCGAGGACCCGACTACAGCGCTGACCGTATAAACCACGCTGCCGTCGACCGATAGATCCACCACGTCCGCGATACTGCCGGTGCCCGCATCGGTGCAGGTAGACCCGTCGGCCACACCCAGCACCGTCAGGTCCGGACCATTGCCCGCCGCCAGGATCAGGAAGCCGCTGTCGCTGCTCACGGTCAGAGCAGTCAGACCACTCAGCGTCGGGAAGTCGGTGGTGTCGTAGGTCTCGATCAGCGACAGCATGCCGGCGTCGAAGCGCAGGCCGCTCACGGTCTCGCTGCCGGCGGCGGCCACGTAGAGCACCGACCCGTCGCGGGCGAAATCGAGGGACTGCGGCTGAGCTAGCCCGGTGATGCCGCCCGCGCCGTTAATGACGCTGGACACCAGCGCCACCTCGCCGGTGTCGGCATCGCGCCCAAATACACCGACCGCATCGCTGCCCGAACCCGCTACCACCAGGAACGCCTCGTCGGGCGACAGCGCCAGATCTGTGGGCGCAGCCAGCACGTCGGTGCCGAGCTGGAAGTTTTGCAGCGTGCTGGCAAACGACAGATCACCGTCAGCCAGCTCGCGTGCAAACACGCCGATGGCGTCATTGAGCTCACCGACTGCGTAGACAAACCGCCCGTCCTGCGTGACGGCCAGAGCGCGTACGCCGTTGAGACCGTCCACACCAGCCTGGGTCTGACGGATTACCGACTGGAACGTCAGCGTGCCGTCAGCGGCCCGATCAAAGACCACAATGGCGTCATCGTCACTGCCAGCGGCGTAAAGCTGCTGTGCGTTGGGCGACAGGATGACGTCGACCGCGCCGCCGAGACCCACGACGCCGTTGAGACCGTCGAGCTGACGCTCGACAAACGTCAGGTCGCCCGTTGTCGTGTCCCGGGAGAACACGGCGACCGAGTCGTCCTCGGAAGCGGCGACATAGAGGTACATGCCGTCAGCGCTGAAGACCGCCCCGGTGGCGCCACCGATCCCGTCGATGCCGCCCTGCCCGTTCACGTAAGCCGTCGGAACGGCGCTCAGCGTGCCGTCACTGGCGTTGCGCTCGTACTGCAGGATGACGCTCGTCGCGCCGTCGCGGGCCAGCGCATACAGGTTGTTGCGATCCGGCGAGATGACGGTTGCCACAATGGCGTCCGGGTCACCCGACAGGCCGCTGCTGTAGCTGTCGACCAGGTCAAGCAAGCCCGGCACCGGGCTCGCCACACAGGCCCAGGCGATATCGGTCAGCGCCTCAGGGATCAGGCTGGTCACGCGGTTTTGCCGCGCGAACGACGGCCCCGCGCTCGTGGCGCTGATCGTCAGCGTCACGGGCTGTCCGGGCACTGGGTTAGCCGGCAGCACCGACTGCGAGATCAGCAGATCGCTCAGCGGCGATAGCAGCGTATCGCTGTCGGTAGCGGTGTTGTTGTCGGGGTTCGGATCGCTGACGCCAGCCGGCGCGGTCACCGTGGCCGTGTTGCTCAGCGTGCCGGTTTCACCCGGACGCACCGTGCCAAAGGCGGTGAAGACCACGCGCGTGCCAACCTCGAGGTTAACCGGCTCGTTGATGTTGCCGGGGCAGAAGTCCGGCGGCAGGCAGTCCAGGCGACATTCAGCGCCGATCTCTGCTTCGCAGAACCAGCGAACATCCTCAAACTCGCCAGGGAAGGCGTCCGTCACAATAGCCTGAACAACGTCGCTGGGCCCGGCGTTGGACACCTCGATGGTGTACTCAACCGTGTCACCCGGCGCTACGCCGCCGCGGCCGTCGACAAAACTCTGCGCAAAATCGAGCGACCCGTCGACGGCATCCCGCTGGAAGCCGCTGACCGCATTGGCCTGTGCGCCGGCGACATAAAGCTGATTGGCGCCTGCGTCGACGGCCAGCCCGGCCGCACCGGCCAAGCCGCTCACCACCACACCCGGCTGGCTGCTGGCGTCGCCGTCGCGTACCCGGGTGAAGCCGGTCAGCGTGCCGTCGACGTTGATGTCGAACCGCAGCACCGCCGCGCCGCTGCGGGACGCGATGTACAGATAGGTGTCGTCAACCGTCAGCAGATCCCCGCCGTCGGCGAGACCCGTGACGCCGCCGACGCCGTCCTGATTGCGCGAGACGAAGGCCAGCGTGCCGTCACCGCTGTTGCGGGAGAACACCGCAACCGACTGGTCGTCCGGGCCCAGTGCATAGAGGTATGCCCCATCGTCGGTCAGCGCCAGCCGGTCGACGCCAGCGATGCCGTCGATGCCGACCGCCTGGTCGGTATAGGTGGCCACATAGGTCAGCTGGCCGTACTGGCTGCTACCCGGATTCGGGTTACGGCTGAACGCCACGATAGAGCTGCCGCTCTTGCCGGCCACGTACACGTGCATATCGTCAGCGCTGATCACCACGTCCACCGGCTCGTCCATGCCGGTGACGCTGTCGGCCCCGTTCTGCACCGAGCCAACGAAGGTCAGCTCACCGGCGTTGGCGCCCGACGTCTCGCGGCTGAAGATGGCCAGCGAATCCACGTTGGCGCCGGTCACATAGACGTGCCCCTGGTCAGGCGCCAGCGCCAATGAAGTGGGCCCGTTCATGCCGCTGATACCGGCCACGCCGTCGGTGAGAACCTGCACCGAGCTGAGCGCGCCGCTGGCCTCATCGCGAGCGAACACGTTCAGCACGTTGTCGACAAACGCCACCGAGTAAACGTTGGCGCCGTCTGCCGCCGCCGCCACTTCGCGCACGTCGGTCAGACCCGCGATGCCGTCCACGCCGTTGGCGGCAACGCCGGCAAAGCTCAGTTCACCGAATTCGGGTGAGCCGCCGTCACCTTCGCGGCGCAGGATGGCAATCGCTGCCTCGCTGGCGCCGGCGACGTAAACGTGGGAACCGCCCACCGATTCCGCCACCGTGACGCTCAGGGCCCCGGCGAGCCCGTCGAACTCAGCCCGTCCGTCACTCTTGGTGATCGACAGGTCAGCCTCCGGGTTCAGCAGCGTGGTGTCGGTGGCGCTGTTGTTGCCCGTTGCGTCATCGATGGCGGCCGACACGGTGGCCGTATTGGTCAGCTGTGCGCCCGTGGCCGCTGCGCTGACGTTGACATCGATGGTGAACGTGAGCTGACCGCCGGCCGCCAGGTTGATCGGCAGGTTTACGAGGTCGCCCGTTCCCGATTCCTGACAGCTGGAGTCCTGGGTCCGGCTGAAGGAGGCAACCGCGTCATCCTGCGATGCCGCCGTCAGAACCGCGCTGCCGTCGAGCGTGACCGCCACGCCGGACGCGCCCGCCAGGCCGTCAGCGCCGAGTGCGCCGTCCTGCGCCACGCCGCCGAAGCTCAGGCGGCCCGTAGCGCGGTCGCGGTTGAAGAAGAACAGCGTATTGCTTTGACCTGCGGTTCCGTAGACGTGGAATGCGTCGAGCGATACGGCGAGGCTGTTGGGCCTGGCAAGGCCGAACACGCCGGTATCACCCTGCTGGATCAGCTGATCCGGTGTCAGCTGGCCAAAATCGTTGGACGCGCTGGAGCTGTTGCGCTGCAGCACCGCCACAGCGTTGAGGTCGGCAATCGCCACATAGATCTGTTCGCCGTTGCTGGAGGATACCAGCGACGCCACGCCCGTCAGGTCGTAGCCCGCCAGCGCGCTGGTCAACGCGCCGGCAAACGACAGCGCGCCGCTGCCGCCGTCGCGGTCGTAGATCACCACGGCGCCCGACGCTGCGCCCGCCACGTATACGTGTGCCCCGTCAGCGGAAACCACAACGTCGCTGGCGCCCGCCTGACCCGACACAGCCGTGCCCAGATCGGTGGGATCATCCGCGCCGTCCAGTTCATCCTCGACAAAACTCAGCGTGCCGAAGTCGCTGTCGCGCGCGAGCACCACCACGGCGCTCGAGTTGGCGGCGGCCACGTACACGCTGTCCTCGCCCGGGGAGAGCGCGAGGGCCACGGGCTGATTGAGGCTCGGGGTGCCGGTGGTGGCGTTTTCCGTGTCGATCAGATTGAGCTGCAGCGTGCCGCCGCCGCCGTCGACCACCTCAAAGGCGACGATCGAGTCTGAGCTCTGACCGGCAACGTACACATAGCGCCCGTCGGCGGTGACGACGACATCGCGGGCACCGCCCAGGCCGGCGACGGTGCTGGAATCAACGCTGGCCACTTCGGTCAGCAGCTGGCTGAGCGGATCGCGCTCAAAGACCGTCAGGCTCGAATCCAGGACGCTTGCCACATAAACATACTCGCCGAGCGGCCCGGCGACACCGTCAGGGTCTGCCCCGGTGGCGACCGCACTGGCCCCGTCCAACGTTGTCACGCCGCTTGTCTCGTCGAACTCCGCGTCGACAAAGCTCACCGCACCCGACCCCACGGCGTCGCAGCTCCAGGCGATGCTCGCCGGATCGAACAACACGTCGTCGAGATCGTCACTGATCGTCACGGCGCTCGGCGACCCGTTGATCGCGTCACTCGGGCCCTGGTTCACCACCGATACCGTATAGGTGAGCGCCTCACCGGCGATGGCTGAGACCTGGTTGTCGGTCTTGCTCACCACAAGGTCCGCCCGTGGGTTCAGGACCGTGTCGTTGTCTGTTACCTGGTTGTCCTGGTCAACCGCCTCATCCGGGTCATCAAAGCCTTCCGGCAGTTCCACGGTGGCCACGTTGCAGAGCGCCGCAGGGTTGGCGGCGGGCGTGACACCACTTTCGGTCAGGCACTGGGTATTGCCGAACACCGCGTCGGAGCGAAGGCTCGCCACGGCGGTGTAGGTGACCGAGCCGTTGGCACCGATGGTGACG
>JBCDKA010000223.1:0-5232 GCA_038747195.1 Pseudomonadota bacterium
GTTCACGATAGGCAAAGTGGCTGTGGTCCAGGGTGGTCTCGGGGTGGCGGGCGACGGTCCACTGGCGGTTGATGTTGTCCTCGATCATGGAAGCAGTCAGGCCTTACTCGCTATTGCTTGACGGGTGGTGCATTGTGACACTTATAACTATGGATATCCTGAAACGCACAACGTTTGTGGTTGCCGACGCGGAAGCCTCGGCGCAGTTTTACGTCAAGGTCTTTGGCTGGAGCGTGTGGTACGACAATATCGTGAAGGCGGACCATCGTTTTCCCCCATCCGGGGCGTCCGATAAAGCGGAGGTCAAGCTGGTGATTGTCGAGGCGGCCGATCCGAAGATCGGCAAGCTGGGTTTTCTTCAATACCTGGACCCGCCGTTCGACACCGGGACGCGCAAGGACCGGACCATGATTCGCATGGGTGAGCCGATACTTGTGATTGAGACCGAGGACGTGGACGCCGTTTATCGTCGCGCAACCGAGCTGGGCGCCAACGTGGTCACGGCGCCCGTCGACTGGGAAGTGCCGTCACCAGACGGTCAGTCGGTGATCCATCTTCGGAGTGTCTCGATGTTCGATCCGAATGGCATCTATATGGAGATCAGCGCTCACCCGTGAGGTGCGTATGGTCCTACCGAACCAAGCGGTGAGCAAAGGGTGAGAAAAGGTTACGTCGACGGACCGTTCGGCCAGCTTCATTACTATGAGGCGGGCGAGGGGCCGACGCTCCTGCTCGCGCATCAGTCCCCGGTCTGTGGACGCCAATTCGAGCGGGCCATGCCGCATCTCAGCCGCCTCGGCATCCGGGCCGTGGCAATCGACACCCCGGGATTTGGCAACTCCGATGTGCCCGCTAAACCGCCGACCATCGCCGAATACGCCGCGATGTTCCCAGCGGTGTTGGATGGTATGGGGCTGGCCAGCGCCCACATCCTCGGCCACCACACCGGCGCCGCCATCGCCTGCAGCTTCGCGGCGACAAATCCGTCGCGCGTTGAGTCGCTCATTTTGAACGGTCCGCCGCTGCTGTCGGAGCAGGACCTCGAGCCGTTTCGCGACATCAAGTTTGAGTCACCGACCGTGCACGCTGATGGGTCTCATCTGCAGGAGCGTTGGGATACCCGCGTCAAATACTCTGCTGGCTGGACCGACAAGGAAGCGATGCATCGCCGGCTGGTCGATCAGCTTTGGGCCGGGGATACCCTCTGGTACGGCCATCGCGCGGCCTTCAGCTATCAGATGGAACCAGATTTTCTGGCGCTTTCGGGCAAGGTGTTGATCCTTACCAACAGTGGTGACGATATCAACCACCTGGCCAAAAAGGCCCGGGACCTGCGGCCGGATTTTGCTTACGTCGAGTTTCCGGGCGGGACACACGATATTGTCGACGAACAGCCGGAGGCCTGGTCAGAGGCTGTCGCCCGCTTCGTCCACTGCGCTGAGGCTGAGTGAAGCCGGGCGGGAAACGCTTGATGAGAATTACTGGATGTCGTCAGGCCGCCAGGCGTGGTCTGCGTAACGGTTGGGAGAAAGTGATGATGAGATCAGCTGGTAAAACAGGCGTGGTAGCGCTGGCGATGGCGTGTTGGTGGACTGTCGCCCTGGCCGAGCCTTCGAGCGACGATGGACTCACGTTAGCGGGACTGAAAAACATCCAGCTCGTGGACGCGGGCAGTTTTGTCGTGGCCGGCAAACCGGGCTTCGCGCGCGAAGAGACGTTCGAGTTCCTCAGGCGACCGGATGGCGGCATGACCCTTCTGTCGGCGACGACCTTGCGCGACGGATCGCTGCGCGTGCAGACCCGCTACGACTACGACGCTGACTGGAACGCCCTTCGCGCGATCGGTGCGGGCATCTATGAAGACGAACCGGTAACCGTCCTGCTGGAGGCCAAAGAGAAACATGTTGCGGTGAGCGTTCGGGGTGAGTCGACCAGCATCGATGAGACCGTGCCCTGCCCGGATGGGTGTTTTATGGACATGGGACCCAGCGGCAGCCCGATGTTTGTGATGACGGAACGGTACGATCACCAGCAGGGAGGGACCCAAACCTTTCGCTGGGCGGCGCAGGATCTGCGACGGGCCTTTACCAGCCCGGACAACCAGCGGGCGGAGCTGACCCTGCTGCGGGAGCTGCCCGTCGTGCGGGCCGGCGGCTCGACGGTCACGATCCGCGAATACGACATGGTGGAACGCGTGCCGACCCCACAGGGTGGCGACTTTGTTCTTGAGTTTAACCTCTGGACTGACGGCGACGGTCGGCCGATGGGTTACCGGATCAACACCGCCGGCGGTAAACCCTCAGAGTCAGGCGTACTGGCTTTTCGAAAAGGGTTTGAGGACGTCAGAGAATCGGTCATAGCCGCCAGACCGTAGTCCCCGCGGACAGGACACTAGCTTCGCCGACGCAGGAACTTGAGCCCCGACCAGTCGTGGTCAACCGCGCAGACTTTCACGTCCACCCAGCCGGTAGGAAGAACCACGCGCCGTAGCTCGTCTTCGGTCAGGTCCCGGAAGAGCGGAGATGATTTCTTGGGCCAGGAAAGCCAGAGCATTCCACCGGGCGCAACTTTTCCGAGGGCGGCGTCGATGCGGCGGGTCAGGTCGGCGCGGCGACGGCAGAACAGGTGGACCACGTCAGCCGATTTTGCTCGCTTCATAAACCGTACACCTTCGGCGCCCGCCAGCAGTTCGTCATAGTGATCGGGTGCGCCCAGCACCAAACAGCGCATACCGGGTTTGAGCCCTAGCTTCTGATAGAGCGGCTTTTTTGAATAACCGGCAGCAGCTTGGTTCATAAGAGATTGCCTTCGCACCAACCCTCAGCGGTGGGTCACCGCAATGATAGCAACGGTTATTGAGTCGCCGCCGCCACTGGCTGCGCCGCCGGAACGGCGACACATTTTATTATCGGTAAAACCGAATGATATTCGCGTTTAATCCGTATTTTCCGAATAGGTGTTTTTACGTATTCTAACCATCGAAGCAGCCGGCAGGGGTCGGCTCACGCAGGAGTTTAAGAGAAATGATTTGGTCGCCAGCGAAAACCCAATTGCGCAATCTTCTGGCAGGCGCAGTGTTAGCTCTTCCCGGCATGGCCGCTCATGCAGAAGCGATGACCGAAACCCGGGACCCGGTGCGCGGCGTCAGCTTTTATAGCGTTCAGCTCGAATCAGCGCCGCTCTGGCAATTCCAGACTGCCGGCAGCCGGTTTGCACCAGATGACGGCATGACCGTAGGCCTCAGCGCGCTGGTCGCCGATGATGACGCGCAGGTGATGGAGTACATCCTCTGGCTGCGTCACGACGGGCCGCGAAGCTGGCTGCTCGGCGCGATGGATCAGCCGCTGACGATTCAGCTGGAAGACCGCCGCCTGCTGCCGGTACCGCTCCACGTCGCTCGCGAAACAACCAACAGCGTCCGCGAGCCGTATATCGAAAAACTCGAGTTCGCGCTCGATCCCCGACTGGTCCAGATTCTGCTGGATGAACCGTCGGTTGTGCTCAAGCTGGAAACCGCGCTTGGCGAAGTCCAAAAGCCGCTCAAGCCTCACATGATTGAGACGCTGCGCAAGCTCACGGCCAAAGTTGCCACTCACCCAATTCCAGCCCAGGTGGCGTCCACCCAGGGCTAATGTGTCCCCTCGTCCTGCTTCGGCAGGGCCTTACTCTGAGCCGCTCTCCCCGAGCGGCTTTTTTTTGTGCGCTCGATACGCTTTGCGACCTGTTGCTCGGAACGGCGGCAAAGCGAGTAGGTAAGGAAAACGTCGAGTCAGATTCGCTGACAGCTGAGCTGTTCAGTGGTTTGGTCGTGAACGCTCTTTACCAGGCCTGCTGGAAGCTGCAGCGCGCCCGCCAGCTTTTGGAGATAGGGATGGGGCTCGTTATTTAGCGCCAGCGATGACGCGGTATAGATCACGATTGCACCCTCGGGCGTGGTGTTGAGACTCACGATTGAGCTCATGGTCCAGCGTTCGGTCAGAGAATCCAGCACCTGCTGTTGCAGCGGCGTTCCCTGCAGCAGCTCGCGAGCATGCGTCAGCGATTCAAAATCTTGATCTGCCATACGGGCTGCCATCAGCGCGCGTACCGGCAGGATGCCGGACACGCCCACGTCTGAATCGGACTCTTCTCCCGTCGCCCGAAACTCGGACGCGAGGAGTGAACCCCAGATGGCTGCTTCGGTGTTTTCAACGATTCCCGGCAGGATACCGCGACGGGCATGGCTGGCTTGATATCGCTGGTAGCTGGCGTGGGCCAGCTGGATCACCCCAGCGATGCCTCTCTCTCGAAGGTATGTGCTGGCTTTGGAATCAGCAGAACGCTTGCCATGCCGGGCGGATTCACCGGTGGATGTCGGAGACTTCAACGTTCTGACCTGAAACAAACGGCCACTATAGTGAGCCATTCACGCTCTCGAGGAAAAATCGTTTTTATGCCCGCTTCGCTACGAGAAAACCGAAGGGTTTCGGCGAGCGACTCGCGGCTCAGCCAAGCAGCTCATCCCTGGCCATCCGGGTGATTGCGGTAACCGCCGGGTGCTTGAGCTTCCGCTCTGGCGAGATGGCGTAGTACGACTCGGTGATGCCGTCGATCAAGCCTAGCAGTTCACAGCGGTACATCTGGGTGACCTCCTGAGCAATCACGGCCGGGGCTGGGAAAAGACCCTTGCCGGCCTCTCCAAACGCTTTCAGCAGCGCACTGTCGTCGCACTCAACGGCGATGGAGGGCACCACGCCATTGCGGTCGAACCACTCGTCGAGCTTCCGCCGCAGCACGGTATGTGAGGCCGGCAGCAGCACAGGCGCACCGTCCAGGGCGCTCGGGAAATCCGACTTAAAGCGCGCAACCAGCTCATCGCGGCCGAAGAACGCGACTCCGCTGCTGCCCAGCGGGTGCGAGTAGGCCTTAACGTTCAGCCCCGTGGGGACCGGCCGGTCGGAGATGACCAGGTCCAGATGATGCACCGCCAGCTCGCCCAGCAGCGTTTCCAGCGGTCCCTCAATGCAGATGACCTTGACTGGATTTTCGTCCGTCATCGCCGGCTGAACCATGCGGTAGGTGATGAGCTTAGCGATGGTATTGACCACGCCCACGTTCAGCGTTTCCGGCAGCCCGGGCGTCTTGCTGCGAATCCGCTGGGTGAGCTCTGCGCCGAGCGAAAAGATCTCGTCCGCGTATTGTCGGACCGTATGACCGGTTTCGGTGAGGGTCAGGTTGCGGCCGGTACGATGA
>JBCDKA010000224.1:0-5149 GCA_038747195.1 Pseudomonadota bacterium
CGGCATGGAGTGGCTGGAGTTCCCCTGGCAGGCTGACGTGGCGCTGGTCGCCGGCGGCGCCCTGGCGACCGTTCCCCTGATTCTTTCCCTTCTGAAGCGTCGAGTGCACCACCTTTACGTCAGCAGCTGGTACCTGCTGGCTGCGCTGGTCTGGTTCCCCATGCTCTTTATCACCGCCAACATCCCCAACCTGTTTGGCGGCGTCGAGCAGGCGATGTTGAACTGGTGGTACGCCCATAACGTGCTGGGCCTCTGGCTGACGCCGCTTGCCCTAGCTGCGGCCTACTACTTCATTCCGAAGGTGGTCGGCGCGCCGATCTATTCCTACGGCCTGTCCCTGATCGGCTTCTGGGCGCTGGCTTTGTTCTACTCGCAGGTTGGACTGCACCACATGATCGGCGGGCCGGTCCCGACGTGGGCTGTCACTATTTCTATTGTGCACAGCGTCATGATGTGTATCCCGGTTCTCGCGGTGGCGGTGAACCACCACATGACGGTGGCGCGCCACTGGCGTCTGCTGATTTACTCACCGACGCTGCGGTTTGTCACCGCCGGCGCCGTTATGTATACGCTGGCGTCGGTGCAGGGGTCGATGGAGAGCCTTCGGGCGGTCAACACCGTGACCCACTTTACCCACTACACTGTGGCTCACGCGCACCTCGGCGTATACGGCTTCTATTCGTTCATCATGTTCGGCGCTATCTACTTCATCATGCCGCGCGTGACCGGCCGGGAGTGGCCCAACCACCGCGCAATCTCTGTTCATTTCTGGCTGGTGATTGTCGGCTTTGCGGTTTACTTCATTCCGCTGTCCATCGGGGGATGGCTGCAGGGCCTGACCATGCTCGACCCGGCCAAACCGTTCATGGAGTCGGTGCTGATCACCAAGCCGTACCTCCTGGCTCGCTCGGTTGGCGGCGGCCTGATGACCCTCGGGCATCTGGTATTTGCCACACATTTCCTGATGGCGCTCAGCGGGCAGGGCACCATACGCTCCCAGGCCACGCGATTCCGCATGCGCCGCGCTGAGGTGGCCTCGTGACTCGCGCGCTCGGCATCATTGCTGCCGCTGCGATGATCCTGCTGTTCGCCGCGCTGATGATTGTCGTGATGCCGGCGGTGCAGCTTCAGGCCGCCAGCCAGGCGCCGGAAGGGCTCGAACCGTATTCCGAGCAGGCCCTGCGGGGGCGCCAGACCTACATCAGCCTCGGCTGCGTTTACTGCCACAGCCAGCAGCCGCGTGACCCGAGCATCGCGCCTGATGGTCTTCGCGGCTGGGGTCGGCCGTCTGTCCCCGGCGACTACGCGTATGACGCACCCCATCAGCTGGGTACGATGCGCACGGGTCCGGACTTGATGAACATCGGTGCGCGCCAGCCCAGCGTCGACTGGCACCTGACCCATCTCTACAACCCCAGGATTGTGATGCCCTGGAGCACCATGCCGGCTTACCCCTTCTTGTTTGAGGAAACCGACGTCGTGCTGAACAGCGATACGCAGGTGAAGCTGCCAGAAGAATTCTCTCCCGGCGTTTTCGACGTGGTGGCCAAGCCCGAGGCGCTGGATCTGGTGCAATACCTTCTCGAGCTGGACCGCAGCTACCTAGTGGACGAGATCCCGATCATTGAAGTCGCCGGAAGCCAGGGGGAGCCGTGAGTCCGCAAGACCAGACCCGCGCCCAGCGCCGCGAAGCCCAGGAACCCACCGAGCTCAGCAACCCGGTGCCATGGCCGGTGGCGGTGATTGCGATCGGCTTCATTCTGTGGGGTTTCTGGTACTACTTTCAAAACGTCGGCTACCCGGCCATGGCCGGCGATCGGCGCTCGGCGATTGTCATTGATCCATCCGCCAGCTTTGACGGCAGCGTCGTCTATGCCGGCAACTGCGCAGCGTGCCATCAGGGCAACGGCAAGGGACTGGCAGGGGTGTTTCCGCCGCTGGCCGGTTCCGAGTGGGTCCTCAAAAACGACGATCGCCTCGTCCAGATCCTGCTGCACGGCATCAACGGCGAAATTGAGGTCGCAGGGGCCACCTACCAGGGCGTGATGCCAGCTTTTCCGCAGCTGGTTGACGGCGAGCTTGCTGCGGTGCTCAGCTTCATCCGCAGCGAATGGGGCAACATCGCTGCGCCGATCACCGCTGCAGCGGTGGAAGCCGGGAGGCAACGCTTCGCGGATCGCGACGGCCCTTGGCAGGGCGGCGTCGAGCTCAACGAAGTTTTTCCACCCGAGTCGTAGTTAAAGGACACCAATGGCCAGGCAGGACGTTCTGCGCATCGACGGCATGTTTTGCGCGGGCTGCGCAGCCAGCGTCGAGGCGGTGCTCAGTCGCTGCAGCGGCGTCCAGCGAGCCGCGGTGAACTTCGCCGCCGAAGCAGCCGTGCTGGAGTGGGCGGGCGACGACACAAATCTCGACGGCGCGGTCGCAAAGATTCGCGACCTGGGTTATCGAGTCAGCAAGCTTGGCTCTGAGAGCGAGCCGGCCGAGGCCAACGACCCCGGCCGCGATCTGGCGTTACGGCTGGTCGTAGCCGCGTTCTTCGGCATGTGGACCATGCTGCCCAGCATCGCGCTTTACCTCAATGCGTCGCAAGATCCTGACGTGCTCTTTGGGCTCGCCCTGGCTGCCGGGCTGTTTGCTATGCCCGTTGTGGTCTATGCCGGCCTGCCGTTTTATCGGATGGGATGGCGCACCTTGCGCGCCGGCGTACCCGGCATGGACCTGATGATCAGCACCGGGGTGTTCGGTGCGCTGACGCTGTCCCTGGCTTCGCTCATCAGCGGTTCCTCGGAGGTCTACTTCGAGGTGGCGGTGGCGCTGATCACCTTTCAGCTGATCGGCCGGCTGATCGACTTGAAGGTTAGACGCCGCGCCCGGGACGCCGCCTCAGCGTTGGTTGACCTCGCGCCAGCGCGTATGCAGCAAATCACACCTGAGGGGCAGGAAAAGACGACCGATCTCAAGCACCTGAAGGCGGGCGACCGGGTACTCGTCAGGCCGGGTTCCCGTTTGGCGGCGGACGGCTCGGTCAGCGCCGGTTCCGCGCAAGTTGACCGAAGCCTGCTGACCGGAGAGGCCCGCCCGGTGAATATCCAGCCCCAAAGCGCTGTGTACGCGGGCGATCTGGTGCTGGATGGCGTACTGGAGATCGAGCTCTCAGCAACGGCCGGCCGGCGGCGGCTGGATCGGCTTGCGTCGCTCGTGCGTCAGACTCTGACTGAAAAGTCGGCATGGCAGCAGCGGATCGAGACGCTGGCCCGGCATTTCCTGTGGTTTTCGCTGGCCCTGGCGATGACAGGCGCGATCTTCGCCCTGGCTTCCGGCCAATCAGCCAGCGAAGCGGCCGTGCGTGCGCTGGCGGTGTTTGTGATTGCGTGCCCCTGCGCACTGTCACTGGCGGCGCCGCTGGCGGCTCAGCTCGCGGCCGCTCAGGGCGCGTCCGCGGGTATGATCTTTCGGGATCTCAACGCCATTTTCTCCGCCGCTCGGCCCGATCGGGTGTTTCTGGACAAAACGGGCACGCTCACCCGCGGCGAGCCACGGGTGGTCGACGTACATCCCCAGCCGGGCGTTTCGAAGAGCGAGGTGCTGAGCTGGGCGGCCCAGGCGGAGAGTGGGTCGGAACATCCGTTGGCGAGAGCGATTGTCGCGGCTTCCCCGGCACCTGACTTAACCGGCACAACCCGAGTCTCGGCCGGAGCAGGCGTGGAATGGCTGGGCTCGGAACACCGGGTACGAGTCGGAAAACACGATTGGGTCAACACGCACCCCACGCCGGAGACCGAAGCGCCGCAGGGCGACGCTACGCGAGTCTGGGTTTCCTGCAACGGTCGTTTGCTGGGTGCCATAGACCTTAAGGATACCGATCGCCCGGACGTCCTCGCCGCGGTGCGGTGGCTGTCAGAGGAAGGTCTAAAGCCAACCATCCTGAGCGGCGACTCGCAGGCGGCCGCCGACGCCGCAGGCAAGCGCTTTGGGCTGGAGGCCCTGGGCGACCAGTCGCCGGAAGACAAAGTTGCCCAAATGAAAAAGGCTCAGGACGGGGGCGAGCAGGTGGCATTCGTTGGTGACGGCCTCAACGACGGCCCAGGCCTGGCCACGGCAGACTTGGGTATCGCGGTCTTTCCGGCCACCGACGTTGCCCGGTCGGCTGCAGCCGTCACACTGGTTGGGCGAGGCCTTGAGGCGCTGCCTGACGTGCTTCGGCTGACGCGCCGGACTCAACAGATCATTCGTCAGAATCTGATCTGGGCGGCGTTCTACAACTTGATTGCCGTCCCGGCGGCCCTGCTGGGCGCAGTGCAGCCGGTCGTCGCCGCTATCGCCATGACGCTTTCTTCTGTCAGCGTTCTCCTAAACGCGGCTCGGATTCGACAGACAAGCTACACACAGGGCAATGAATCCTGATCAGGCCGGCCAGAGCGGCTTACCCGCTAGCGCCTGAGCAAAGAGCGCAAACGCCAGCACCAGCTGCAGGAGCGTGGCCACAATCACGATCGGCACTGCGGCCAGACCCCGACGGTCCGCCAGATAACCAATCAACGGTACCGTCTGCATCAGGTGCAGCGCGACGAAGTGAGCGGGCCGGAGGTCGCCGACCTCGCGCGACCACCCGATCCACGGGATGACCGCACCCCCGGACGGGTGAGCGTCAGCGGGATGTGTGCCAATGGAGGACTGGACGCCCGCCACGACCCCGGTAACGACAAAGCCGGTGATCAATCCCAGGATCGAGCCCCAGCGGTAGCCCGGCATATCCGTTTGTCCGCGACGCCAGAGCTGGATGGCCAGCACCACGGCAGCGGCGATCAGCGTGACGGCACCAACGCCCATGACGGCATACATACTCGCCTCGATGCTCGTTTCGAAATTGAAATGGGAGCGGCGACCGCGGGCCGCCTGGAGCGTGATGTAGATAATTTCGAGCAGCATCGCCGCCACCGCCAGATAGCTGGTGGTTAGCAGTATCGGCCCGCGCCGGACCGCCCGGGGTAGCTGTTGAGCAAGCAGCGCCAGCGTGAAGAAATGCACCGCCATCGACAGGTTGAACTTCTGCGGCTTGGAAAAGATTGGCGCTCCTTCGAACAGACGTGGATCGGTAAGCCAGGGTGGGAGCAGCACAACAAACATCGCCAGAGCAAAAAGCGCC
>JBCDKA010000225.1:0-5127 GCA_038747195.1 Pseudomonadota bacterium
ATCGGCAGCAGGCCCCCGGCAATGGCGACGGTGGCCACGGTCATGGCGTAGGGCAGCTGGGTGTTGACGTGCTCGACGTGGTCGCACCCCGACGCCATTGACGACAGGATGGTGGTGTCGGAGATCGGCGACACGTGGTCACCCCACACGGCGCCGCCCAGGACGCTGGCGATCGAGGCGTAAAACACGGCCGCGCCGGTGGCTTCGAGCGGCGCACCGCCGGAGACCGCCCAGGCCAGCGGCACAATGAGGGGAATCAGAATTCCCATGGTGCCGAAGCTGGTGCCGGTACCAAAAGCCGTCAGCGCCGCCAGCAGGAACACGAGAGTCGGCAAGACCCCGGGGTTGATGGCGTCGCCGAGCTGCTCAACCAGGAATTGACCGGTGCCGAGCGCGTCCGTAACGCCGGACATCGCCCAGGCCATCACCAGGATGGTGATCGCGGTGATCATGCTGGCAACCCCTTTGAGCCAGGCCTCCATGGTCTGTTCCAGGGTCATGATGCCCTGCAGCACGGTCAGCGCGACGGCGACGATACAGCTGGCCGTGGACGCCCAGACCAGGGCCGCGTAAGAGTCACCGTCGCCGATCACCTGCTGAAGCGTCTTGCCCTCGCCGCCGCCGCCGGTTTCCCAGAGCCCCCACATAACGCCCAGGATGAGCACGGCGATCGGCGCGACGGCGTTGATCGCCCGCTCGGGCGGGCCCGCCTGGCCGTCCGAACGATCCGTCGGCGCAACCTCGTGGACCGGTTCAGCCGCTGCCTCGCTGCTGACCATCGGGCCGTAGTCTCGCCGCGACATAATGATGATGAAGACAAAAGCGATGGCCAGGAAAGGATAAAAGCTGTACTGCAAACTGTAGAGAAATATCAGGTAAGCATCTGTTTCAATGCCTATTTTCTCTGCTGCATCACCGATCAAACCCACCTGGTAGCCGATCCAGGTTGTAATCAGCGCAACGCAGGTTACCGGCGCCGCGGTAGAGTCGACGATGTAGGCGAGCTTGGCCCGGGAGACGCCCATGCGATCGGTCACCGGACGCATGGCGTTGCCCACAACCAGCGTATTGGCATAGTCGTCGAAAAAGATGGCGAGCCCGAGGCCCGCGGTCGCGAGGCTGGCCCGGCGAGCGTCCCGGGCCCAGCGGGTCAGGCGGGCGACCACACCCTGCATGCCGCCGTTGTTGGCGATCACCCCGACCATTCCCCCGATCAGCAGGGAAAAGACGATGACCGAGGCGTGGCCTTCGTCGGCGAGCGCCTGCACCACGTAGACCTGGCTCACGTCGAGCATGCCCTGGCCAAAGCCCGCGAGGCTGAGGTCGTAAACCGCCCAGGCGCCGACCCACAGGCCGATGAACAGCGCGAGGATCACCTGCCGGAAGATCAGCGCAATCCCAATCGCCAGCAGCGGCGGCAGAATCGAAAACAAGCCTTTGTGGGTCGTCTCGTCAGCGTCGGCCCCCTGCGCCAGCGCCAGCTCCGGCAGCAGGACGGCCGCGACCATGATCATGATCGGTGTCAGGAGCCGCAGGTTAGGCGAGAGGGCTAGGCGATTGCGGGTTTGAGACATAGGGTTCCTGACGGGTTTTTTGGGCGTTGCGCTGCGGTGCGCAAGGATACCGATTTGTGGCTCATCCGTCGCCTGTCCGGAAGCGCAGGTAGCAGCGGCTCACGGTCTCCGGCGCTTCAAGCTGCGGATAGTGTCCGATGGTCGGATCCCGGGTCAGCTGCACGTTCGGGCACTCCTGCGCCAGCGCGTCGGCCAAGTGGGCGCCGGACACCGGGTCAAGCTCGCCGATCAGGGCTCCGACCGGGCAGGAAGCGTGTCGCACCGCGTTGATCCATCGCTCCCCGTGCTCTTGGCGCTCCCGGATGTACTGGCTGATCGCGGCCATGACGCGCCGACCGCCGTGCTGTTCAATCAGCTGCCAGCAGGCAGCCAGCTCCGCCTCGCTCGGCTGAGTGTCGGGTCCAAACACTTCAGCGAAAGAGCGGTAGAAGCGTTTCCGGCTCATCAGCCGCGCCACCAGTGGGCCCAGGGGGCCGATCAGCAGGTGCTGTACCGGTCGCGGCCGGTGCTGGTCCGGGATGATGCCGCCGTTCAGCAGATAGGCCGACAAAATCTCCAGCTCCGGCGGAGCGAGGCTCAGCAGCTCTTGCGCCACGCTGTCCCCGTAGTCGTGGGCCAGCAGGTGGACGCGATTGATCCCGAGCTCGCGGCACAGGGACAGACAGAGTTGGGCCTGATCGCGGATGCTGTAGTTGTAGTCTTGCGGCTTGGCGGAATAGCCAAACCCGATCATGTCCGGTGCCACCAGCGGTCCGAGGGATTGGAGTGTTGGCCAGATCGCGTGCCAGTCCCAGGATGCGGTGGGAAAACCGTGAATCACCAACGTCGCCTCGCCCTGGTCCGCTTGATGGTGCTGCACCACCACGCGGTGGCCGCGGTAGCTGAACCATTCGGTGGTCTGATACCAGCGGGCCAGGGAGGGGTCCGGAGCGTGCAGCTGGCTCCTAGTGTTGTCCTGGGCGGCACCTTGGGTGAGGTCGGGTGTTGTCATCTCAGCCATTTTACTCTTTGCCGCGCGGTAGGGGCGACGACGGGCGGTTTGGCGCAGCGTCAGCAGAAGTTGCGGGCGCGGATCTTGAGGTCGCCCAGCAGGTGATCAAAGCAGTGCAGCCGTTCAGCGATCAGGTGCCAGACGCCTTCCTGACACTCCAGCACGCCGTCCACCGCCATCAGCGTGCTCGCCAGCAGCACCCGGCGCTGGGTGACCGCCAGGTCTTTCCAGACGATCACGTTGAGCATGCCGGTATCGTCCTCCAGGGTCAGGAAGGTCACCCCGCTGGCGGTACCCGGCCGCTGGCGCAGGGTCACCAGGCCGGCGCAGCGCACGCGGCTGCCGTGAGGCTTGGCCTGCACGCGTTCAACGGTCAAGGCCCGCTCCTGCTCCAGCATCGGCCGCAGCAGCGCCAGCGGATGACGGCCCAGCGTGAAACCCTGGGTGGCATAGTCGGCCAGCAGGTTTTCCGCCTCGCTGGGTTCTCGCAGGCTGACCGGCTCTTCAAGGATACGGCTGCTCTCCAGAAGCTTGGGGAAATGTTCCACGCCGGCCACGTCCCAGGCGGCCTGATGGCGGTTACCCGACAAGGAGGTCAGCGCGCCGGCTTCCGCCAGACAGCGCTGCTGCTTACGGTCGAGCCCGGCTCTCAGCACCAGATCCTGAACGCTGCTGAAGGGGCGCTGTTGGCGCGCCTCGAGGAGCCGCAGGGCAGCGGCTTCGGGAAAACCTTTGCACTGGCGCAGCCCCAGGCGCAGCGCCGGGCTTGCTTCGGGTGACCGGCGCTGGCCTGGTTCCGGCTCCAGCGTGCTGTCCCAGTCGCTGAAGGAGACGTCCGCCGCCAGAACGGTCACGTTGTGCCGGCGCACGTCCTGGACCAGCTGGGAGGGGGAATAAAAGCCCATCGGCTGGCTGTTGAGCAGAGCGCAGCAGAAGGCGGCTGGCTCAAAACACTTCAGCCAGCACGATACGTACACCAGCAGCGCGAAGCTGGCCGCGTGCGACTCGGGAAAACCGTAAGAGCCAAACCCCTTGATCTGCTCGAACACGCGCTGGGCAAACTCTTCGTCGTAGTCGCGCTCACGCATACCCTCGATGATGCGTCGCTCGAAGTGTTCCAGCCCGCCGTGGCGTTTCCAGGCCGCCATGGAGCGGCGCAGCTGATCGGCCTCGCCGGCGCTGAAGCCGGCCGCCACGATAGCCAGCTGCATCACCTGTTCCTGAAAAATCGGCACGCCCAGCGTCCGCTCGAACACCTCCTTCAATGCCTCGGAGGGGTAGGTGACCAATTCTTTGCCCTGGCGGCGGCGCAGGTAGGGGTGCACCATCTTGCCCTGGATCGGGCCGGGCCGGACGATCGCAACCTCGATCACCAGGTCGTAGTAGCAGGCCGGCTTGAGCCGCGGCAGCATGCTCATCTGGGCCCGGGATTCAATCTGGAAGACGCCAATCGTGTCCGCCTTCTGGATCATTCGGTAGACCTCCGGATCTTCGGCCGGGATGTCTTCGATGCGCAGCCGGCGGCCGCGCCAGCGGCTGATGAGATCCAGGCAGCGGCGGATGGCGCTGAGCATGCCCAGCGCCAGGCAATCCACCTTCAGCAGCCCCAGCGCTTCCAGGTCGTCTTTGTCCCACTGGATGATGGTGCGGTCCGCCATGGCGGCGTTCTCCACCGGCACCAGCTCCGCCAGTGGCTGCTGGGAAATCACAAAACCGCCCACGTGCTGCGACAGGTGTCGAGGAAAGCCCAGGATCTCACCCGTCAGTACCAGCAGCCGCTGAATGGCCGGCGTGCGGGCGTCAAAACCCGACTCGGACAGCCGCTCCGTGAGCGCCTCCAGGCTGTCCCAGGCGGTGATGCTGCGCGCCAGCCGGTCCACCTGCTCCAGGTCGAAACCCAACGCCTTGCCCACGTCGCGAATTGCGCTCCGCGGCCGGTAGCTGATCACCGTAGCGGCCAGCGCGGCCCGGCGCCGACCATATTTGCGATAGACGTACTGCAACACCTCCTCGCGGCGCTGGTGCTCGAAGTCCACGTCGATGTCGGGCGGCTCGTTGCGCTCCTTGGAGATAAAGCGCTCGAACAGCATGCTCATGCGGGCCGGGTCCACCTCGGTGATGCCCAGGCAGTAGCAAACCGCGGAGTTGGCCGCGGAGCCGCGGCCCTGACAGAGGATCTGCTGGCGGCGGGCAAACGCCACCACGTCCTCCACGGTCAGAAAGAATGCTTCGTATTGGAGCTCAGCGATCAGCGCCAGCTCGTGTTCAACCTGCTGGCGCACGCTCTCGCTCGCCCCGTCTGGCCAGCGTCGGGCCATGCCGGCCATCGTGAGCTGCCTCAGGTAGCTGGTGGGCGTGTGGCCATCGGGCACCAGCTCCCGGGGGTAGGTGTAGTTGAGCTGGTCCAGCGTAAAGCGGCATCGCCGGGCGATGTGGACCGACTCTGCCAGCAGGTCCGCTGGATACACCCGGCGCAGCACCTCGCGATGGCGCAGATGCCGCTCGCCGTTCACCGACAGCGCCGCGCCGGCGGCGCTCAGCGGTTTGCCGATCCGGATGGCG
>JBCDKA010000226.1:0-5088 GCA_038747195.1 Pseudomonadota bacterium
GAACTGGACGCGGGAACGGGCGTTTGCCGTTGAGCGCGGCTTCTCGACGAAAGAACAACTGGCAACGCTGCTGGACCTTGCGCGCACCGATCCCGATGAGCTGGCGGCCTCCCTCGACTTGCTCGCCCGCGAGTCTTCGCTGCCTGCGCCGGTGCGTGAGCGGCTGATGCTCGAGCTGGCGCAGGGCCTCAAACAGGTGCCGCCGCTGGGTGGCGACCTCAGCGGTCAACATCCGGCCATCGCGATGCTGCTGGCCCATGAGGCTCAGGTGCTCGTGCCGCACGAAGAACTCCCGGGCATGGGCGTCCCGCTCTATCCGGTCCGCGCGGCCGCGTCGGGTTCGTTACATCAATGGCGCTATCGCGCGGCACGCGATGCCGGAACCACAATGACAGCCGTGGATGCTTGGCTGGAAGCGTTCCTCAAGGCCGGGCCTGCCGGTCGACGCGGTTTGAGCGACGCGCTGCGCGGCCGCTCTGAGGAGTTTATGCGCGAACTGCTGGCGCTAGGGCTGCCTAGGCTCGCGGATCAACCCGCTCTGACGCTGCCGATCGGCGAAGCCGCGCTGGCGCTGAGGGACCTGACGGCGCTGTCCGAGGTCCTCAGGCTGGGTGGGGGTGCGGGGGTGACCGTCCTGGCCCGCCGATCCGCCGCGAGCCTGCCGGACGAAGAGCGTAAACGTCTGCTGAAGCTGACGCACTCCGCTGCCCCCACGGCGACCGCAGCGATGCTCGAGGGGGTCCTGAATGCAACTGCCGGTCACGGTGAGCCTCAGGGTTGGCCCAAAGGAAGTGAGGGGCAAATCGAACGGTGGACCGAAGCGGACGGCGTACTTGGCCTCGGCTACCCGGTGCCGGTGCCGGTGGACACGCCGCTGCCTTTCGACGGCTTTCGCAGCTATGCCGGGCTGCGGGAGCGCCACCAGGCGCTGGCGGATGGCAGCACTCGGATCCAAGGTTTCGTGCTTGACCAGACCGACAACGGTCGGGAGATTTGGGGCTATCGTCTGAGTGATCCGGATGCGCTGACGCGTGACCTGCTGGCGGAACCCGCCATGCTGACAAACGGCGGGATCCACGCGAGGGAGTGGCAAACCCCGGAGGTGGTTACCGCCGTGATGGAGCGGCTGTCCGACAACCAGGGTGACAACTACTTCCACGACTATCTCCTGGAAAACACCAACATCATCGTGCTGCCCGTGATGAACGTGGACGGATTCCTGCAGACTCAGCGTTTCCCGACCGAAAACTGGCTGCGTACCGATCCCTTTGACCTGCCCGACGACCCGTCACCGGCGCCCCGGGATGGACGGATGCGACGGAAGAATATGCCTGGGGTGGACGAGGATCTCGAGAGTCGCGACGATCACCTGCTGGGGGTCGATCTGAATCGCAACAGCCCACCCTTCCACGCGACCAATCCCAACCGTTCGTCGTCAGACGAACGCTCGCTGGTGCACCATGGGGCGTTCCCACATTCTGAACCGGAGCTGCAGGCGCTGCTGAGCGCGGTTGAACTGGGGCCTGCTGAACAGCTTCGAGCCTATACGGATGTGCATTCGTTTTCGCAGGTGTTTTATTTCAACCGGAGCGACAACGTACGCCTCACAAACAACACGGTGAGCGTGCTTGACGTGATGTCCAATCACAACGCGGCGTTGCCGGGCGGATCCCTATACTTTTTCGATCGAAGCCCACTCAGCAACATCAATACCGGTTTCGGGCTCAGCAACGAGTATTTCACCCAGGAGCTTGGCATCGTCGCCTGGGGTGTAGAGGTCGAGCCGACCGCCGGTCAGTCGGCCTTTCCCGGCAATCCACCGGGCTGCGGCGCCGACTACGGTGGCCTGGGTCGCAACTGCCATGACGGATTCATCCTGCCTGAGTCCGAGATCCGCCGGGTGCGCAGCGAGCTGTCGCAGAGTTTCCTGGCGGCCTACTTTCACCAGGCCGGCCCGCCGTCCGTAGCGGCGGTGCGCGTTGTCGATCGTGCCACCGATGCACTGGTGTTTCAGGCTGAATGGGATCCGGTGGATGCCACCTCCCGGGCGCTCTACGTGGAACAGCTGGCGCCGCTGGTGCTCGACCGAGAATACACGCTGTGGATTGCACACGACCGCCCGATGCGGTGGCGAGACGCGGGGCAGACGGTGGTCTTCCCGGGCCAGCCGGCCAGCACGCTTGCTGCGGAGCAGCGCTTTGCCGCCGTGGCGGACCCGATTGCCGCCAGTGTCAGCAATCCGCGCTGGGCGAGTCAGCCGGGCGACGCGCCCGAGGGCTACTTCCGCTATCAGGAAGACGCGCTGGCGGTCGATCTGGTGTTTCCCGCCAGCACCGCAAATCTCGCTGCCATTGAGGACACTCGATCGGTGACGCTGAGCCACCGCACGCTGGGACTGACCGGCCACGGCCTCGATGCCAACCCCGGCACACCGATCGGCTGGGCTGACGGCGGCTGGTCTTTTCTCGAAGACGAGAACGGCCGTGCGGGTGACAGCGGCGGGTCTGACAGTACGGTTTCGTTTGAGGTCAGCCGCAACGACGTCGCTGAACCGTTTTTGATCCAACCCGGGACCACCGCGGCTTGGTTTGATGAGGACAACACCGGGGAAGGTTTTGTGCTGGAAATCCTGGCTGACCGCCGTGCGGTGATGTACTGGTTTACCTATGACGTGGACGGCAACCAGGCCTGGTATGTGGCCAGCGGGGAAGTTCGGGGCAACCGGCTGGTGTTCCCCGAGCTGGTGGTGACCCGCGGAGGTCGATTTGGGCCGGATTTTGATCCCGCTGAGGTTGAGCGGGAGGTCGTGGGCAGCGCCAGTTTTGTTTACAACGGCTGTGATAGCGGGACGATGGTGTATGAGCTGCCCGGTAAAAAGGGGCGCCTTTCGCTCGAACGGCTGTCGCGGGTTGAGGGTCTCGGCTGCGGCTCGACGCCCGCCCCGGCCGGTGTCGCTCTTTCAACCGGTTCCTGGTTCAACGCGGACCAGTCCGGCCACGGATTTGTGGTGGAGGTGCTGGAGGGAGAACAGGCGCTGGTCTACTGGTTCACCTACGACCTTGAGGGTCGGCAGGCCTGGTTCTTCGGCGCCGGAGAGGTGGTGGACGGCACGCTGTCCATCGCGGATACCTTTGCGACCCGTGGACCCCGATTTGGTCCCGAGTTTGATCCCGATGATCTGGTCCTGGAGCCCTGGGGTGAACTGCTGCTGAATCTGGGGTGCAGCGAGGGACAGGTGCAATACAACGGCGAGCCCTTCGGTTTTCCCGCCGCTACGCTGGCGCTGTCCCGTCTGACCGTGCCGCTGGGGCTTGAGTGCGGATGACCGCGACCGCCTGAGCCGTCGGCCGGGCAGAGTTTTCTCAGGCGGCGTCGCTGCCGTTGTTGTTACCCTGGCTCTGGCGCAGCGCCTGTACCTGGTGGGCCACTCCGACCGTGTCTTCGACGTCGATCTGGACGGCGATTCCTGCACCTGAGTGCGTGTCAAATTCGGCAACCGTGTTGATCGTGTCCAGGACGGCGCGACACTCCTGCTCGCCGACAACCATCAGCAGCAGGTCACGCTGCGTTTCCAGCGATAGGCCAAAAAACGTCTTCTGAGGTGTCAGACCTTCACCCCGTGCGTTGTTCAGCACCGTCACCCCCGTAGCGCCCGCCTCTCTGGCAGCGTGAATAACCGCCTCCGTGCGACCGTCTTCGACCAACGCCATGATCAGTTTGAATTTCATCAGACTATCCTCTTTCTTTCGCTCGGCGGGCACGCGCTTCCTGGAACTGGGCCAGCTGGGCATAGCCCATCACCGTCATGATGGGGAACACGCTGGCGAAGGCGATCAGCCCGAACCCATCCAGCAGCGGGCTGCGGCCCGGCACCGTTTCCGCAAGACCCAGCCCGAGGGCCGTTACCAGCGGCACCGTGACGGTGGAGGTGGTCACCCCGCCCGAATCATAGGCCAGGGCAATGATCATACGCGGCGCATAGACCGTCTGAATAATGACGATGATGTAGCCCGCGATAATGAAGTAGTGCAGCGGCAGCCCGGTGACGATACGCCACGCTCCGAGGGCGATACCCACCGCAACGCCGAGCGCCACGGCGGCCCGCAGCCCCCATACCTTGACCGCTCCGCCGGAGACCTCGCTGGCCTTCATCGCCACCGCGATCAGCGCCGGTTCGGCGACCGTAGTGGCAAAGCCGATCGCAAAGGCGAAGATATAGATCCAGTAGTAACGCTGCCAGCCGATCAGGGAATCGGCGCTGGTGTTGATGAACTCCGGGTCGGACAACTGGGTAGCCATCACCCGGCCGATGGGAAACAGCGCGCGCTCCAGGCCAACCAGGAACAGGGTCAGGCCGGCCAGCACCAGCACAAAGCCGGTTAGCACATTTTTCAGATTCGGAATCCGGCGTCGCAGGACCAGGCCCTGGAAGCCGAAGATAATCGCCGCAATCGGCGTGACGTCGCGGACGGTGGACAGCGATACGTCCAGCAGCTCCAGCAGCCAGTCCGTCATACCAGCATGCCGTAGGCCATGACAAATACCATGGGTGTCAGCGAAGCAAACGCGATCAGGCCAAAGCCGTCGATCATCGGATTGCGGCCACGGATACTGCTGGCTAGCCCAACGCCCAGGGCGGTGACCAGGGGAACGGTAATCGTTGAAGTGGTGACGCCGCCGGAATCGTAGGCAATACCGACAATTTCTTTGGGTGCCACGGCGGTCATCGCCACGACCAGGATATAACCGCCGATGATCAGGTACTGGATGGGCCAGCCGCGCAGGATTCGCAGTACACCGATCAGGATCGCTGCCCCGACCGCAATCGCCACGGTCAAGCGCAGGCCCAGAGCGTAGCTTTCCATGGCCTCTTCGGTCCCTTCGATAAAGCTCGCCTCGGCGGCGACGCTGGCGGCTTCGGCGGCCACGGCGATTAGCGCAGGTTCAGCGACGGTGGTGCCAAAGCCGAGAGCAAACGCGAAGATCAGGAGCCAAACGACGCTGCCGCGCTTGGCAAAGCTATGCGCCATCGATTCGCCGATCGGAAACAGGCCCAGCTCCAGTCCCTGGACAAACAGCGACAGGCCC
>JBCDKA010000227.1:0-5055 GCA_038747195.1 Pseudomonadota bacterium
CCTCGTCCGCGAGATCGGACATCAGGCCAAAAAACAGCGCCGAGTTAGCCACCTCGTCCAGGACCGTTGGCCCTGACGGCAGTATCCGATGTTCGATTCGCAGGTGCGGCTTGCCTTCGGTGATGCCGTAGCAGGCCCGATTCCACCGATAGACCGTGCCGTTGTGGAGACGCAGCGCGTTGAGTCCCGGCGCCCTGCCCGCCTCAATTTCTGCCATCGGATCGGCACCCGAGTCGGTGGTCAGCACCACGCGGAATCGAGCGATATCCTCCTGGAAAATCTCCAGCACCGATTTTTCGATCCAGTGGTCGCCAAAATGCACGCGAGGCTGTAGGCCACGGGAACGATGGACATCGGAGCGCGTGTCGATGGAGTGCTCAAAAACCGCGATGCGCGACTCCTGCCATAGTCGCTTGCCCAGCAGGGTTGGCGAGTTCACTGCCGCCGCCAAGACCGGGCCAGTAATCGCCTGCGCCACGTTGTAAAGGTTGGCAAACTCATCTGGCGCCACCTGGAAATGAATCTGAAACGACGCGTTGCAGGCTTCCAGCATCACGTTGTCATGGGTGAGGTCCAGCCGGTCGGGGCCTTCGATGTCGAGGTTAAACTCCGAGCCGCGCAGCTGCCGGATCGCATCGTTCAGCGCCCGGTAACGCGGCATCGGCACCATGGAGTCGAGGCTGAGATGCGACTGCGCCAGCGTCGGCAAGATGCCGCAGAGGACCACCGCTTCACCGCGCGCAGCCGCAGCGCTGCGGGCGATTTCCATCACCTCCAGTGCTTCGTTCTCCATCCGCCGCAGGCAGTCGCCACCGAGCTCCAGTGGCGAAAGATTAGCTTCGAGGTTGAATTTGCCGAGCTCGAAGGTGAAGCGTTCATCGGTGATCGCTTCCATCATTTGCTCGGCGGTCATGCTGGGTTTTCTTGCGCGGTCAACCAGGAACATCTCCTGCTCCGCGCCGATACGCCTGATACCGGTTTCGAACAGGTTTCTGTTGAGCATCTCCTCCAAAGCGCGCAGGTCCGTCAGCAGCGCCTTCATAAAGTCGCGCTTGACCTGCTCATTTGTGCTGGAATCGACTGACTGTTCGCCCATTGGCGCGCCCCTTATGTTGTGCCGTAAATCTGCAGAGCCATTGGTTTTCCGCCGGGGTGCCGGCTTTACCCCTGCCGAACGCGCCGTCCCAGGCCCATTATGAAAGCGCTGACCGGGTCAGCACAAATTCCTGCATACCGTTGCGCAGCAGGAAGGAGCGGTTTGGGGAAAAGCCCGGCCAGGCGCGCTTCAGCACATTGGGCACATGGCGCTCCGTGCGGGTGATCTCACTGCTGCCAGGATCGACAAGCAACGTAGACTCATCGACCACGCTGTAGCGGCCGGGGTGGTCTGCATAAGGCGTTCGGGTGGCCATGCATACCAGCAGCGGACAGGGCGTGCTGGTGTGGGCTTCAAGCCAGATCCCGAGCACGGCCAGCTCCTCCGCGGCCATGTAGTTAGGCAGGTCCCAAGCCAGGACACCGTCGAAAGGACCCCAGTCGCGATAGGCCTCCAGCGCCATTTCGAACGCGGTGCCCTTCAGCGAGATGTCGAGATCCATGACGCCGAAGCTGGCGCCGAGCGTTTGGAAAAAACCTAGGGTCTGAGCGTGGACCTTTCCCAGGTCCAGGATGCGGGGTGACCCGAGCCCGGTTTGCGCCAGGCTCTCGGTCCAAAGCTTGAAAGCCCGCGATTCGTAGCCGACGGGCGCATCAGAAGCTGGGTCCGAGGCATCCGGACCCAGCGGTTGAAACTGAGTTTCAGACTTTCCCGGGAAGCTTCGCGTCAGTAGTCGGGCCAGCAGGTTTGGCATTGTCACCTGAGTCTTTTTTGGTGGCCGGAGCCGGCGCGGACGCGGGACGGTTCTTGGGCGACATGTCGATATTGCCCTTGAACTGGGCCCCGTCTTCCAGCCCTACTCTCGGAGCCTGTATGTTACCCAAAACGTGACCGGAACGGCGCACTTCAATCTGTTCTTCCCCGACAAGGTCACCTTCGACACGACCCTCAACGATGATGACGGCGGCTTTGATGTGCGCCTTTACCACGCCGCTGCCGCCTACGGTGACCACGTTATCCGGCAGCGCAATGTCGCCTTCTACCTTACCCTCAACCAGCAGGTCTTCGGTGCCGGCAATATTGCCATTGACCGTCAGCGAGCTGCCGATCACGGCCGGCGGAGCGGTCGAAAAACTCGCGGTACCGGCACTCTCCTGGCCGCTGGCCTCAGCGAAGGGAGGAGCGCTGGATTTGTCACTTTCGTCTTTTTTCCACATGGCTGGTCTGCCTTACTCTCAATGAATGGTCCGAAGGCCGGAGTCTAGCGCCAAAACCTCTCAATTGCTGCCACCTGGACCACAGAAATTTGCGGGATTATCCGAGCCTGCTGACCGCGCCCCCGCAATGCTATATTACCGCGCTCGATCCTCACGCATGGTAGGCACCGACTTGAAACCCTGGCTATCGAACTACACCGAAGGCGTACCGGAATTCATCGACATCAGCGAGTTCAACTCGATCGTTGACGTGCTGGAGCAGACGGTCGCGAAGTTCGCCGATCGACCAGCGTACTCCAATATGGGTAAGACGCTCAGCTATCGCGACCTGGACCGCCTCAGCAGCCAGTTTGGCGCGTACCTGAAACACGAACTCGGCCTTCAGCCCGGTGAGCGGATGGCCATCATGATGCCGAATCTGCTGCAGTACCCGATCGTGCTGTTCGGCGCCCTCCGGGCCGGCTTGACGGTGGTGAACACCAATCCGCTCTACACCGCCAGGGAACTCAAACACCAGCTCAACGACTCTGGCGCGGTGGCGGTGCTGGCGCTGGAAAACTTTGCCGCAACGCTTGAGAAGGTGGTGCCCGAAACCGGGGTCAAGCATGTCCTGCTGACCGCCTTGGGAGACTGCCTGGATTTTCCCAAGCGGCAGATCACCAATTTTGTCGTCAGACACGTCAAAAAGCTGGTCCCTGCGCACGGCCTGAACAACGCCACGTGGTTTAACGACGCGCTCGCGAAAGGCAAAGGTCATTCGCTGACCAAGGCGGAGCTGGATCACGGCAGCCTGGCGTTTTTGCAGTACACCGGTGGCACCACGGGCGTTGCCAAGGGCGCCATGCTCTCGCACGGCAACATTGTCGCGAACATGCAGCAGTCGTCTGCCTGGGTTGGCACGGCCATCGATCCAGGGCAAGAAGTCATTATTACCGCTCTGCCGCTTTATCATATCTTCGCGCTTACCTCGAACTGCCTGGTCTACATGAAGTTTGGCGCGCACAACCACCTGATCACCAACCCCCGCGATATGGACGGGTTTGTCGATGAGCTGGGGAAAATTCCGTTTACGACCCTCACCGGGGTCAACACCCTCTTCAACAGCCTGCTCAACCACCCGCGCTTTGGCCAGCTGGATTTTTCAACGCTTAAGGTGACCCTGGGTGGCGGCATGGCGGTACAGCGGGCGGTTGCGGAGCGCTGGAAAGAGGTCACGGGCTGCCCCCTCGTCGAAGCCTACGGACTGACGGAAACCTCTCCGGGCGCCTGTATCAACCCGGTGCACATGCAGGAGTACAACGGTTACATCGGCCTGCCGATTTCCTCGACCGAAGCGGTGATCAAGGACGAGGACGGGAACAACCTCCCCGCCGGCGAGTCTGGGGAGCTGTGCATCAAAGGCCCGCAGGTGATGCAGGGTTACTGGCAGCGTCAGGAGGAGACCGACAAGGTGATGACCGACGACGGCTACCTGCGCACAGGCGACATGGCCGTGATGACCGAGGACGGTTTCTTCAAGATCGTCGATCGCAAGAAAGACATGATCCTGGTCTCAGGCTTTAACGTTTATCCCAATGAAATTGAGGACGTGGTGGCCGCTCATCCCGGTGTCGTCGAGGTGGCTGCGATCGGCCAACCCGACGACAAATCGGGTGAAGTCGTCAAGATCTGTGTCGTCAAGAAAGATCCGGAGCTGACCGAAAAAGCGCTGCGCGATTATTGCAAAGAGCAGCTGACCGGCTACAAGGTGCCGCGAGTTGTGGTGTTCATGGATGAACTGCCCAAGACCAACGTCGGCAAGATTCTGCGCCGCGAGCTGCGCGACAGCCAGTAGCGGTTACTCGGCGCTGCGCTCGGCGTCCAGGGCGTCCGCGTAGGCGCCGAGCAGCGTCCAGAGCGGCACCTCACTCTCGGGCGGGATGTGGGAGAACTCAAGGCCGACGTTCTCCCGATCGTAGCGCACCACCTTGCCGAACAGCGCAATCGTTTTCTGTTCAGCCAGCAGCAGCTCCACGCTCATCTCGTCACCGAGCGAACCCTCCCAATCGTCCGGTCGGCGCATCAGCAGGCCGCTGGCAGAGATATCAACCACTTCGCTGTCCCAGAGTTCACCCTGGCGCAGCACCACGACCTCGGCGCGAAGGCTCATGCGCCGATAGCGAGTGCCGATGTCTTTCTGCTTGAGCATGGCTGATCAGTATACCCGGTCTAATCCTGAGTTTTGCCCGGTGGTTTGACGAGCGTCGCGGGTTTGAGTCCCGCGTCCTGAAAGCGCTCGCTGATCCGATCTTTGAGCTTGTCGATCGTTGCCGACTCGCTCGGACCAAACAGATCGTCCTGGCGCTGACTTTCCTTTAGCTGACTGACTCCAACGCCCAGCAGGCGAATCGCGCAGTCTGGATGCCTGCGCCACCAGCGGGTGAACAACCCTCGGGCAGCCCGGCTGATGCTCAGATCGTCATCGACGGCCGTGTGTAGCGAAAGCTGGCGGCTGAGCGTCGTGAAATCGGCCAGGCGAATTTTCACGCGAACCACCTGCCCGCTGATGCCTTTGCGTCGCAGACGCGCGCCGACCGCCGCGGATAGACTCAAAAGCTGGCGGTCACAGGCGTCAAAATCGGTGAGGTCGCGGCCATAGGTTTCCTCATGGCTGACCGACTTGTCCTCACGGTCCGGCACAACCGGCCGCTCGTCGAGCCCCTGTGCCAGCTCGCTCAGACGATCCGCGTGTCTCCCCAACAG
>JBCDKA010000228.1:0-4967 GCA_038747195.1 Pseudomonadota bacterium
GGGGCTTGGTCGATATCTTGCTCGTCATACAGATGGTGCCTCGAGGTCCGAAGGTCTGCTATAGCATCAGCTCGCTATTAGAACGACCGATCAGGTCGAAACTTGACCCAAGGGCGGGTAAAAAGTGTGTCGCAGGTCTCACCCCGGGAAAGAAAACGAGAGTTTAAGTAAGGCGGGGCAACCGTGCCGCGAGGACGCGGCGTAAAACGACTCGGTTTTGCGGATTGGTCAGCTAAGCGTCGTCGGGCTCTTCATTCGTGAGCATCCACCGGAGTGCGGCAACCTCGCCCTCCGTAGCCAGCTTTTCGATGTACAGACGGTGAAATGACGGATCGGACATAAGCCGATCGGCGCCCGAGATCAGATCGTCGCGGAGTTGCCTGGCCTGCGCAAGGCCGTCAATCGCATCCCCGAGGTCCGCGCCGTCACTCATCTCCAGCATACGGGCTTCCAACTCAGTACCCATGATGAGCTCGATGAGTGATCCACCGCGCAGCTGCATTGACCGGGCGGCGGTAATGCAACCGGCCAGCATCCGTCCTTCAAGCTCGCCCACACAGTGATAGGACAGCCGGGCCGCGGGAAGGCTGAGCGCCGCCGCATAGCCAATGCTCACCAGTGCGGGAGCCATGTCCCAGACGCCTAGCAGGTCACCGTCTGGAGCCACACCCATGTGCCGAGAAATGACGTCAGCGCCGATGGCTGTCATCAGTCCATAGGCGCCTCGCAGACGTTTGGCCCGCCCAGATTTTTCCAGGTAGGTCACACCGTTTTCAGTGTCCCCGGCGTCGAGGTAGTACACCGCCGCCAGCAGATAGCCCTGCGAATCCTCTGGCTCATGCTCCATTAGGCGCTCAGCGACGCCTTTGAGACACTCGGGTTCACGAAAGCAGCGGTCGGCCACCAGGCGATTGGCCAGCGGGTGCCCGGGGAATTGCTTGGCTATCGCATAAGCCGCCGCCAGCCGATCGTCGTGAGAAGCATCGGGCCGATCGAGACCCGTATGCAGCAAGAAAATCTGTGCTTCCGGCGAAGGGTCTGCCGCCAAATTTTGACGAAAAGGCTTCGTCTGCATTCTTTCATAAAGCACGTCGGTAAGGCGCTCAACCTCGGCCTTCACCATGTCCGGCGTCACGCAGTCGGGCGCCTCCGATGCCGCATCCGTATCCACACAGCGCCGGCGCTCGGGCGTGGAGGCCTTGAGCACCATCTGGTGATAGTTGCCAGTCGCCTCCTTCTTGGCGTGGGTTGCGCCAAAGTCGATTACAGTGTCCAGCTCGCCAAAGTTGACGTAGGCTTCCAGCATGGGCGCCGCGAGCCCGGTTTGATAAATCTCTTCCTGAACTGCAGCCACCTGATCAAATCGGTGTTTCAAGCTTTGCCGCTCAAGCGCGAGTGCCGTTAGCTTGTCGGTCTCGCCCCGACGCTCGAAAATTCGTTCTTCGATCGCCAGTGCTAAGTTGTAGACCAACCGGCCGGTTCCCGGCAGTTTCATCGCTTTGGCGACGGCCAGGCAGCCGGTCATCAGCGGCTCGTCGCCTGCGCTCTGACACTTGAAGCCAAGGACATGGCCCGGGTGCATGTTCAGATGCGCGATCATCCCCTCGCCCAGGCCTTCTCTGGCAACCTCTCTGAGCTTGAGCGGGTCGTCGAGCAACGGCTCAGCCTCGCCAAACACTTCAAACAGCGCTTTCGTGATCGCCCAGTAGCCGGTCCGGAATCGTTCCCGCTCCGCTGCCTGCGCCATCCAAGTCGACGCCTCGGTTGCGTCGCCGCGGGCCAGCGCCGCCTGGGCAAGGGCGAGCGGGCCCAGCGCGTTATCGGGCTGGTACTGGTCTAGGGCGGCGCCGTGGCGCTGCAGGCACTCATCCGGGGGCTCCAGCAACGCCTCGTCGCAGTGCAACAGGGCGAGGACCCGCGGCGCCAGCTCCGCTGGGACAGTTTCAACAACCGCGTTGAGCGATCTCTCGAACGCTCGGTTTTCGCGGCTGGCAGGGTGACCTCCCCACGGACTATCGGGATAACGCTGTAGCAGGCTAAGGACCATCCGATACCGCCAGTCGCTGCTCTCCTGAAGCCTCTCCTGGAACGGCGGGCTGGAAACCTCCCACCAGTAGGCCTCCATCAGTGCGTCGAGTTCCGTGTTCAGCTCCTCTTGTGTGATCTGCTGGCCGCCCACCCAGAGCAGCTTTTCCTCCGCCAGGACCGACGAACAGAGATGCAGGAACACAAACCAGAGCAAGATACGCATGTCGATTTTATAACCGAAAAAAAACCCTGCCGCCAAGGCCATACGACACAAACAGCGAGCAAAACTGTGGCCGGACGATCCTGCTCGCCACGATGGTTGTCCTCACCCCGTCTGCTCGGCCGTCTTTCCTTGGCGCGTCAGCAGCGGACTGCGCCGCACCCAGAACAGCGCGCCCAGCATGATGACCAGCAGCGGCAGCGGCACCGCTGCCGTGTTGAACCAGCCGAACAGGTGCATGGTGGTGCCGGCCAGCAGTGATCCGGTGGCGGCCGTGCCGAAGACACAAAACTCGTTGAATGCCTGTGCCCGAAACCGTTCGCTGTCCCGATAGGCGAAGGTCAGCATGGTGGTTCCACCGACGTAGAGAAAATTCCAGCCCACGCCGAGCAAAATCAGCGCCCACGTGTAGTGCCCAAGCGAATGCCCGTCCATGCCGGTAACCAGCGCAGCCAGCAGCAGCAGCGCACCCGCGGTCATCATTTTCAAGACGCCTAGCCGGTCGATCAGGAAACCTGACACCAGCGAGGGTAAGTACATACCCAGCACGTGCGCCCGAATTACCGCCGCCGTCTCCGCCAGCGAATAACCGTCCACCTCATGCATGCTCAGTGGTGTCGCGGTCATCAGGAAACTCATGACTCCATAGCCGACGGTACCGCCGAGCACCGCCACGACAAACACTGGCTGCCGGAGCAGCTCACGCACCGACCGCCCGCGGTCTTGAGTTTCGCCATCGTCTTGCGGCTTGGCCATTCGCAGGGCGCCAAAAAGCAGCGTTGCCAGCAGATAAAGGCCACAAAGCGTCAGCAGAACCAAGTCATATGGTGCCGACGCGTTGACTCGCGCCGCGAGCTGAACGAGGTAGGGCCCCAGCAATGCTCCCCCGACCGCACCTAACAGCACAAAAGATACGGCTCGGCCCGCGCGCGCCAGGCCAACACTTTCAATCGCGGCAAAACGGTACTGCTGCGAGAACGCCATGTTGATTCCCAGAGCGCTCATCGCACAGCAGAAGCCCAGAAAGCTTCCCTTCGAAAGTGCCCACAGCGTCAGCGCGGAGGCAGCCAGCGCCGAGAGGCTGCCCAGGGCAAAGCCCACAGGCCGTCCAAAGCGACGCATCACGAGCGCCGCCGGAATGGTGCTGAGTGCTGTGACCACCACCGTCAACGAAATCGGGAGCGTTGCGAGGGCCGGAACCTCGGTCAACTGGGCTCCGATGATGCTCCCGAGCGTCACCATAACAACGGAGCCCGTGGCAGCTACCAGCTGACAGCAGAACAGGACTAGCAGGTTGCGGTTCAACATGGCGGGCGGCCGAAACCCCTGAAGAAGGAGCGCAGCGTAGCGCAGGCATGCAGTGAAAGGCTACGGCAGGCCGCTCTGTAGCCAGCCGATCATCAGCAATCCTCTTCGAACCGTTTCAACTGGCGAGCAAACAAGCGAGCCGTTTGGTCTATAAACGGGCGATACACGTAGCGCAGAAGCCGTCCCGAGACTCCTCGGGCGCGCTCTTCCAACGCGACCCGGCCGCGCTGATGCATCATCCAGCGCAGATACCAAGGACGAAAGTGAAACTCGTCGCGCCAGAATTCGATCGCCGCGAGGTGCTTGGCATTCTTATATCCGTAATGACCTGGCGCGACCAGACGCAGCGGAGCGCCGTGCGCGACGCTCAAGGGCTCGCCGTTCAGCGTATCGGCCAGCAGCACGTCCTTCGCCAGCAGATCTTCCAGCGGCAGACTGGTGCGGAACCCGTCCTGGCAGCGCAGCAGCGCAAACTCAGCGCCCGATGCCGGCCGCGCCAGCGGCAGCACGAGCCCCCGATAGACGTCAGCAAATCGATAGCCGCTCCAGCTTAGGCCCCGGACGCTCCAGGTAGTGACGCAGTGGAAGTCTGAGGTTTGACTGACGCGCGGGAGGCCCTGCAGCTCCGCACTGAGGTTCAGCGGTTGGTCTACGTCGCCCCCGATGGTCAGCGAAATGTGATTCGTGTGCTCGGGAAAGCGGTCCGCAAACTGGGTCATGCCGAAGCGCGGCATGACCTGGCGCGCCCGCTGCCCCGGGGGTAAATCCTGGCGTTGTTCCATCACGGAAAAACCTCTTTACTAGAACATAAGTTCTAATATATAAATACGCCATGGGCCGAGTGTCAACATTTTCTGAGCAGCAAATCTTTCAGACTGTCAGCCGCCAGATGAGTGGCGAGGGCGCGGTGACGTTTCGTTCGCTGGTCAAAGAAACCGGCGTCTCCATCGGCTCGCTGTACCACCGGTTTGACTCGCGAGAGGGGTTGCTCGCCGAAACCTGGGCGGACGCGCTGACGAGTTTTCAGAGACGTTTTCTTGCGGCGCTGGAGGCTGACGACGAAGACGCGGGAGTGAATGCGGCGCTGGCGACGCCGCGCTTCTGCCGCGCTGAACCTGAGAGAGCAGCGCTGCTGGCCTGCTGCCGCGCTTCGGAGTTTCTGTCCGAGGCGACGCCCTCGGCAATCCGGGATAGCATCAATGACGGCAACGACGAGGTGCAGCGGGCGGTCAGGCGCTACGCGTCACGCGTCGGCCTGTCGCTGCAGGCGTGCCGGATGGGCCTGATGGCCTTCCCGCTCGGTGCGGTGCGCGCTTACCTGCCCGATCGGGCGGTACCTCGCAGCGTTGATCGATACGTTGCGGCAGCATTCAAAGCCATCGAGGCAGACGAGCTAACGCCAGACTCCACA
>JBCDKA010000229.1:0-4941 GCA_038747195.1 Pseudomonadota bacterium
ACTGGCCTGGCCAACGTCAAAAGCCGGCGTCGAGAACAGCAGCGTATCGTCGATATCGAAGCCGGCCCGCTCCAAGTCCGGAAGCGCTGCGGCCTCTTGCGCCGAAATGAATCGAAGCGAAGCCGCATCGGGCGCGTCGGCGTGGCGGCACGCACCTGTGATGACGACCGAGATCAGGACAACGGACAGCCGAAAGGCAGCGCACACAAAACTCTTGGCTCTTACAGACACGAACGAAAACCCCCTTTTGGCTCGGGGCGAGAGTGTAGCACCGAGGGGTTCAGACCTAGCTAGGGACCCGCGACTGGCCCACCAGAGCCGCACCCGTTGCGCCATGCGTAGACACCGGGACGGCGGGAGCGCCGATCGATGCCGCAGTGGTGCCAAGTCGGCCAGTCTAAGAAGGCTCACGTGACTCCGACCGCGCCACAAGCGGTAAACTGTGCCCTGCCCTTGTCGTTGGAGCCGTCGATGCGAGTTCTCTTTCTTATGTTGCTGGCGCTTTGCCTTGCAGGAAACCCCGCGATTTCTGCGGAAAAAAGCGCTGAAGAGCCAGTCGCGATGAACGCCGAGCCTCGCGTCAAAACCACGCGACACTCGATCCGCATCGATGGCAACAACATCGAGTACGACGCGTCCGTCGGCTGGCTGATCATGCGCGACAGAAAGGGCAAACCCATCGCGCGCTTCGGCTATACGGCCTATACGCGCACCGGCTACAGCGACCCAGCGCGACGGCCCATTATGTTCGCCTTCAACGGTGGCCCGGGCTCCTCATCGGTATGGCTGCACATGGGCGTCTTGGGGCCGCAGCGTGCCGTAGTGAATGACGCAGGTTTTGCACCGCCCCCGCCGGCCCAGCGCGTCGACAATGCGTACAGCGTCATAGACGTTACTGACCTGGTGATGGTGGATCCGGTCGGTACCGGCTTCAGTAAGCCGCTAGGTGAGGCAGATCCCAAGGAGCTCTTTTGGGGTGTCGACCCCGACATTGAGTCAGTCGGCGCCTTCATGAAACAGTACATTTCTGAGCATGGCCGCTGGGCCTCGCCGAAGTACATCCTCGGCGAAAGCTATGGCGGCATCCGAAGCGCTGGCCTGGTGCACCATCTGCAGAACAATCACGGCATGCACTTCAACGGGGTGGTCGTGGTTTCGCCGTTTCTGAGCATGGGGTCGGGCGTCGATGGAGCGAACATCGACCTGCCGCACGCGCTTTACCTATCGACCTTTGCAGCCACCGCCTGGTATCACAACCTGCTCGACAATAGGCCGGAAAATCTTGAAGCCTTTGTCCAGGAGGTCGATGAGTTTGCGCTGTCGGAATACACCTCAGCCCTCCTTAAGGGCTATACGATTTCCCTGGCAGAGAAGGCGGCCGTCGCCGAGCGCCTGGCTGCCTACACGAGCGTCTCTGCTGACTATTGGTTGAAGGCCGACCTACGCGTTAGCCATCAGCAGTTCTTGCAGGAACTGCAGCGTGATAAACGCATCGTGACCGGTCGCGTCGACAGCCGGTTCCTTGGCCCGGCCGTCAATCCTCTTGCCGAGGCGATGAACTATGACCCGTTCTTCCCGTCCGTTGGCCCCGCCTATACGGCCGCGTTTCTCGATTACCTGCACAACGAGCTCGAGTTTGGGCAGGACGAGACCTATCAGGTGTCCGCCTTTGGGGAAGTCGGCTCAAGCTGGGACTGGTCGCACACGCCGCCCTCCTCAGGCGGCTGGGCCATGCCGTGGGCGGACCTGCGTCCGGATCTCTCCATGGCGCTGAGCACCAACCCGGGGCTGCATCTGCTGGTGCAGCAAGGCTACTTTGATATGGCGACGCCGATCGGCGCCACCCGGTTCGACATCAAGCACCTCGACATCCCGGAAGAAGCTCGCGACCGCATTCGGATGGAGTACTACGAGGCCGGCCACATGATGTACCTGCACGAGCCGTCGCTGGAGAAGTTCCGGCGCGACCTGTCCAGCTTCATTCGAGATACGGACCGGCTCTGACGAACGATCGGGCTCGCTGGGGGGCCAAACCCAGCGCTATGGGGCCCAGGTTTGGCTTGACTAGCGGCGCGGCTTAACGCAGCCGCCGGTAGATTTCATCGACGCCGATGACGGCTGCCAGCTCATAGCCGGCTGCCTCCAGCAGGCCGCAGACGCCCGTTCCCACCTTCATCCCGGAATTCTCGACAGCCAGCACGTCGATTCGAAATCGATCGAAGTCAACCGCACTCAAAACCTCGCGCTCCGCGCCTTCGGTGTCGATCGAACAGAACTGCACGTGTTTCAAATCGTTCTCAGCCAGGATCTGATTGAGCGTCATGACGGGCACACGGATCGTCTGCTCATCATGTACGACGTTTTGGCGTACGGTCGTCAGCATGTCCTCAGCGTAGTGTTCCAGCAGCCCGCCCATTTGCAGAAAACCTCCCGTCACGTCCAGGAAATCGGCGTGACCTTCGCGACTGCTGACCGCGGCCTCAATAACGGTTGCGCTGCGATTTTGCCGGCACGCCTGCGCAAGCCTGGGTACCGGCTCAACCAATACCCCCTGCCACCCTAGAAATTTTTCGAAAAAGCAGGTGTTGCTCCCGCTTACACCATCGTAGGCGCCAATCTCGACAAAGGTGCCGGACGCTGTGTCGGAGAAGAATCGCTCATACGCGAAGCGGTCCTGGCCAGCCTGAGAATAATAGGCCCTGTGCAGACCAAGCTGCTGCTCTACCGTCCAAAGCTGCTGTCTAAGGATGCCCAGCGCGTAAGGTTCGACCGGATGTTCGACGGCCGTGCGGAGAAGCTCCGCGGACTGCTGCAGCTGCGCTCCACCCTGCCGGGCCAGGTCTGCGGCAGCATCGATGAGCTCCTGGAGCGGTCTCCCCCGAAAGCCCTCGGGGGTCAGCTTGGTTTCCTGCTTACCAATCGATCTTCACGTTTAGATTCTCAGGGCTCCAGCGATTCCAGCCACCGCGCTGCCAGATGGCATTCCCGAACCGGTCAACCCGTAGCTCGAGCTCACCCTCATTCCACCTGGCAAACACCAGTACTAGGCGCAAGGGTACACCGGGAGCGCTGGGTGCACGCAACACGAGCTGTGGCTCCTGGCCCGCGCTCAGCAGCCCGGTAATTTCCTTCCTGCCCAACAACGCCCCTCGGCTCTCGAATCGTTTCAATACCGGCAGGGTTTCGAAGCCACTGCGGAATACCAGCCCGGTCTGATTGCTGTCGGTGGCCTCGTTGTTTTCGCTGTTGATCTCCGGGGTGCCCGGCGGCGCGGTCACGGAGGCAACGTTGGTAACAGTAAAGGCGTCGGGCGACGCAGCCACCATCGCGGTGAGCTCAAATTCCACGCGGTCACCCGCACCGATATCCACTGGCTCCTGGATATCTCCGTCGCCGCTGGCGGTGCACTGGCTTGAGCCAAAGGCGGTACAGGTCCAACTGGCCGCGACCAGCGACGACGGCAAAAGGTCTTCCACCTGCGCTCCGGTTACGGCCGCGGGCCCGTCGTTCGCCACGGTGATGGTGTAGGTCACAAGCTGCCCGTTTTCCACCACGGTCTCGCCGTCACTTTTCTCAATGCGAAGGTCCGCGGAATTGGCTGTCACCACGTCGATGACTAGCTCCGCCGAGGCCGAGAGATCGCCGTCGGACACCATATAGGTCAGCGTAGAGACCCCGGTCTGCGCGGGAGCGTCGAACTGAAGACTTCCATCCGCCGCCAGGGTCAGGTCACCTCCGGCTCCGCCGGCGCTAAAGCTCCCGACGGTGGTCACGCTGAGAGGCTCAACGTCCACGTCAACGTCGTTGGCCAGAAGTCCCTCCGTAACGCTCACATTGAGCGTTTCACCCTGCACAACAAAATAACGATCGTTTTCCGCGACCGGTGGATCGTTCACACCGTTGACGGTGACGGTAACCACGTTGGTGTCGCTGCTGGCTTCGTCTGCGACACCGAAGCTGAAGCTTGCCTCTTGCGATTCGCCATCGTCCAGGTCGCGAAACGCCGTGAGCGGGTCGAAGGTGAATGTCCCCAGATCATTGTTGACCTCGGTGACCGCACCCAAGGCGGGAGCGCTCAACACGGAGAACGTTAGCGGCTCGTTGAGGTCCGGGTCCATTGCAGAGAACGGTGCCTCTACCGAGGTATTCTGGTCGGTGCTGGCGGACGTGGCGTTCGCCACCGGTGGGTCGTTCAGGCCCATCACCTCAATGACCAGCTCCGTCATATCCTCCGCATAGCCATCGCTCACGGTGTGGCTGACCGTGGCGCTGCCCGAACCACCCTGGTCCAGAGCTACAAAGTCGGCCCCGGGATCGAAGGTCCATTGTCCATTGCCAAAGATGGTGACCGTCCCGCCGCCGGAGGCGGGCTGCGCAACACCGACCGCGGCCTCGCTTCCGGCCACGGCGGTAACGTTCAGCGTGCCGCTGTCCTCATCTGCCGGGTCGACGTCGTTTCCGGTTACGTCCCCACCGGTGGTCTGATTCTGACTGGTCGCACCCTCATCGGCGGTGGCCATGACGGGTGTGTTCTGGACTTCAACGGCACCGATATCGCAGTCGTTGCCCGGCACACCGTCAGCATCCACCCCTCGAGGCAAGCCCCGTTGATCGAGACCGGTACAGTCCGACACGGCGTCGACGAGCACCGATCCAGGTCCGGGAATGGCGAAGACGCCGTTGCCGTCGCTGGCCAGATTTAGCGCCTCCTCCGTGACAACGGTCGCCTCGCCGCAGCTGCCATCCGTCGCGAAGTTGGTTGCTGCTGCGGCCGTATTGGCAAGATCACAAAGGCCGACCGGCGAGCCACCCTTTTGCTGCACGCCACCACCAAGCGAAAAGACGTTGCCGGAGATATTGACCTCGGTACCCTCGACCGCATCGCTGACCAACAGGGCTGCGGCGCCGCTGCTGGCGGTGTTGCCGCTGAAGGTGTTGTTG
>JBCDKA010000230.1:0-4932 GCA_038747195.1 Pseudomonadota bacterium
ACAGCTCGCGGGACCGGTATCGAAGCCGGTCACCGGCGCCGCCGGGTCAGCCGGCAGCAGCGTCAGGTTCGCAATGCCGCCGAGGTTCAGCACCGCGCGGTTTTCTCCGGCATGGGAAAACAGCTGCCGATGCAGCGCGGGCGCGAGCGGCGCCCCCTGGCCGCCGAGCGCCACGTCACGTCGCCGAAAATCGGCGACGGTGGCGATCCCGGTGCGTGCCGCGATGACGTGGGGGTTGCCCAGCTGCAGGGTGCTCGGCGCATCGGCGAGCGTCGCGCCGATCGGGCCGTGGAAAACGTTTTGGCCGTGGCTACCCAGCCCCGCGATAACCTGAGTGTCGGTGCCGTGCTTGACCAGCAGAGCCAAGGCTGCCGCAGCGAACGCCTCACCGATCTGCGTATCGAGCGCCGCCAGGTCTCCAGGCGTGCTGCGTGTTCCCGAACACGCTGCCGCGATGGCGTCTCGCAGCGTCGGCTCATAGCGATAGGTTTCGCCGCCCAGCAGCCGAGGTTCGGAACCGGAAAAATCGACCAGGGCGGCGTCGATGCCGTCCATGCTGGTGCCGGAAATCAGGCCAAGAAACAGGTTTGAAGCGTCAGGCGCTGGCGCCATGGTAAACGTCCGCTGCGAGCCGCGGCGTGCCGACCTCCCGCATCAGTCTTTGGCGGCCAGCAGGGTCCGACCCTGGATCAGTTCGAGCTGATTGAGGAGCGGCGTGGCAATCTGCTGGAACGCCGCGAGCTCCGCTTTTGGCAGCGGGTCGGCCTTGGGCAGATCGACGGTCCGCGGATTGCGGTGCACGCCGTTGACCAGAAATTCGTAGTGCAGGTGAGGCGCCTGAGCCAAACCCGTCATCCCGACGTAGCCGATGACCTGGCCTTGCTTCACCCGCTGGCCTTTGCGAACAGCGCGCTTGGTAAAATGGAGATACTTGGTGACGATGTTGTTGCCGTGTTGGATAAAGACATAGTGACCGTTGTACTTGTTGCGCGCTGAGGCGATCACCTTTCCATGGCCCGCGGCAAACACGGGTGTGCCGGTGGGGGCGCGATAGTCGGTGCCGTTGTGCGCCTTCACCCGCTGAAGGATCGGATGGAAACGGCTGGGGTTGAAGTTGGAGCTGATGTAAGAAAAGTTCAGCGGCGCCCGAAGAAACGCTTTGCGCATGTTCCGGCCGTCCGGTGAAAAGTATTCCTCACCGTTTTCCGTCGTGAAGCGAACGGCCTGAAAGTTCTCGCCCTGGTTGATAAAAGTGGCGGCAACGATGTCCCCGGCCCGCAGAAACTCCCCGTTGCGATACAGCTCCTCATAGATCAGGTGAAACTCGTCACCGCGGCGGATATCCAGCACAAAATCGATGTCCCAGCCAAACAGACCGGCCATGTCCATGATCAGCCGATCGCTCAGGCCCGCTTCGCGCCCGGCGCGAAACAGGGAGCCACGGATCACGCCACCCGTGTGTCTCAGCTGCGTCACCAGGTTCTCTTGCTGAACTTCGCTGGTCAGCTTGCCGTCGACGCGATGGATACGCAGACGCTGATCTTCGCTGAGCTGATACTCCAGCGCCGCCAGCTCGCCGCTGTCATCCAGCTGAAAGGCCAGCTCGTCGCCGGGGTAGATTCGCGTCAGGCGTTCGGTCGTCTCATTTAAATGGACTACCCGATGCACGACGCCGGGGCCCAGGCCCAGCCGCTGAAAGACCGCAGCGAGCGTGTCGCCTTTGCCGACGCGCTGGATGTCCCAGGTCGACTCCGCTGATTCGGACGCTGAGGGTGACGCGGGCGCCTGCTGGTCGGGAAGCGCCAGCGTTTGGGTCACCCTGAGTTCCGCCGCTTTCGCGGCCGACCGGTTGCCCAGGCCCTCAAGCGCCAGGGACAGCAGCGGCAGCACCAGCAGGATCACTCCGGCCGTCAGCCACTGCCGGCGCGATCCGGGGACGCCGGGAAAGGCGGGCTCCGAGCTCGGGTGACCGGTGGTCCGGGCAGGCGATGATCGATGGGTGAGTTGAGCAATCCGCTGGGCGGCGCTTTTCAGCGCGGTCACGGCACGCATTCCGACACGGGCGGGAATCGCCCACGAAGACCGAACGGTCATGCTGTCGGTGGATTCACTCGTTCTGGACGCTGCGCCGTGTCTAATCCGGCCCAGCCGCCCGCGGTTGGCCTTCGGCTGGCGTCGGCGAGCACCGGCCACCCGAGGACGCCGGCTGGGTGCCGAGTGCTTGTGATCTCGCGGCAGCTTGTGTCTCGACGGCACAGAAAAATCCAGGCGGGGCAGGCATTTGTTGGGCGCTACGATAACGGCGCGGCCGCTGAGCGTCAATTTTGACCAGCCGCCTCAAAAAAGCAGGAATGTGTCTAAAAACTGGTCGTGGTCCCGTGCCATCGTTATTCGGTATGATGCGCCGCGCCCGCTGGCATCAGCGGGCGTCTCGCAAGGAGCCGCTCGACCCGCAACAGGAAACGAATGAGCCATGCTGATATTTGACCAGTCTGCCAGCGGTCGCCAGGCCGCCGCCCAGCATCCAGAGCCGGTGGCGCTTGGTGACGCCATCCCCCAGCATCTGCGGCGCGACGCGTCGGCGAGGCTGCCCGAGGTCTCCGAGCTGCAGGTGGTTCGGCACTACACCCGCCTGTCGCAAAAGAATTTTGCCATCGACACGCATTTCTATCCGCTGGGTTCCTGCACCATGAAATACAACCCGCGTGCGTGTAACAAGCTGGCGATGCTCGACGGATTTCTGGGCCGCCATCCCTCAGCCCCGGACTCGCTGTCCCAGGGATTCCTTGGGGCCATGCACAACCTGCAGCAGATCCTGGCCGAGGTCACGGGAATGCGAGGAATCTCGCTGACCCCGATGGCCGGAGCGCAGGGCGAGTTCACGGGGGTTGCGATGATTCGCGCCTACCACGCGGCTCGCGGCGATCTGGACCAGCGCACCGAGATTATTGTTCCCGACGCCGCCCACGGCACCAACCCGGCCACGGCCATCATGTGTGGCTTTAAGGTCCGGGAAATACCGACCGCCGCTGACGGTGACGTGGACTTTGCGGCGCTGGAAGAAGCGGTGGGCCCGCAGACGGCCGGCATTATGCTCACCAATCCCTCAACGCTGGGGGTTTTCGAGCGACGTATCACCGAAATCGCGGATCTTGTCCATGATGCCGGTGGCCTGCTTTACTATGACGGCGCTAATCTCAATGCGATCCTTGGCAAGGCGCGACCCGGTGACATGGGGTTTGACGCGATTCATATGAATCTGCACAAGACCTTTTCTACACCCCACGGCGGAGGTGGGCCCGGGGCCGGCGCGGTTGGAGTGTCTGAGCGTCTGCTCCCGTTTCTGCCGATTCCGATGGTCGGCCAGAATGATGGCGGCGGCTTTCGCTGGCTGACGGAGGAAGATCGGCCGCAGTCGATCGGTCGGCTGTCGGGCTTCGCCGGCAACGCTGGCGTGCTTTTGCGAGCGCTGATCTATGCGCTGATGCTCGGTCGACAGGGGATGCCCAGGGTGGCTGAATACGCCACGCTCAACGCAAACTACCTGGCGGCGCGGCTGGCGGCCGAGGGTTTTGACCTGGCGTTTCCCACCCGGCGAGCGAGCCACGAGTTTATTGTGACGCTCAAGCGCGAGGCGAAAGCGTTTGGGTTGACCGCCACCGATCTGTCAAAGATGCTGCTGGACCGGGACTTCCACGCGCCGACCAACTATTTCCCGCTGCTGGTGCCCGAGTGCCAGCTGATCGAGCCCACCGAGACTGAAAGCAAAGAGGTGCTGGACCGCTTTGTCGAGGCGATGGTCGAGATCCGCCGCAGCGCGGAGGAAGACCCCGAGCAGGCGAAGGCGGCGCCGTTCACCATGCCCGTGCGGCGCCTGGATGACGTGAAAGCGGCGCGCCAGCTCGACCTGGCCTTTTCTGACTGACAGCCGGCGCGTCAGGCCCCGTGCCGAAGCGTGACCATCGGAGGCGTGCGCAGCACGCTGCGTGAGCCGACCAGCCCCGTGAGCCCGATGGCCAGGGCGCCGCTGGCGAGACCAACCGCCGGCAGCCACCAGCTGGGCTGGTAGGCGATGTTGAATACCTGAGTGGCCAGAACGCCGCCGGCAACGACCGCTGCGGCTGCGGCCAGTACGCCGGCAACCGCCCCGATGACCGCAAACTCGGAGAAGATGGCCGCCCGCAGCTGTCGACCCGATCCGCCAAGCGTCCGCATCACCGCCCCTTCGTGCTGGCGCTGCGCCAGCCCTGCGCCGAGCGCCGCCAGGAGCACAACCACCCCGGCCAGCAGCGTGAACACAAACACCACCTGCACCGCCAGGGAAACCCGCTGAATCATGGTTCGTACCCGCTCCATAATGGTGCCGATGTCCAGCACAGACACGTTGGGCGTTTGCCTGACCAGATCCGCGACTACGTCGAAGCGTCCGCCGGGCAGAAACAGACTGCTGATGTAGGTGTGCGGAAACCCTCCGTCCAGCGTGCTGTTGAAGACGATAAAAAAGTTGGGCTGGAAGGAGTCCCAGTCCACTTCGCGAATGGAGGTGATCGTGCCGCTGATCGTTTGACCGCCAGCCGTGAACGTCAGCTCGTCCATCAGCTGGAAACCCATCGATTCGGCCCAGGACTGCGCCAGGGAGATCTGCAGACCGCTCACGTCCGGGTCGCGCCACTGTCCTTGGATAATCGTGTTGCCGACCGACAGTTCGTCCGACCAGGAAATGTTGATATTGCCATCCACGCGGCGCCTGGCTCGATCACTCGGCAGACTGGCGAGATCGGGCGCCGCGCCGTTGATTTCCGACAGGCGACTGACCGCCAGCGGGAACAAACCCTGGCTGGCGACGCCGTTGGCCGCAAAGTGCTGATCGACCGTCGCCACCTGGTCGGGCTGGATGTTGATCAGGAAATAGTTCGGCGCATCAGCCGGCAG
>JBCDKA010000231.1:0-4825 GCA_038747195.1 Pseudomonadota bacterium
CTGCTCGCCAGCGAGCGGGCAACCTCGAGCTTCGTGACCCAAAGCCTGCGCGAGGCGAGCGTGTTTGCCGGTGGGGATGGACAAATGACGGTCGCTGAGCTGATGCACAGCATGCTGAAAAACCTTCCGGCGGAGGAGGACATGTCGCCGCGATCCAAGTCCTGGCTGGCCAGCGATCTGGCCGCCGTTTTTACCGGCCTCGGCGAGATGGATGCGGCGCTGGCGGCCAGCGAGATGGCTGTCGCTGCGGCGGAACGCAGCGAAGAGTTGGAAGACGATATTGCCCATTGGACCCAGCGAGCCCTGACCGCTGGGGTCGCCCATCGTTACGAGCTGGCGCTGGAGGCTGCGGAAACCGCCCGCTCGCTGGCGCTCTCGGTGAATCATTGGCGACTGCCCTGGACCTATCTCGCCACCATGCAGACGCTGGTGGCCATGAAACGCTGGTCAGAAGTGGTCGAGTTGTTCGATGTGATTCAGGCGCTCCCCACCGACCGACAAAGCGTCCGGGGAAACATTCACTACATGCGCGGAATTGCTCTGACCGGGCTCGAGCGGTTCGACGAGGCAGCAGCGGATTTTGCCGCTGCCGGCGACATCTACGGCGAAGTGTTCGGGGCAGACTCAGCGCCGATTGCTGACGTCCAGTTCCGTGATTACCAGCGGCTGATTCAGCAGGGGGAGTTGGAGGAGGCCAGCCGGCGAACCGTGGCGCTGGTTAGATTTTTCGTCGATTCCTACGGTCCGGCGCATTACCGTAGCGTGCTGCTCGCCGCTGAGCAATCCTGGCTGGCTCACCTCAGTGAGGATGACGCAGCCGCGAGTGCGCTCGCCGAGCAGGTGAGTCAGCTGCGCTCGCTCCTGGGAGCCACTTCCCCGGTGCTGGCCATTCACCTGATTCGCCTGGCCCAGCTGACTGCACAGGGCAGCGGGAAAGACCTGGCGACGGCGACAAATCTGCTGGACGAGGCTGACCGGCGCCTCGCCGTACTGCCTCCGGACAACATCGACCGCCTGAACAGCCTGCTGACCCGGGCCGAGCTCCAACTGGCTCAGGGCAGCAATAGCCAGGCGGCGGAGCCGCCCGCGGCTCTCGACAGTCTGCTCAGTCATGCAGCTGGCCTCAGCACCTTGCGCCTTCGCTATTTGCTGTTTCAGGCTCACTTGCTCGAAGACAGTGACTATCCTGCTGAAGGCTATCAGCTCTGCCGATCGGCTCAGGCGATTCTGGCTCAGGCTGATGGCCGGTGGCAGCCGCTGCGAGCGCTGAGTCCGGCCGCCGGGCGGGCGCTCGCCGATTGGGTCGTAGCCTGTTCCCAAAAAAAGTGACGCAAACTCCGACGTTTTAACGATGGTACGGAAAACAGCATCATTCGGGAGAGGCAGTTTGATGGTTAGAAACCTGACGTCAGTTTGGATAGCGCTATCGGTCCGCGTGGGTTTGAGTCCGTCAATCGCTGGAGATTCGCCGCAGTTTTCCGTGGTCACCGAAGTCCTCGTTAGCTCCGGCGACCCGTCTCCCGACGGTAACGGCGTATTCGGGGATCAGTTTACGCCGCCGGTGCTGAACAACAGCGGTCAGGCCCTGTTTGTTGCCAGCTTGCTCGCGACCACCAACCCAGATCCGATCGATGATCTTGGCCTCTTCCGCGCCAGTTCGGGCGCGGTAAACGCCATGACCCGCGGTGGCGATCCATCGGCCGCTGGCAATCTTCTGGATCTGGATGTCCTGCGGGTAGCGGGCCAGCTTACGCGTCGTCAGCTGCTGGGGATTGACCAGGCGGGGGAGGTGGCTTTTCTCGCTTCCGACAGCGACAACCAGGACGCCATCTACCGCAGCGACGGACAAGCGCTCAGTACGGTAGTCCAGCAGGGTGAGGATCTGCCCTTCGGTGACAATCTGCGGATCGGCGCTGCGGTGCTTGGCTTCTTGATGAATGATGTCGACCAGCTCGCTTACCTGCTGGACAGCGACACGCAAAACCTTTTGGTGCGCAGCGACGGTCTGGTCACCGAGGCCGTGTTCGGAACGGGCCAGGCGCTGCCGGGGGCCAACACGCTGATCGCACTGCGGGCTTTCGGCATGAACAATAGCGGCGAGGTGATTGCGCGGCTCAACGTGGCGAATGATGCCTTCGGTCATTTTGTCGGTGACCCGTCGAATGTCCGCCAGATCAACCAGACCGGCGCAGCAGCCCCGGACGGTCTGGGTACCTTTATCGTGGATCCGCGTCTTCCCGCGGCGATCAACGACAGCTCAACGGTTGCGCTGGTCGGGGGCGTCGACGACGTGACGACCGATTATGTTGGTGTCTATCTGGAGGAAGGCACGGGGCTCACGGAGGTAACCCGAACCGGCAACGGGACCGTAGGTGGCACTCTGCTGGCGGTGGCGTCAGGCCTCCAGCTCAACGACCGCGGCGACTTGCTCTATGCGATTCTGTCCTCCGACAACAACCGACTTCAGCGCCTGGTCATGCGTCGAGACGGCGCTGTGCTGCCGGTTGCCAGTGAAGGTGACCTGGTCATCCCGGCGGAAGGTGGGCTGATCAATAGCTTTAACGGTTATAGCCTGAATGACGCCGGCCAGGTGCTGATCTTTGCCACCGTGGTAAGGCCCGGGCTGCCGCAGGCTCTCGGCCTCTATCTTTTTGACCCGCTGGCTGGACTGACCGAAGTGGTCAGAGTCGGTCAGTCGCTGGCGGGGGGCACCATCACCGCGCTGGGCGCCGCACTGCCGCTATGGCCGCTGGAGGCCAACACGATCGGTAATGCACAGACCGGTCTCAATGATGCGGGACAGGTGGCGTTCTCGTATACGCTGGACAGCGGCGAAAACGGGGTGGCGTTGTCAACGGTCAGCATCGAGCTGCCCGACATGCTGTTCAAAGACAGTTTTGAGGCGCTGATCCCCTAGTGGGCTGCGCGGCTCACTGGCTCCGCACGGCTCTTGCGCAGCGCGTGATCGCAGCGATGCTCAGCTCCACGTCTTGGTCCGTAGTGGCCCAGCAGCACACGCTGATCCGCATCGCAGTCTGACCCTGCCAAACGGTGCTGCCGCACCAGCACGTCCCGTCCTGCTGCACGGCTTTCACGACCGCCAGCGTTTGCTCGCTGCTGCCGAAGCTCACCAGCACCTGGTTGAACTCAACGTCATTCAGAATCTCGAAACCGGCGTCTGTAAGTCCCGTGGCGAAACGACTGGCGTGACGGCACATGTCCTCGACCATTTGCACAAGTCCAGATCGGCCTAGCGATCTTAGCGCCGCCCACACCTCAACGCCGCGAGCCCGGCGCGACAGTTCGGGCGTGAAGTCAGAGGGGTTTCTTTCGGTTGATGTTGTCGGCAGGTAGTCAGCCGTGATGGCCATCGCCCGCTGCAGCGGCTTCGGATCACGCACCAGGGCCAGCCCACAATCATAAGGAACGTTGAGCATCTTGTGACAGTCGGTGGCCCAGGAATCGGCGTCGGCAAGCCCAGGGCATAGGCTCTGAAGCGACGGCACAGCGCCGACCCAAAGCCCAAAGGCTGCATCGACATGCACCCAGGCGCCGGCCGGCTGAACGGCGGCGCAGATATCGCCGATCGGGTCGAACGCGCCGGTGTTGACGTTCCCGGCCTGGGTGCAGACGATCGTCGGGCCGGTGATTTCAGGCAGGCGGTCGGCGCGCATCCGGCCTTGGCCATCAACCGCCACACGAACGACCCGATTGCGACCCAGGCCGAGCATGCCCAGCGATTTCAGCATCGACGGATGAGCTTCTTCTCCGGCAAGTACCGTGATCACTGGCGCGCCGCAGAGGCCGTCAGCCTCAACATCCCAGCCGGCTTGTGCCAGCACCTGGTTTCGGGCTGCGGCCAAGGCCGTGAAGTTTGCCACAGTGGCACCCGTCACCAGCGCGCCACCGCAGTTTGGATCAAAGCCGAGCAGCTCCAACACCCAGTTCAGCGCAACCTGTTCAAGAATCGCGGGACCCGGCGTCACGTTGTGAAGGGCGGCGTTCTGATCCCATGCTGTCGCAAGCCAGCTGGCGGCCACCGTCGCCGGCAGAGCGCCGCCGATCACGAACCCAAAAAACCGCGGTCCGGTCATGCATACCGTTGCCGGCGAGACGACGTCGTCCAGCAGGGCGAGCACCGCCGATGGCTCAGCAGGTTCCTCCGGCAGCGTCTCCTCCAGGGCCGCCAAGGCGTGGACCGCCTCCGGCGATGGGGCGACGGGGCGATCACGGTTGTCTTTTAGGTAGGCAGCAGCCCGATGTGCCGTCTCCTGCAGCAGTTTTTCCATCTCGGTGCACTCCTGAATCTAAGCCAGTTTAGCGTTGACGGCCTGCGAGAACAGGCCCAGAGATGGGTGGCAACGAGCGGAATCTGATCAGCTAAGGACGGCGTCCCAGGTTCGGGAGTACGCGACCTAGGTTGCTTTAGCATGCCTTAGGGTGGCCTGCGTCCCGTTTCAGGAAGCAGGCTTCGGCTTCAGGTGCCGATCGAAAAAGTCCATCATCAGACGGGTGCGATGGGTGTTGATGGCGGGGTCCCGAAAGCCATGCGTCTCGTTGGGGTACAGCATGGTTTCAAACGATTTTCCCCCGACCTGCAGGGCCCGAAGCAGGGCGGTTGAGTGGTTCAGAAGCACGTTGTCGTCAGCCATGCCGTGGATCAGAAGCAGCGGATCATCGAGCTGGTCGACATAGCTCAACACGTTGGATTTTGCATAGCCATCGGGATTGTCGGCGGGCGTCGCCATATAGCGCTCGGTGTAGTGGGTGTCGTAGAGCGCCCAGTCTGTCACGGGTGCCCCCGATATGCCGGCTGCCCATACTC
>JBCDKA010000232.1:0-4816 GCA_038747195.1 Pseudomonadota bacterium
CCGTTGAAATTCTCGACGGACTGGAGCCGGGTGAACAGGTTGTCACGGCGGGTAAGGGCAGCATCACAGACGAAACCCTGCTCGACGTGATTAATCTGCTGGAGCCCGATAGCGCTTCGGTCCTGGCCGAGCGTATCGCCGAAACCGAAACCAGCGGCTGACGGCATGAGCGTCATTCGTGCCTCTACGCGCCGTCGTGTGACGGTGGCGATGTTTTCTGTCCTGCTGCTGGTGTTCGGCGTCATTGCGCTGTCCGAGCTGCGGGTCAATTTGCTCCCGGAGCTGTCCTATCCTTCGCTGACCGTTCGGACCGAGTTTGTCGGCGCAGCCCCGGAGGAGATTGAGAAACTCGTCACGCAGCCGGTGGAAGAGCAGGTGGGCGTGGTGAAGGGCGTTAAGAACGTGCGCTCCGTGTCCAGAACCGGCCAGGCGGACGTGATGCTCGAGTTCGCCTGGGGCACGGACATGGATCTCGCGAGCCTGGACGTGCGGGAGAAGCTGGAGCTGCTGCAGCTGCCGCTGACTGCAGATCGACCGGTGCTGCTCCGCTTCAACCCCTCCACCGATCCGGTGCTGCGCCTGGCCTTCTATTCAGAAAAAGCCCAGGGCTTCGATGAAAACCTGCTGAAGCAAGTCCGACGGTTTGCTGATGAGGAGCTCAAGAAGCGGCTCGAGCCCATCGAAGGTGTTGCCGCGGTGAAAATCAGCGGCGGTCTCGAAGACGAGATTCAGATCAATATCGATCAGCGACGGCTCGCGCAGCTCAACCTGTCGGGTACCGACGTGGTGAACCGCCTCCGCGAGGAAAACGTCAACGTGTCGGGTGGGCGGCTGGAGCAGGGCACGGAACGTTATCTGGTTCGTACCGTCAACCAGTTTCAGACGGTGGACGAGATCCGCGACCTGATTGTTTCGCCGATCGGCGGTCGGCCGGTCTATCTTCGCGATGTGGCCCGGATCAGCGAAGGTTACAAAGAGCGTCAGGCGATCATCCGAACCAACGGTCGGGAGTCTGTGGAGATCGCCGTTTACAAGGAGGGCGACGCCAATACGGTGAAGGTTGCCGAAGCGGTCCTCGCCCGGCTCGAGCAGCTCAAGGAGTCGCTGCCTCAAGATCTCAAGCTGGTGACCGTCGACGACCAGTCGGTGTTTATCCGCCAGTCGATCTCCGACGTTACCCAGGCGGCGCTGTTTGGTGGGCTCCTCGCGGTGCTGATTATTTATTTTTTCCTGGGCGATGCCTGGCCGACGCTGGTCATTTCGGCGTCGATCCCGCTGTCGATCATCACCACGTTTTTCCTGATGAATCAGGCCGACCTGTCGCTCAACATCATGTCGCTTGGCGGTATTGCGCTGGCTATCGGCCTGCTGGTGGACAATGCGATTGTGGTGCTCGAGAACATCAGTCGGCATCGTCGGCGCGGGACCAGTATCCTTGAGGCCTCAGTCAGCGGGACGCAGGAGGTCTCGGGAGCGGTTTTTGCTTCGACGCTCACGACCGTCGCGGTTTTTCTGCCGCTGATTTTTGTCGAGGGAATCGCCGGCCAGCTTTTTAAGGATCAGGCCCTCACGGTCACTTTTGCGCTGCTGGTATCGCTGGCCGTCGCCATGACCGTCATCCCGATGCTGTCTTCCCTGCGCGGTGGCTCGCCGCTCGGTTTTCCGCAGGAGGACCATCCGACTTCGGAGCCGCGAACCCGAGCGGGCCGGGGCATGAGAGCCAGCCGCAATTTCCTGTTTTCCTTTGTTACCACCATGATCCTGAAAGCGCTGGTGGTGGTGAGCAGGGCGGTTGGTGGCGCTCTTGGCTGGCTTATGCAGTGGCCCGCCATGGGTGTGATGAAGCTGTTCAATCTCCTGGCGAACGGCTATCGGTCGGTGCTGCCCTGGGCGCTGAACCACCGCTGGGTCATTCTGCTGGTGGCGACGGTAGCCATGGGTCTGACCGTCGCACAGGTGCCGCGGCTCGGAGCTGAACTGATACCACAGCTCGTGCAGGGTCAGTTTGAGCTTACGGTCAAGCTCAGCCCCGGGACACCGCTGAGGCGCAGTGACGAGGTGGTACGTTTGGTCCAGTCGGCGGCCCGTGATATTGCGGCGATCGATCAGGTCCACGCCGTATCGGGCACCGGTAACCGGATCGACGCGAACCCAACGGAATCGGGCGAAAACATCGGGGAGGTGCTGGTGGTGATGAAGCGCGGGACCGGGCCGAGCGAGGAGGCACAGGCGGTGGCGCGCCTGCGCGAGGCGGTCAGCGCGCTGCCGGGCGTGCAGGCGGAGTTTGCCCGACCGGCGCTCTTTAGTTTTTCAACACCGCTGGAAATCGAGGTGCTCGGCTACGAGCTGGATCGGCTCAAGCGGGGTGGTGAACTCATCCAGCGGGCCCTCGAATCGTCCGATCGTTTCGCTGACGTGCGCTCGAGCCTCGAGCAGGGTCACCCGGAAATCCAGGTGCTATTCGACCAGGAGCGGGTTGCGGCACTGGGGTTGACCAACCGCCAGGTGTCCGACCAGGTGGTGCAGAAGATTCGGGGTGAGGTAGCGACGCGGTACAGCTTCCGCGATCGAAAGATTGACGTGCTTGTCAGGGCGAGAGAAGACGACCGCAGCTCGGTCGATGACGTCCGTGAGCTGATCGTTAATCCGGCCAGCGCGAGACCCGTTACGCTAGGTTCAGTCGCTGAGGTGGTTGCCACGGAGGGTCCGGCGGAAATTCACCGTGTCGATCAGGAACGAGCGGCGCTGATTTCGGCCAACTTGGGTTATGGCAGCCTGAAGGAGGGTGTCGCGGAGGCGCGCGAGCTGCTGGATGGTCTGCAGCTACCCTACGGAGTGAAATATCGAGTCGCCGGGCAAAGCGAGGAGATGGACGCTTCGTTTAAGTCGCTGGCTTTTGCCCTGGGCCTGGCGATATTTCTCGTTTACCTGGTGATGGCCTCCCAATTCGAATCGCTGATCCACCCGTTGGTGATTTTGTTTTCGATACCTCTGGCCGCGGTCGGTGCGGTAGCGGCGCTGACGCTGACGGGCACCTCGCTCAGCGTGATCGTGTTCATCGGTTTGATCATGCTGGCGGGCATTGTGGTGAACAACGCCATTGTTCTCATCGATCTGATCAACCAGCTCCGCGCCGCGGGCAGCAGCAAGCGTGACGCCATTATCGAAGCGGGCCATTCGAGGCTCCGCCCGATTGTGATGACCACGCTGACAACGACTCTGGGACTGGTGCCGCTGGTACTCGGCGTTGGGGAAGGTGCCGAGATGCGCGCTCCCATGGCGATTACTGTCATCGGCGGTCTGCTGGTTTCCACGCTACTCACGCTGGTGGTGGTGCCGGTGATGTATGACCTGCTGGATCGGCGCCGCAGCGCGGCAACGCTCGGCTCGGCAACGGCGGCTGAAGGCGGCGCATGAATCCGGCAAGGCTATGTATCCGACGTCCCGTCGCCACGGCGATGGTTTTTCTCTCGCTCCTGGTGCTGGGTGGGTTGTCTGCCCGGCTGCTGCCGCTGGAGATGCTGCCGTCCATCGATGAACCCATTCTTTTTATCAACATTCCCTACCCGGGTTCGACACCGCAGGAAACCGAGCGGCTAATCACGCGGCCAGCAGAGGAGGCGCTGGCGACGCTGAAGGGCGTGCGGTTTATGAACAGCAACTCACGTCCCACCGGCTCCGAGGTGCTGCTGATCTTTGAGTGGGGTAAAGACGTCACGGTGCAGGCGGTAGAGGCGCGCGAGCGGCTCGACGCGATCCGTGATGAGCTGCCGGCTGACGTGCGGCGCATCAACGTGTTCAAGTTCAGCTCGGGTGACCAGGCTATGCTGACGCTGCGGATCTCCAGTCAGCGCGACCTCTCCGAAGCCTACGACATGCTGACTCGAAATCTGGTGCGACCGATTGAGCGCCTGGAGGGCGTCGCCCGCGTTGAGCTGGAGGGCGTGGAGCCTCGTGAAATCCGGATCGAGCTGTCGGCTGATCGCGTCGACGCCCTGGGGGTGGATCTCGAGAAACTAAGCGCACGCCTGCAGGCTGCCAACTTCGCGGCATCTGCTGGCATGATCAACGAAGCGGGGCGGCGAATTCGCGTCAACCCGGTGGGGGAGTTTCGCAGCCTCGACGAGATTCGCGACCTGGTGATCAACGCGCGAGGCACCCGCCTCGGCGACATCGCCGAGATCACCTTCGAACCGGGTGAACGAACCTACGAGCGCCATCTCGATCGAAACTACGCCATCGGGCTATCGATTTACCGGGAGCGTGGTTCCAACCTGGTAGCAACCGCCGAGCGGGTCCTGGCGCAGATTGCGGAGTCCGGCGCTAACGACGAGATGCAGGGCATCGAACTGTTTTTCCTGCAGGATCAGGCTGACAGCGTCGTTTCGAGCCTGCGCGAGCTGCTGAGTGCCGGCCTGATCGGCGCTCTTCTCTCGATGGTGGTGCTCTACCTTTTTCTTCGCAATCTGGTGACCACCATGCTGGTGGCGCTGGCCGTGCCGATCTCCATCACGGTGACGCTCGGCGCGATGTACCTGTCGGATTTCACCCTCAACATCTTGTCGATGATGGGCCTGATGCTCGCCGTTGGCATGCTGATCGACAACGCGGTGGTCGTCAGCGAAGCCATTTTTACCGAGCGGGAAAAAACGCCGGCCGATCCGATTGGCGCCGCCGAGCGCGGCGTTCGAAGCGTCGGGCTGGCCGTTGTCGCCGGCACCCTCACATCAATGGCGGTTTTTCTGCCAAATCTGTTCGGCGAAATGAGCCAGGTGTCGATATTCCTCAAGCACGTGGCGTTTGCGATCTGCATCGC
>JBCDKA010000233.1:0-4735 GCA_038747195.1 Pseudomonadota bacterium
AGAGGATCTCGTACAAACCGCCCTCCTGAAACTCCATCAACGAGCATCCGGTGAGGAGAACTCCGCCCTCCTGGCGTCTTACCTGTATCGAGTCGCCCACAGCATCGTGGTCGACGAGGTCAGAAAGAGGTCTAGACGTCCAGTGACGACACAAGCCGTATCACCCGAGCAGTTCGGCTCGGAACGAAAAGATTCGCCTGAGGATGCGCTGGCGGCGGATGACGCGCGCGAGGCGCTCTGGGATTGCCTCAGCCAGCTCGCCGAGAGCCGGCGCCAGGCGCTGGTCCTGTATCTCCAGGGCCACACCGTCCCAGAGGCAGCCAAGCTGCTCGACTGGCCCAATAAGCGCACCGAAAACTGCGTCTATCGGGGGCTGGCCAATCTGCGGGAGTGCCTGAATCGAAAAGGAGTGAATCATGTCCTGGGGTGAACAGGAGCTCCGCGAAGCGTTTCTTAGCTCGCTGACCGCGGCCAACAGCAGCGACGCCGAGGTCGAATGTCCCTCGGCGGAAGAGATTTGGGACGCGGTCAATATGCAACTGCCCGCAGCACGGCGTCGCGAAATCATCAGCCTGACGGCGAGCTGCCCCGAATGTGCGCTGGCGTGGCAAGCGGCGATCAGCGTTCAGCAGGAGGCTGCTGCGATCGAGCCTGCAGCCGTGACGAACCCGCCACAACCGGACCGGCCGTCGTTTTGGCAGCAGCTGCTGCGCCCGGCGGTATTTGGCCCAGCCATGGCCGGAGCGGCCGCCTTGCTGGTCGCGGTGGTCTGGCTCGACGGCCCTGCCCCGCTGGATCCGCTGGCAGCACCTGCACCGAGCGGCGTGCTGCGTGGGGCCGGAGAGGCGAACGTGGTGCTTCAGAAGCACGCTACGGAACTGACCATTGGCGACACGCTAAGCTGGTCGCCGGTCGCAGATGCCCAAGGATATGAAATCACCTTCATGGACACCGGCGGAAATGCGCTCACGCAAGTCGTGGCTACTCCCAGCTATCGTCTCGGAACTGAGGTAGCCGAGCGTTTTGCCGGCGGCGAGACGCTGACCTGGTCCGTAAGCGCAGTGGGAAGCAGCGCCGGCGGCGAGCGTTCCGCGCCAAGCACCTTTGAATTCCACCAACCGTAATACTAAGGTCAACAACAAGGAGAGCCTTCTATGGCCAACGGAAGTTCCGACAGACCTCCACCATGGCAAACCCTGCTGGCTGCCGCCGTCGGTGCCGCAGCGGGCGCGGCCATCACGATCACTGTGCTCGACAGCAATGGTGAAGCTAACAGCTCTGGACAGCTTCTTGAGCCGCCTAAGCCGGTGGTCACCGAAGAGATCGCCAAAACGGTCTAAGGCCTGGTGGCGCCGCTGGGGGCTTCGAACCTTCGGCGGCGCTCTGGTCCTGCTCGGACCGTATACCTGGCAGCTCGCCCAGGCTTTTCCCTGCTTCGAGGTTTCGCAGGCACAAGCCTGCTGGGCGCAGTACGCAGAGCGTGGACACGACCCGAGTTACCGCGATGCCAGAGAAGTCCTTGCGACCATGGACAGTCGTGGCGAGGGCCCTCCTGGCCGGGTTAAGCTAGCGCTCGCCCAGGTCGCGTTCCTGCAGCGCGATTACGCCGGAGCAATTCCTAACGCCGAGGCGGCCGTCCGCGAGTGTCTCAACCTGCTTGACCTATCGTGCGAACAGCAAGCACGCCGCTTTCTGAACGTGCTGTTCGATATCGAGGGCCAGTTCGATCAGGCGATCTGGGAGTCGGAAAAGGCGTTTGAGCTGAGCCTGATGGTGGCAGCATCGGCCGATCAGGTAAAGGCGGCCAATTCGGTTGCCCGAAACCGGCTTTTCGGGATGAACAACATACCCCGGGCGCTTGAGGTGCTGGATCTCGCGGCAGGCCAGCTTGCGATTGCCGATCCTGTAAGTCAGCTGTTCTATTATCGCTGGCGAGCTGAGGCAGCGCTGCGACTCGGATTTCGAGCCCAGGCCTTGCTCATGCTCCAAAAGGTTGCTGGCAAAGCCGCGGAGGCCGGCGTGCCAGCGCTCGGCGTCGTATCCGAGATCGAATCCCTTAGGATCACCCTTTCCCAAGCCACCTCGCCGGCGCAGCGGGGCGCCGGAATTGAGCGCCTCAAGACGTTGGCCAACGAACCGGAACAGGCGCCAGACAACCGGATTCGCGCCAATCTGCTTCGTCACAGGCTCGGGACACACCCTGACTCGATCGAGGAGCTTCGCGACTGCGCTCTGACGGCTCAACAATTTGCGATTGAGGATCTTCGAGTCCCTTGCGAAACCGAACTGATCGCGATGCTTTCATATTCTGACCTGCCTGCGGCCAGACGTCAGCTCGAAAACACCAAAGCATCCTTGGGCGCCGGTACAACGGTGCAAATGAACACGCTGGTCGCAAGCGCTGAGCTTCACCTCCTATGGCAGGAACAGGTCGGAGAAGAGACGCTGCGCCGCTCGCTCGAACTCCTAGCGATAATCGAACAGCGGCGAGCTCGGCAGCGAATCGGAAAACGATCGTCAGAGTTTTTGGGTTTTCTCAATGATGACTACTACTGGCTGAGTGACCAGATCGTTAAAGCCGTCGAAAATGGTGGGCTGGCGCCTGGCGACCTGTTGAGCGCCGTCAACGTGCTGGAGTCGGCACGCTCCGAACAGCGCACATCACAGAGCGCTTCCGCGGATGCGATGAAACAGTTAGAGAGCTGGGCCGCCTGGCGACGAACGAGGCTCTCGGAAAACTCGAACCCTGTCGATCAAACTGAGTTTCGTCGGCTGGAGCGCCCGGCACTACTTCAGCAGGATGCCGTCGCGCCGACGTTTGCTGACAGTGCTCAGGCAGTCCAGCGCGCGCTCGGCGATAGCGAAGCGGTGGTTCTGCTGAAGTGGCATCACAATCCCGCGTTTGGGCGAGGCGCCTTTCTCTTGACGCGATCGGGCGTATCGCATGCTGAGTTTCCGCGCGAAGGGGCCCTCGAGCGCGCGTTGAGTCTGTTGGACGCTGGCATTCACGGTAGCAACGACGAACAGGTGGACGCGGCCCTTGCGACGTTGTCGAGCCGGTTCGCGGATCCGTTACTGGCCATCATTCCATCAAAGGTAACGCAGCTTTCGGTGATACCCGATGGCGATCTTCACGGCCTGCCGTTCGCAGCGATCGCCGGCGACAATACGTTACTCAGTCACGCAACCATCTTTGGTTCGATCAAGTCCTGGCTCGCCGCTCGTGGCGACACTAAGAGCCATATCTCGGTCGACCGCCAGTCTGCGGTAGTGTTTGCTGCGCCGATGCCACCCCAAGCGCCGATTCCAGGCACAACCCTGACCGCGCTGCCCGATCAGCTCCCGGCCGCTTTGGAAGAGGCGGAGCAAGTTCGAACGCAATGGCCCAACACGAGGGTGCTCACGGGGAGCCAGGCCAGCGAAACTGCGGCAATCGCAGCGTTGACCGGCGATGACGCTTGGCTGCACGTCGCAGCACACGTCCGGCTCCTCCCTGAGCAACCCCTGCTGTCCAGCATCCAGCTGGCGCCAGACGATGCCAACGATGGCTGGCTGACCGTGGCGGAGATTGCGGAGCTGGATATCCCCGGGAAGATCATAATACTGTCAGCCTGCGAGTCTGGCTCGGGACGCCGATTAAGCGGCGAAGGTCTCATCGGACTGACCAGTGCACTCCTGGATGCTGGCGCTACTGCGGTTGCTGCCAATCTGTGGCCTGTTGACGACGCGTACGCAGCAACCTTCATCACCCGCTGGTACAACCACCTTGCCAGGGGAGAGAGCCTTTCTGGGGCGCTTGCCAATACGCAAGACGATTTTGTCGCTGCCGGCTACCCGAGTAATGCCTGGGCTGGCTGGATCCTGGTCGGACAAAGCCGAATCGGTCTCGCCGCAGAAACGGCGACAAACGGTCGACACCTGCGGCTGGCGATGGTCGGTGTTGCCGTCATAATGGTGCTGTTTCTGCTGCTTCGAGTCCTCAAGCACCGACGACATGACATTCGAGAAGGACAGAATTTTTGATCACCCCGCGGCGGCGGAGGAGCCGCCGTTTGAGTTCAACGACGCCGTGGCTCGGGTGTTTCCCGACATGCTCGAGCGATCCATCCCGGGTTATGCGACCACGCTGTCGACGATCGCCGCGATGGCCGGGCGCTATGCCCAGCCCGGGAGCCGTTGCTACGACCTCGGGTGTTCGCTCGGCGCGGCGACCTTTGCCATGCGTGACGCGGTAGACGACGCAACCGTCACGATCGTTGGCGTCGACAACGCCCCAGCCATGATCGACCGGGCCCGAACCAGCCTTGCGGACCACCAGAAAAACGGTCCGGTTGAGTTGGAGCTGGGAGACATCACCGCCTTTCCGCTTGAGAATTCGTCGGTGGTGGTGCTGAACTTCACGCTCCAGTTTGTACCGCTGGGTGAACGCACCGCGCTGCTGAGCCGGATTGCCGACGCGCTGCGGCCCGGCGGGGTGCTGCTGTTGTCCGAGAAAATTGCGTTCGAGGACCCCGTCAGCGACACGCTATTCCATGACCTGTACCACGCCTTCAAACGCAGTCAGGGCTACAGCCAGCTCGAGATTTCGCGCAAGCGCAGCGCGCTGGAGAACGTGCTTGTGCGTGAATCGCTCGCCGACCATCGGACGCGGCTGGAAAACGCCGGCTTCCGCCAGGTTGAGCAGTGGTTTCAGTGCTTCAACTTCGCCTCGCTGGTCGCCTTCAAGTAGTTGAAC
>JBCDKA010000234.1:0-4735 GCA_038747195.1 Pseudomonadota bacterium
CCAGCCTTTCTTATGACACAGTCGTTTTCCAGCCAGTCCACCGACTCTTTTGCTCAGCTGCTGCACCAGGCCGGCTGCTCGCTGCTGGTGTCGACCTATCAGGCCGGACAGCTCGTCCTGGTTCGCCCGCAGGCCCAGGATGGCAGCGGCGGCGTCAACACCCACTTTGTCAGCTTCGCAAAGCCGATGGGCCTGGCGCTGAAGCCCGGGCAGCTGGCCGTCGGCGGCGCGAGCTCGATCACGGTCTATCGAAATTTGCCTGCGGTGGCGCAAAAGCTTCAGCCCAATGGCAGCGAGGATGCCTGTTACCTGCCGCGCGCCAATCACATCACCGGCGATATCGACATCCACGAAATGGCCTACGACGGGGAGGGCGAGCTGTGGTTCGTCAACACGCGGATGTCGTGTCTGGCCGTGGCGGAAACCGCCTATTCCTTTACGCCGCGCTGGCGGCCGCCGTTTATCAGTGCCTATGAGCTTAGCGATCGTTGCCATCTGAACGGTCTGGGCATCCGTGACGGGAAGCCCCGCTATGTGAGTATGTTGGGCGCCTCCGACAAGCCCGGCGGCTGGCGCGCAAAAAAAGTGTCCGGCGGACAGATCATAGATATCGTCAGCAACGAGGTCCTGGCTGACGGTCTGTGTATGCCTCATTCGCCACGCTGGTACCACAACAAGCTGTGGTTTCTGTCGTCCGGGGCGGGTCAGCTCATGTGCGCCGAACCGGGTCACCCGGCGGAAGTGGTGGCCGAGCTGCCAGGCTTCGCCCGAGGCCTGGCATTTATCGATCGCTACGCGCTGATCGGTCTATCCCAGGTTCGCGAGAGCGCCGTTTTTGCGGGGCTGCCCCTGACGCGGCGCGTAGCGGAGCGCAAAAGCGGCGTCTGGGTCGTGGACATCACGAGTGGCCAGACGGTGGCGTTCCTGCAGTTCACCGGCAACGTTCAGGAAGTGTTTGAGGTGAAGGTGCTGCCGCATCGCTGGCCGATGCTGCTCGATGCCGACAGCCCGGTCCTGGCGACCTCCTACGAACTGCCGGACGAGGTGCTGAGGGACTTGGCGCCGCCGGATCCGGTAGCGCAGGCGCTCGAGCAGGCGACGCGCCAGCACCTGGACGGTGACCTCGACCAGGCGATCGAGGCTTATCGGCAACTGCTGGCTGATTATCCCGAGCATCCTCGAACCCAGCACCAGCTTGGTCTGTGCCTGGTGGACGCTGAGCGCTGGCAAGACGCGGTGGCGATGCTGGAGCAGGTGGTCGAGCGCCAGCCCGACAACGCGGAGGCCATGAACAGTCTGGGCTTGGCGTACACCCGCCTTGGCGATTTCGACCGGGGGATGCATTGGCTCGAAGCGGCGGTCGCCGCCGACGGTCAGTTTGCGCTGGCCCACTTTAATCGAGGGATCGTGCTGCTGAAGCAGGGCGACTACGCGCGCGGATGGGAGGCTTACGACTGGCGCTGGCAGACGCCGCAGTTTGTGCCCTTTCAGTGTCAGCAGCCCTGCTGGCAGGGTGAAGACATCAGCGGTAAGCGCCTTTTGGTGCACAGCGAGCAGGGCAATGGAGACCACGTTCAGTTCATGCGTTTTCTGCCGCTGGCGGAGAAGCGCTGCCGGGAACTGATCTATGTGGGGCCGGAAAACCTGGCGCCGCTGGTGGCGGAGATTGAGGGGGTGTCCGAGAGCCGCGTCCCTGGCCAGATACCCGCCGACCGCTTTGACGTCTACTGCCCGCTCATGAGTCTCCCGCGCTGGCTTGGTATCACGCTGGACAACCTGCCGGCTCCGCGGCGCTATCTGACTGTTCCGGCCCAGACGACGGTGAGTCGGCTCGACGGCGCCTTCCGGGTGGGCATCTGCTGGTCCGGCTCGCCGACTCACAAAGAAAACCATCACCGCTCGATGAAGCTGGATCAGCTTGGGCCGCTGCTGGACCTGGCGGACATCGGTTTCTATTCACTGCAGATGCCGGTCAGCAGCGACGAGGTTAGCTGGCTAAGCGCACGCCAGGTGATCAACCTCGAACCCGAGCTGCCTGGTTATGCCCGCACGGCGGCGCTGATCGAGCAGCTGGCTATGGTGATCACGGTGGATACCGCCGTTGGCCATGTTGCGGGCGCGTTGGGCATACCCACCCTCATCATGCTCAACACAGATCCCGATTGGCGCTGGCGGCGCGAAGGGGAATCGTCGCCCTGGTATCCGAGTGTGCGGCTGGTGCGGCAGGCAACGCCAGGAGACTGGTCCGCGGTGGTGGATGAGGTGACAGCGCTGGTTGCTAAGGCCCGGGATGAGCAGCGACCGTCATGACCCGTCAGGGTATTGCGTCCAGAAAACCGAACCGGCGATAGATCGCTTTGGCGGCGGGGCTGGCAAGGTACGCAAAAAAATCTTCAGCCGCCGGGTGTGGCCGGCTTTGCTGGATGAGCGCCGCCTCGTAGCGGATGACCACCGCATCTTCGGGTACGGCGAAGAGAACCCTTAGGTCCGGTGCGGCCACTGCGTCGGTGTCGTACACAACCGCCAAGACTGATGGATCAGCCCTCGCCATCGCTAGCGCCCGCCGGACGTCCGCCGCCGGCGCAAGGCGATCCGACAGCGCCTGCCATAACGTCCCGGTGTCTAGCATGACTGAGTCGAGGAACCGTCGCGCGTAGATCCCCGCCGGAACTCCCTGCGGGTCGGCTAAAGCCAGATAGCGGAACGCCAGCTCGGGAAGCTGTTCGATGCGGGCCACCGACCAGTCAGACCTCCGGTTGGCCACAATCACCAGCCTGTTGGCCAGCAGTTCTGACCGTCCACCCGTAACCAGCAGGCCCTCGTTGCCCAGCCGGTCAACCCAGTCTTTGTTGGCGCTGATGAATAAGTCCGCCGTGGCGCCTCTGCCGATCTGCCTGGCCAGCACGTTGGAACCGGCCAGGTTGAGGCGGAGCTCGGTATCGGGGTGTTCTCGCTGGTAGGCGGCGGCGAGCTCGGCGGCTACCTCGCCCAGGCTGGCGGCGGCAAAGAGCTGCAGCGGTCGATCCGTTGCCTTTGGGCCGCAGGCGCAGAGGGCCAGCGCGAGGAGCAACACCGGCAGGAAGCGGTAAGATGGCGGCCTCATGGCCAGAGAATTTTTTAGCATCCTGCACGTGTCGTCGACGCTGTGGTGCGGGTCATGACCCGCTCGCCTCTGCGGCCTACGCAGCTTAGCACGCGGTTATGCCCGACTCGGCGACGTCCCGCGGGTCGCCAAGTCCGGTGAGTGCCACGGTGCTGAGCGCGCTGTGGCTGACGCTCAAGATTGCGACCTTGGCCACCCTGCTGGCGTTTGCGGTTGCTCTGCCGCTGGCTCGCTGGCTGGCGCATCGAGACGGTATCGCCGCCCGTCTTATCTACATTTCGCTCAGTCTACCGATGGTGCTGCCGCCGACAGCTGTCGGTTTTGTGCTGCTGCAGCTGCTCGCCGTGGATGGCCCGACGGGCACCACCGTGATGGGTCTTCCAGCGAGCTGGCTGCTGACCTGGCAGGCAGCCGTAATCGCTGCCGGCGTGATGGCGTTTCCCATCGTGCTGCGAACCGCAAAAGCGGCCTTCGAGCAGGTTGATCCGCGGCTGCAGGAGGTGTCCCGTACGCTCGGACACAGCCCGCTGCAAACTTTCCTCGGCACGGTGCTGCCGCTGGCGAGCCGGGGTTTAAGCGCCGCGGCCATCATGGGATTTACGCGGGCGGCCAGCGAATTTGGGGCCACGGTAACCGTCGCCGGCAACATCCCTTTTCAGACGCAGACGCTGGCCAGCGCGATCTATGCTGCCCAGCAGGTGGGCAAAGACACTGACGCGGCGATCCTGATCGGCGTGGCGCTCGCGCTCGGTTTTGCCGCGCTTGCGACCGCCGAATGGCTGATCAGCCGCTCTCAGAATCGGCGCCCCTCCTGATGCCGGATACCACGCTAACTTTAGATCAGCTGACGCTGGGCGTCGGTGATTTAACCATCGAGCTGTCCTGCCAGCTCGAGGAGGGGGTCATCGGTCTCGCTGGCCCGTCGGGTGCGGGAAAAAGCACGATCCTGCGTCTGGTGGCTGGTTTGGAGCCCGGGGCGACGGGGCGCTTGGCGTGTGGTGATGAGCTCTGGCAGGAAAGCAGCAGCGGCCAGTTTTTGCCGCCGGAGGCGCGGCGCATCGGCTACGTACCCCAGGATAGTCTCCTGTTTCCGGGCCGATCGGTGGCTCGCCAGCTCTCGGCGGGACGGCGACTGCTCGAAGCCAGCGGTCGCGAACAGGTGATTCGAATGCTGGAGCTTGAGGAGCTGGTGGCGCGGGACAGCGACGCCCTTTCGGGCGGCGAGCGCCAGCGGGTGGCGCTGGCGCGAGCGCTCTGCGCTGACCCAAGACTGCTGCTGCTGGACGAACCGCTCAGCGCTGTCGACCCGACGCGGCGGCTGCGCATCTGGCGCGGTCTCGGGCGCTGGCTTCGCGACCGCAGACTGTTGACGCTCTGGGTGTCTCACGATTCAACTGAGCTTCAGGCGTGCTGCCAGCGCTTACTGATGCTCGACCAGGGCCGGCTGACGGCTGACGGCGAACCGGCCGAGGTCTTGGCTGAAGCGGCGCTCGAAGCCGGCGACGGTATCCGAAACGACCTGCCGGGCTACGACAACGTTTTTCCGTGCCGAGTCGCCGGCGACGAAGGCGCGGAGATGCTGCTGTCGCTGGGCGCCGCTGGCCCCACGCTGCGGGTGCCGGGCCGAGCCGG
>JBCDKA010000235.1:0-4716 GCA_038747195.1 Pseudomonadota bacterium
GCACCGCAACGACGACCAGGCGCTGATCACCAAGGACCGGATGCGTGTCGACGTGGCGGCCGAGTTCTACGTTCGGGTGCAGCCGACCGCTGACGCGATTGCCAACGCCGCCCAGACGCTGGGTCAGCGAACCATGCAGCCGACTGCCCTGAAGCAGCTGGTGGAGGGCAAGTTTGTCGACGCGCTGCGATCCGTTGCCGCCGAAATGGCGATGGAGGAGCTCCATGAGCAGCGCACCGACTTCGTACAGAAAGTGCAGCAGGTGGTTTCCGAAGATCTGCTGAAAAACGGTTTGGAGCTGGAAACAGTCTCCCTGACTGGCCTGGACCAGACCGGCAAAGAGTTCTTTAACCCGGATAACGCGTTTGACGCCGAGGGTTTGACCAAGCTGACCGAGGCCATCGAAGCCCGGCGCAAGAAGCGCAACGACATCGAGCAGGAGACCCAGGTTCTGATTCAACGCAAAAACCTCGAGGCCGCCCAGCAGCAGCTGGAAATCGATCGGGAGGAGGAGTACGCCAAGCTGGCGCAGGAGCGTGAGGTCGAAGTGAGACGCGCCAGCCAGCAAGCCGAGATTGCGCTCGAGCGAGCCGCCAAACGCCAGGAAGCCGAGCGGGCCGACATCGTTGCGCAGCAGCAGGTTGAACAATCCCGCATCGAGTCGGAGCGCGCCGTCGAACAGCAGCGCATCGCCAAAGAGCAGGAGATCCGCGAACGCGACCTCTCCCGGGAAAAGGCCGTTCAGACGGCGGACATCGAGCGCCAGCGGGCCATCGAGCTGTCCGAGCAGGACCGCGAAATTGCGGTGGCGGAGAAGTCTCGCGATCAGTCGCTGGCGGAGAAGCTGGCAGACGAAGCGCGCGCCGAAGCCGTGCGGGCCGCTGAGCAGGTGACCACCGTACGCGAGGTAGAGGTGGCTGAGCGTCTGAAATCGATCGAACTGGTCGAGGCGACCAAAGAAGCCGAGCGTGACAAGATCGACGTAACCGTTAAGGCGCAGGCTGTCAGCGAAGCCGCTGACGATGAAGCGGCGGCGGTACGGACGCGCGCTGAAGCGGAAGCGGACCGGATCCGCATCGAGGCAACCGCTGCTGCCGAGTCTGAGCGGCTCCGGGCGGAAGGTGCCGCCGAACGGTATCGGGTCGACGCGGAAGGCAAGCGGGCGATTAACGAGTCGGCTAACGTGCTCTCGCCGGAGCAGATTGCGATGCAGGTCAAGCTGTCGATCGTCGAGCAGCTCCCGGAGATCATCCGGCAGAGCGTCAAGCCGATGGAGCAGATCGACGGCATCAAGATCGTCCAGGTCGCCGGCCTCAATGGTGCAGGCGAGCACGGCGGAGGTGATGGTGAGACCGCAGCCAACGGCGCTGCGCCCGCGAACGGCACGCGGGCCGGCCTGGCCGATCAGGTGGTCAACAGCGCGCTGCGCTACCGGGTCCAGGCGCCGCTGATCGAGTCGATCCTCGGTGAGGTGGGCCTGTCCGGCGAATCTCTGGACGGCCTGGCGCAGGTGAGGGATCTGACTCCGAACGGCAAGGCACCGAAGGCCAGCCCCTCCAGCTAAGCTTACCCATCTGCGGTAACCACTCCGCTGAACCGGCGACGGGGTCTCCCCGCCGCCGGTTTGGCACATTTGGCCTGGCACCCTTTGGCCGTTCGCCAGCCTGGCGGCAGCGCTAAACCGGCAGCACGGTCATGGCAACCGGTTAGAATAGGCGCTTTATCCACGGGAGCGCAGCCTTGAAAAACTACCAGGCAGCTTTTCTGGAGCTTTGTGTTGAGCTGGAGATTTTGAAATTTGGCCAGTTTACGCTCAAATCCGGCCGCGAGAGCCCCTACTTCTTTAACGCTGGCCTGTTTTATACGGGCCTTTCGCTGGACGCGCTGGGCAACGCCTATGCGCATACGCTGGCGGACTCCGAGCTGGATTTCGATCTGCTTTTCGGGCCAGCGTATAAAGGCATCACGCTGGCCTGCGCCACCGCGATCGCGTGTTCCCGACATTTCGGCATGGACGTCCCGATTGCCTACGACCGGAAAGAGGTCAAGGATCACGGCGAAGGCGGTCAAATGGTCGGCGCCCCGCTGGCCGGCAAGCGGGTGGTGATCATCGACGACGTGATCTCCTCCGGCACCTCCATCCGCCTGGCGGCGGAACAGATCGATGCTGCCGGTGCCACGCTGGCAGGCGTGGCGCTCGCGCTGGACCGGCAGGAGCGAGGCCTGACCGAAGAGTCAGCCAGCGCGGAGATCGTGCGTCGTTATGAGGTGCCGGTGATCAGCATCCTGAGTCTTGATACGCTCATCGAATACCTGGGACGCACGCCGGGCGCCGAAAAACGCCGCAAGCAGATTGTTCAGTACCGGGCGCTCTACGGCACCAACGCTGACCCGGGTTGATCAACCGCCGGTCGGGCTGCCGCGCCGCTGGGGGAACCCTCCGGCGCTCACCGCGTCAAAAAAAGTGTGAGCTTGCCCGGGCGTTACACAAAAATTAACAATCTGTGTCTGGGAGCTGAGGCGCTTCGAGGTTATTAATGTATGCGGCTGGGGGGCTGTGCGCGCTCCCGGCCCACCTATTCACGTAGAGATCTGCCATGACCCAACGTTGTTCCATACCTTTGCTCCGCGGCCTGCTCGCAACGACCCTGGTGGCCGCTGTGTCGATGCCGGCCGCCGCCCAGAAGCTTTACAAGTGGGTGGACGCTGACGGCAACGTTTACTACAGCGACCAGGTACCGCCGGAGCAGGTCAAACGCGGCCGTGAAGAGCTCAACGATCAGGGTGTGGTCATCGACAAGGTCGATCGAGCCAAAACCCCACAGGAGCTCGCTGAGGAGGCCAGGCTGCTGGCTGAGCAGCAGGCCATCGAGGAAGCCGAGGAGGCCAGACTTCGCGAAGAGCGGAAGCTCCGATCCCAGTACAACTCGGAAGACGACATCATCGCGATGCGCGACCAGCGTATCGACGCCATGAACCGACAGATCCAGTCAGCGCAAACGGTCATCGACAGCCACACCGGCTCGCTGGAGGGCCTGACCAAACGGGCCTCCGAGCAGGAGAGTCAGGGCCTGGAGGTCAGCGACGATCTCCGGTCAACGATTGCGCTCCTGCAGGAGCAGATCGCTCAGCAGGAGCAGAAGATCATGGACCGCGAGGCGGAGAAGCTGCTGTTGAAAGCGGAGTTCGACGAGGAGCTCGCAAGATTTCGCCGGGTGACCCAGGGTCGCGGCGGCAACGGCTAAGGCGGCTCTCACGCAACCCGGCGGTTGCATCGTTCTCGCCGGCTTTGTTGGTTAGCCAAGCCGGCCCATTCCACTGACAAACCTTCCCGCTAGAAGGGCAGCTCCAGATCGCTGCGTACGTTGAGCAACTGCTCTTTGAATGTGCCCTGGATTCGGGCAAGCGCCTCTTCAGACTGTGCGTCGAATCGCATCACCAGACAGGGCGTGGTGTTTGAGCACCGCACCAGGCCCCAGCCGTCGTCGTAGTCTGCCCGGATACCGTCGATTTTGGGCAGCCGAGCGCCCTCCAAGCTGGCCGTTTAAACAAACTGCTCCACAAACGCGTAGTGCTCACCTTCGGCCATCTCGACCTTGATCTCAGGCGTGCTCACCGAGCTTGGCAGCGCGTCCAGCATCGCGCTGGCGCCGTCGGGATTGGCCGCCAGAATCTCCAGCAGCCGCGCGCAGGCGTAAATGCCGTCGTCAAAACCGTACCAGCGCTCCTGGAAGAAGAAGTGCCCGCTCATCTCGCCCGCCAGCGCAGCGCTGGTTTCCTTCATCTTGGCTTTGATCAGAGAATGGCCCGTTTTCCACATGATCGGGCTGCCGCCGTGCGCCAGGATCACCTTCGCCAGATGGCCGGTGCACTTGACGTCATAGATAATCGCCGCGCCGGGGTTGCGGGTCAGCACATCCTCGGCAAACAGCATCATCAGCCGGTCCGGGAAAACCACTTCGCCGTCCCGCGTGACGACGCCCAGGCGATCGCCGTCGCCGTCAAACGCCACGCCCAGATCAGCGTCGAGCCGCTCGACCGTCAAAATCAGATCCTGAAGGTTTTTCAGCTCCGACGGATCGGGGTGGTGATTCGGAAACTCGCCGTCGACCTCGCAGTACAGCGGGATCACCTCACAGCCGATCTCCTCCAGCACCCAGGGCGCCACCCGTCCGGCGATACCGTTGCCGCAGTCGACCACCACCTTGAGCGGCTCTTCCATCTGGACGTCCGAGGCGATGCGATCGACGTAGTCATCCAGCAGGTCCATTTCCTGGACACCGCCTTCGCCTTCGCTGAGGTCTCCGTCAACAATCCGCTGATGCAGCAGCTTGATATCACTCCCCGACAGCGTGTCGCCGCCGATCATGATCTTAAAGCCGTTGTAGTCGCGCGGGTTGTGGCTGCCGGTCACCATCACGCCGGTGCCGGTTTCCAGGCTGTGGGTAGCGTAGTAAAGCACCCCGGTTGGCACGGCGCCGATATCGATGACGTCAATGCCGGAGCGGGTGAGCCCCGCGATCAGCGACTCGGTCATTTCCGGGCCCGACAGCCGGCCGTCGCGGGCAACCACCAGCTGCGACTGGCCACGCGCCAGAGCCTCACTGCCGATAGCGCGGCCGATCATGGAGGCATAAGCGGGGGTCAGCGTGTCGCCGACAACCCCTCGAATGTCGTAGGTGCGAAAGATGCTGGCCGGCGGGTGATCGGCCGTGC
>JBCDKA010000236.1:0-4699 GCA_038747195.1 Pseudomonadota bacterium
ATATGAAATCCCACCGGCAACGACAGCGCCATGCAGATCCGGGGCGCCTGGTCGACAAAGAGCATGATGTCCGCCGCCGTCCGCCGCGCCTCGACGCTCCGCGAGTCGTCGGCGATGTATTTGCTGGAGTAGAAGACGCCCAGGTCACCGCCCAGCCAGTACACAAACAGCAGCAGATGAAAGAGCTTTAGCAGCAGGATTTCGGACATCGCGTAGGATCCGAGGGGGAGAGGCGGAATTGTACTAAAAGTATAACTTTAGTACAGTTTCGACTCCTCCCAACAACCGGCACTGACGACCTTTGGACTGGCTGACACCCGAGATTGCAGCCCTCTCCGCGACCGCGGTGACCATCGCGTTTGCCCATACTCTGCTGGGACCCGATCACTACCTGCCTTTTGTCGCCCTAAGCAAAGCGCGCGGCTGGACCATCAAAAAAACGCTGGCGATCACCGCCGGCTGCGGACTGGGTCATGCGGCGGGTTCAGTAGCGCTGGGTTTTATCGGCATCGCGCTGGGCACAGCCCTCAGCACCATGACCGGCATTGAAAGCTGGCGCGGCGATCTCGCGGCCTGGGGACTCACCGCGTTTGGCGTTGTTTATCTGGCAATCAGCCTGAAACGGCTTGCTCGCAACCAGCAGCACAGCCACCCGCACGTGCATGCTGACGGCACGGTCCATCAGCACGCCCACGATCATCAGGGCCTTCACGTCCACGCTCATGAAGAGGCCGGGCGCAGCAACGTGTCCTGGGCGATCTTTATCGTGTTTGTGCTGGGACCCTGCGAAGCGTTAATCCCGCTGCTGATGGTGCCGGCCAGCCAGAGCAATATGGCTGGCGTGTGGCTGGTCACCGGGCTGTTCGTTACCGTGACCCTCTCGACCATGCTGGCTGCGGTGGCGCTGTCGCTGGTTGGCCTGAAACAGGTCAGGCTCCCCGCCATCCAGCGCTACGGCAGCGTGGTGGCCGGCGCTGCGATCTGCTGCTGCGGCTTGGCGATGCTCGCCGGACTCTAGCGGGCTGGTTACAGCAGCGGGATCACGTCGATCGGCTGTCGATCAGGGTCGTCTGCCAGCAGTCCGCGCAAGATCGCGATGTGCCCCTGACCACCGATAACCACCACCCTTGACCCCGGCGTCGCGTGCCGCTGCACGTTGGCGTACATGCGGAAGTTGCGGTGCCACCAGCTGGCTGCCGCATCCGCGCCGACAAAATCCTCTCCCGCACCCAGGTGGTTAGTCAGGAGATAGAACGATCGATTCCGCTGATCCTCCGCGGCGCTGTTGTGGTCGTGCAGCAGTTCAGCCAATGGCAAGGTCGCCTGCTTTCGGTTGGTTTCCTCGGTGATTTCCGCAATGAGTGCGTCGAGCCTGGCCTTGGTCTCCGGATCAGACTCAATGCGCTTAAAGAGCTCTTCCGCTTCCCAGCCCACCTCACGCTCGTCGAAGGAATGCACCTCTTTGAGGTTTGCCAGCGCGGCGATTCGGAATCCGAGCTGATAGATTTCGTTGTGGGTGAGCTCAAAACTACCGGCGCGATAGTCTTCATACTCAGCCTGCATCTCCTGCTGATCGGCCGGGCTGTACTCAAGCAGGACGCTCGTCGGCTTGAGCGCCGCAATTCGCTGACTCAGCGCCTGAAGATAAGCCTGGTTTTCGTCCGTCATCACGTCCAGGACATCGGTTTTGACCACGTCCTGGCCGGGATTATGGAAATGGAAAAGGCCGATGAGCAGGACCTGGGCAGGCGGCTCATCTGCGGCCAGCGAGGGAGATGCGAGCCCCAGCAGGGCAGTCAGCATCGTGCAGCGCAGAAGAAAACTCTTTCCGATCATCGATCAAGCTCCGGCCGTTGTTATTCGGATCGTGGCGCTGCGACACCGCGACGTCTACGGTCTAAAGTCACGCCGCCACTTGACGCACTAGGGCGTTGCGCCTCGAACGTAGGCGTCGACCGCCTCCACCCACTCGGTGGGTCGCTGATCGACGATATCGATGCCGCCTCCCTCGATGGCCACAAAGTCGAAGTCCGGACGCAGCTCGTGCGACCACTTCGCGTGCTCGTAAATCTGATCGCCGGTATTGGTCAGAATCAGCGTGGGGTGCTTAATGCGGGCCAACGTTTCCGCATGGTCGTAGCCGAAGGCAGCGTTGTGGCCGTACCAGAAGGGCCCGAAGCCCTGCAGCTGCTCGACGACGTAGCGTGTCACCAGCGCCGGATCAGTGCCCTCACCCGCCCACTGGTAGCGGTTGGCGTAGAGCGTCGACAGATGGCTGCCATCCAGGTGATGCTCAAAGCCCTTCTCATTGTCTTCCACCATCTGCACAAACGCCTGCCGCTCCTCAGGCTTGAGCGGCACCGGCCCGTTGAGGATCAGACGCCGCACCCGGTCGGGAAACTGCAGCGCCACTTCGGTGACGATCAGCGCCCCGGTATGGTGGCCCAGCAAAACCGCCTCATCGATGCCCAGCTCGTCGAGCACGGGCGGCACAGCGCGAGCGTAGTCGCCGACCAAGGGGACAAAGTCCGGCGCGTCAGACAGCCCGAAGCCTGGTGTATCGATACCGATGGCACGAATACCCCGCCGGGCCAGCAGCGGATAAACCGCGTCGAACTGGCGTAGCGTCATCGGCGCCTGATGACACAGCACCAAGGCTGGACCGTCGACCTGCGCGTCCAGGAAATGAACCTGTCCAAACGGCCCGTCTGCATATCCCCGTTTCATGCTTGTTCGTCCTTTTTGGTGTCCCTACGCGGTAACTCAGCGCTTCAGAGCTCGAAAATACGACCTTCGGTGGCGTGTACGCGCCCGCCATCATAAGTCGCGCCAGCGCTTTATGCAGGCTGTGCCAAAAAACCGCCTTTTCGCAACGAGTGAGACGAATCTGCGCCGCATCGCGTCCCATGGCTCAACAACAAGGGACTCAAGGAGATGGAGCATCATGGAATGTCTCAAGATTTACGCAAACCAGCGAATCCTCAACACGCTGCGCTGGGCTTTTTGTCTGATGCTGGCGGGCGGTTTTCAGCTGGCGCTGGCGGGCGTTGAGCCGATTGTCAGCATCACCTCCGCCGATCCGACGGCTGATGAAGCCGGCCCGGATGTCGCTACGTTTACGGTCACGCGGTCGGTGATCTCGGCCCAGCCGCTGACGGTGAACATCGCGCTTAGCGGCTCCGCCGTTCGGCTGGCTGACTATCAGATTACCAACCTGCTCGGCGGCTCACCGTTTGCCGTCAGTATCCCAGCCAATCAGACCAGTTTGACCGTGACCATCACGCCGGATCCAGACAATATTGTTGAGGACACGGAGGATGTGGTGGTCAGCCTGCAGCCGGGCTCCGGCTACCAGATCGACGGCGTTGACGACGAGGTCACGCTGACCATCGCTGACGACGTGGCCGAGGTGAATCTTTTTGTCGTTGACGCGGCCATGGACGAGCAGGGCCAGGTCCCAGGCCGTTTTCGGGTAACCCGCTCGCCTAATGGCGACACAACGGCGACGCTCACGGTCGATATTGACATCACCGGCACGGCGACACGCAACGTTGACTACCAAACTGACGGGGTCATTGGCGGGAACCCGCTGGCGGTGACCATCGGGAGTAACGAGCTGGAAACCATTGTGCTGCTGACGCCCCGGCTGGACTCCTTTGTTGAGGGCACCGAAACCGTTCAGGCCACGCTGGTGCCCGACCCGACGAGCTACACGGTGGGTGCCGACACGCAGGCGGATTTGACGCTGGCCGACTCGGTGCCCGAAGTGAACCTGAGTCTGGTAGAGGGCGCGATGGACGAAGCGGGACCGGTGACCGGGCGATTTCGCGTAACCCGGACCAACGCCGGCAATCCGACCGCGGCGCTGACGGTCAATATCGACATCACCGGAACTGCCCAGCGCAACGTCGACTACAATCTCGGGAGCATCTTTGCCGGCAGTCCGCTGGCCGTCCAGATCCCTGCCAACGTCAACGAGGCGGAGTTTGTTCTCACGCCGCGCCCGGACAATATCGTTGAAGGCGTTGAGGACGTCCAGATAACGCTCCAACCCGATCCGTCGCTCTATACCGTGGGTGCTCAGACTCAGGCCGATTTTACGCTGGCCGATAGCGTGACCGAGATCAATCTAAGCGTCGTCGACAGCGCAATGGATGAGGCGGGACTGGTCCCCGGCACTTACCGGGTGACCCGCACGAACGCCGGCAATATCAACCAGGCGATAACGGTCAACGTGGATGTCACGGGAACCGCCGCCATCAACACCGACTATCGCCCGATCAGCCTGTTTGCCGGCGCACCGTTTGCGGTGAATCTGGGCATCGGAGAAACCGAAGCGATCTTTACCTTCGAGCCTCGTGCCGACAACGTGCTTGAGGAAACCGAGACGATTGTTGTGACCCTGCAGCCGAACACATCGACCTACACGGTCGGTTCCCAAACCCAGGCCGACTTTACGCTCGCGGACGATCCGGTGGTGGTGACCTTGACCCAGGAAGACGACACCCTGGCTGAACAGGACCTGGAGACCGGCAGCTTTCTGGTAACCCGGAGCAACAACGGCGACCTGACACGCTCTCTTCTGGTCAACCTGGAGGTCGACGGAACCGCCACTCAAAACGTCGACTACCGCATTGAAGACGTCTTCGGCTCCTCACCCGCAACAACCACCATACCGGCCAACGAGCTGGAGGCGCGA
>JBCDKA010000237.1:0-4692 GCA_038747195.1 Pseudomonadota bacterium
CACGGGAGACAACCTCGGACAGGGAGACGGCCAGGGGTGTTTCAACGCGGCCAGAACCGACGCAGCGTCAGCGCTGGCGACCTGGCTTGCGACCGATCCCACCGGCAGCGGCGACCCAGATGTCCTGATCCTGGGCGACCTTAACGCCTATGCGATGGAAGACCCCATCACGGCGCTCCGCGACGGCGGGTTCATCGATCTGATCGCACGAGACCTGGGCAGCAACGCCTATTCGTTCCGCTTCAATCGACAGGCCGGCTATCTGGACTACGCGCTGGCCACAGAGACGCTGGCGCTGCAGGTCACCGGTGTGACCGCGTGGCCGATCAACGCCGATGAGAGTCGACTGCTGGACTACAACGAAGAGTCGGTAAGCGGCTTGGTGAAGCCGGCGAGCTTTTTCTCCGATTCCGCGTTCCGCTCCTCAGACCATGACCCGATTGTCGTCGGCCTGGAGCTCGCCCCGTTGCCAGACGAAATCTTCAGCAACAGCTTCGAGGAAAGCGCGCCGGTTATGCGCTGACCGAACTCAAGCGGTGATTTCGCGACCAGTTGGGCCCTGCCCGGCTTAGCCAACATCAGTTGTGAGCGGCCGCCCTCGGGTGGCCGTTTGCGGCTACTCAAAGCCAGCAAAAAAGATGAGCCCCGCCGGAGCGGCGCCCAACGATATGTTGGAGATTGTATCGGCAGGGCCCACAGGCCCGATATCGACCGGCCCCGTGGAGTCGAGACCAGGCGCCAGGAAATCCAGGACGATGCTGGGCGCGTTAACGGTTGCAAACCGCCACAGACCGGTATCCGGGTCCCCGAAAGTGATGTCGTTGACCTGGGTAAAGACCGCAGCGCCCGGCACGGCTTGCCCGTTGCGAATATCTCTCACCGTTCCCGATAATTTGGCCACCAGCGCCGGCGCCCGCTCTCGATCGTTCACCTCAAACTCAAAGTCGTAAGGCTGTTTTTCCACGCCGGCCTGCTCGGCGGCCCGCAAAAAACCCGGACAGCCGCGGACCCGATAGAACGCCAGGAAGTCCGCTTCGCCCAGGGTGACCACCGACTCTCCCACGGGTGATTCGAAGCACGACTGGAGAATGCTCGGAACAATCGTGAAGTTGAGCAACGAGTCGCGGCTCAGGGTCGCCACTTCTACCCGAAGATTGTTTTCCGAAAATGTGGAGGTCGGGATGATACGAATCTGCCCCGCCAACGGCCTAAACAGATATTGGTCGATATAAAAAACAAACCAATCGATATCCAGCGGCGTGGCCAAATCACGCCCTTGGATCAGCCAACGCTCGATCTCAGGCAGCTCGAGGTTGATATCGATATCCGGCGGGAAAACAAAATCGGGTGAAGCGCCGTTGATCAGGGCGCCGGCCAGCGGCACCAAATCGTCGGGCTCGAACGGATCATCAAGGATCTGAGCTTTTAGCGGTAACGCGAGCAGCGCGGCGAAACACATCCCACTCAAGTATTTCAGATAACGCACGGTTTGGGCTTTTTGCCTCCGATGATGCTGTACCTGAGTCTAGCCCATTGGGAGACAACGGCTTGGACCAGTATAAGAATAGCGGGTTTGGGCTGCCGAAAATCCACCTGCCGAAGCTGAGTCAACGCCTCGACCGGTGGCCAGAAGAGTCGTTTGTCAGGGATCGAAACGGTCGTCCAACACCACTTCGCAGGCGGGAATCAGCGAGCCGTCACCCGGAATGAATTTTTCGGTGCGGTGGATGACACCAAACTCAATGTACTGTGTCTTGGGCGGCTTGCCCTGGAAGCCGTAGTGCTGCTTACAGAGATTTCGCTCGAACGCGAAAGCCGAGCGGCAAGGCACGGCGCGGTCTTCGTAGATCACACAGGCCTGAGACGCTCGACCGAGAAACGGACAGGGCAGACCCGCGGTTCTGGCAGCGTCACCCAGCTGCACCATCTTCTGTTGATTCTTCCAATCCTGGCCACCCTGATAACCGGCTCGTCGCAGCATTTTCATCTGCGCCTTGGCCTGCTGCTCAATCTCGCGGCGTGCGGGGCGACGGAGCTTCTTCATCGCTCGGCGCATGGTTAGCGCTTCCCCCGCCTTCACCAGGAGCAGCTGATGACAGCAAAAGCCGCAACCTTTTCGGCATTCAATCGCATCGTTGATCGGCGCCGTTGCGGCATCGTTGACGGTCTCCACCGCATCCAAGACCCGCTTGGTTCGCTCAATGGTTTCCTCGGCACCCTGTACCGGGAGCAGTGCCTCCAGCTCCGGCGCCAGGCGAACGGCCACCTTATCCGCCCTCCCCTGTGCCTCCTGGGTGCGGGCCTGGTAACCCTTGAGACGCTCGACGATAGCCGGATCGATGGTCGGAGAATTCTGCTTGGTTGTTTGTGACATCAGCGGAGACGGTTGTGAGGTGAGTTTAGGGTTATTCCCTATCGACGAATGCCGCCCAAAGCACAAGCGCCAGACCGCCATAAAAGACGATCATCGCCGGCAGCAGGTGCTGAAGCTGCCAGATCGCGAACGATGCGCCGACCATAGACCAGGGGCCCAGCAGGAGGGCCAGCGACAAATGGTCGGACGCCGCGCGCCCGAGGCGCCACCAGCTCAAGCCCAATGCTCCGAGAGCGGTCGCCGCTTTGATCGTCGCCATAAACGTCATCAGCGTTAAGAGGTCGGGGTCGACCACCGGCTTGCGGTCCGGAAAAGCGAGCGCAACTACCAGCAGCGAGAGGACCGCGCCGCAGACCAGCAGCGCTCGAGCGGCGGGGACGCTGTTTCGGATCGGCTTTTCGGTTAACGCTGTTTGCATGCCTTCAGTATCCAATGCCGGCCGCGAATCGTCTACCCAGTAGGCTCGAGGGGGGAAGGGGACCCCGGTCGTTCCCCCCTTCAGTATCTTTTTGCGCGGCCGATCTATCGCTGATGGAGCAGATTTCGACAGCAGCGTCAGAGGCCAGCGTGTCCCAGGGGGATACCAAAGACGCGGCAGAACCCGTGAAGCGACTGAGCAGTCGTCGCTACAGCGTACTGGAGGCCGGCGCACATTTTGTCGCCTCGGGCCTCGTGATCGTGCTGTTTGCGCTCGTTGGCGCCAACGTTTCGCTCTGGACCGGGCCTGCGTTCGCGGCCGTTGGCGTGGCCTATTACGCCCTGGCGTATGCAACCTTGTCCCACCGATGGCTTAGAGGCTTGAGCAACGCTGAGGCACAGGTTCCTTTCAACATCGCGCTGGCCGCGCTGGTGATCTTCCTTCAGCCTGAGCTCACCTTTTATCTAGGCATGACCTTTTTCTTCATTTTTTCGTTTGGTGCCGTTGTGATGTCATGGCGTCAGACGCTGCTCAACGCATCGATGGCTGGGTCTGCATTTGGTCTGATCGTCGCCACCCACGGGCTCACCATGCCGCCGACCGATACGCCGGCCCAGGTGGCCGTCGTCGTGATTGCTGCCCTTTTTATTTTGGTCTGCAATGCGCGTGTCGGGCTTCATACCAACGCCATCCAGCGCAAGCTTTACCGATCCAGGAGCGAACTGGCTGATGCCGTGGAACGCCTTTCCGCGCAGGAGCGGGTGCTGCTGGACCACCGGGAGGCGCTGGAACGCGAAGTGGATCGACGAACGCAGGAGCTGAAGGCCGCGAAGGAAACCGCCGAGGCCGCAAACGATGCCAAGAGCCGCTTTCTGGCCAACATGTCCCACGAGATTCGGACACCGTTGAACGGAGTGCTTGGCATGAGTGAACTGCTAGGCCAGACATCGCTGGCCCAGAAACAGAAAAAGATGGTGGCGACCATCCGGGAGAGCGGGCAATCGCTGCTCGCCATCGTTAACGACGTGCTCGATTTGTCCAAGGTGCAGGCCGGCCACCTGCGGGTGGAATCGGAACCGGTGGATCTCGGCTATCTAGCCAAAAGCACGCTGCATGCTTTTGAGGGACAGGCGCAGCAACGCAACGTTCAGCTCAGGCTGGAGGTCGCCGGCGCGCTGCCGTCCTTCGTCAAAGTCGACGGCACCAGGCTGCGGCAAATTCTGTCGAACCTCATCAGCAACGCGGTGAAGTTCACCCAAAACGGCAGCGTGACCCTCAAGATCACGCCGTCTGAGGAGACCGACGTTTGGTTGATCCAGGTGGTCGACACGGGTATCGGAATCCCTGGGGAACATCTTCAAACGATCTTCGAATCGTTTCGGCAGGTGGAAGATGGAGCTAATCGGCGTTTTGGTGGCACCGGACTCGGTCTGGCGATCTGCCGCGAGATGGCGCTGCTGCTCGGCGGTGAGGTAACCGTCCAGAGCGACTACGGGATAGGCAGTACGTTCTGCCTGAGACTTCGGTTGCCTGAAGCCTCGCCGACAACCGCGCGAGTAAAGTCGGCTGCCCACGAGATCAGCGTGCCTGAAGCGGTTGTGCTGATCATCGAGGACAACCCGGTCAACGCCGTGGTAGCCACCGAGATGGTATCGGGCTTTGGCTGCCGGGCGTTTTGCGCCGAAAGCGCTGAGGATGGATTAAAGCTCCTCCAGACCGAGTCGATCGATTTGGTTTTGATGGACTGTCAAATGCCGGGGATGGATGGTTTCGAGGCAACGGAGCAGTTGCGAATGCTGGGCCTGACTATCCCAGTGATTGGGTTAACCGGTAACGCCATGCCCGAAGACCGCGAGCGGTGCCTTGCCGCCGGCATGGACGACCACCAGGCGAAGCCCTA
>JBCDKA010000238.1:0-4683 GCA_038747195.1 Pseudomonadota bacterium
AGGGTCTGCTCCTCGCGGGTCACAATGGCCTGGCCTCGCGTGTAGCGCAACGCGCTCACCAGATCTTTGCCGGCCTGCCGGGTTTTGACCCCGTCCAGATTCCGGAACACCGATCCGCCCACCAGGCTCGCCAGCAGCCCAACCAGCACCAGCACCACCAGCAGCTCGACGAGAGAAAACCCGTTGATCCGCTGTCGGCGCTGCTGCGCCGCGTTGTGGTGCCGGGCGGTCAATTCAGTCCCAGTTGCTCAAGTCGCCGGAAGTGCCCTCGCCGCCCGGCGAGCCGTCTTCCCCGTAGGTAATGAGGTCATAGGCGCCTTTCTCGCCGGGCTTGCGATACACCCAGTCGTTGCCCCACGGATCTTTGAGCACGCTGGAGGCGACGTAAGGCCCGCTCCAGAACTCCGCGCTGCCGGGCTTTTCCACCAGCTCCGAAAGCGAATCGGGCAGCCGACCCACGTCGAGCGCAAAAGCGTCGATGTTCTGCTGAATCACCGTAATCTGGGCCTTGGCGGCCTTGAACTTGGCACCGGTCAGACGTCCCCAAACGTTGGGCAGCACCAGGCTCGCCAACAGGCCGAGGATGACAAGGACCACGAGCAGCTCCAGCAGACTGAAACCACGCTGACCGCGGCGTACGGGGAATTTTCGATTTTTCATCACAACCTCTCTTTGCTTTCTTCAGACCAGGTCAGTGACCTGCAATATGGGCAGCATGACCGCGATGATGATCACGGCGATGAGTACGGCAAGCGCCATGGTCAGCAGCGGCACCAATAGCGCCATCATTCGCTCCACGGCCGTTTTGACCTCCAGATCGTAGGCGTCGGCGACATCGACCAGCATCTCGTCGAGCCGCCCCGTTTCCTCACCGACGCTGATCATCTGCAGCGCCAGGCGGGGAAACTCGCCAGTACCCGCCAGCGCGTGGGCCATGGCGCCGCCGGTTTTGACTTCCTTGCTGGCGACGTCCACCGCGTCAGCCAGCACCGCATTGCCGAGCACGGCTCGGCCGATGGACAACGCGTTGAGAAGCGGGACGCCGTTGGTCAGCAGCGTCCCGACCGTCCGGGACAGGCGGGCCATTTCCACCTTGCGGATGAGTCCGCCGACACCCTTCAGTTTCAGAAACTGCTGATCCCAGTACCGGCGGCTTTCCGCTTGCCCCAGCTGGCGCTGGACGTACACAGCCAGCAGCAGCGTGCCACCGATCAGCGCCCACCAGTAATCCTGGATCACGCGACCGACGAACAGCACCATGGTGGTGATACCCGGCAGGTCTTCACCCAAATCCTCGAAGATCGGGGTGAACTGCGGCACCACGTACGCCAGCAGCACCAGCAGCGAGCCGATGGCGAGGATGAGCAGGAGCGCGGGATAAATCAGGGCTGAGACGATACTGTCTTTGAGCGCCTTGGAGCGATCGAGGTATTCAGCCAGCCGGGCGAGCGTCGTGTCCAGCGTGCCGCCGGTCTCACCGCCCCGCACCATATTGATGTAGAGCCGGGAGAAGACCCCGTGCTGCTGCTCGAGCGCGTCAGACAGCGGCGAGCCCCCGCGGACCTGATCGCGGATGGCTTTGATCAGTTTTTTGAGAGGTTCACTCTCACCGAGCTCCTCGAGGATCTGCAGGGCCCGGTCCAGCGGCAGGCCTGCGCCGAGCAGGGTCGCCAGCTGCTGCGTCAGGCGCCCGATCTCAGCGCTCTTGACCCGGCTGCCGCCGCCGAGCAGATCCCCCAGCCCAAAGCCGACACCCTGACCGGCCTCCTGGGCATTGATGGGAATGTTCCCCGCTTCCTGCAGCTTGGCGATCACCTCGACGCTGCTGCCCGCCTCCATCTGCCCCGACAGGGTTTCGCCGCTGGGAGACACCGCCTTGTAGCGAAAGGTGGGCATCAGGTTTCCTGCGTGACCCGCAGCACTTCCTCAACGGTGGTCAGCCCGGCAACACACTTGGCAAGCCCGTCTTCGTACATCGTCCGCATGCCCTCTTCGCGGGCCAGGTCCATGATCTTGGAAGCGTCCGCATGCTGCATGACCAGGCGCCGCAGCGGGTCGGTCATGCGGAGAAACTCGAGAATCGAGCTTCGACCGACATAGCCGGTCGGCGAATTGTCGGACGGCATGGCCCGATAGAGCTGGATCGGATTTTGGTCCGTGTACCGGGCCAGCTCGAGCTCCTCAACCACCTCCGGGAGCGCCTCGTAGGGTTCACGAGAATCGGGGTCCAGGCGCCGCACCAGCCGCTGGGCCAGGATGCCGGTGACCGTAGAGGTCAGCAGGTAATCATCCACGCCCATGTCCAGCAGGCGGGTGACCCCACCCGGCGCGTCGTTCGTGTGAATCGTAGACAAGACCAGGTGGCCCGTCAGCGCCGACTGAATCGCGATCTTGGCCGTTTCCAGGTCTCGCATCTCGCCGATCATGATCACGTCCGGATCCTGGCGCACAATCGAACGCAGCGCCGCGGCAAAATCCAGGCCGATGCTCTGCTTGGCCTGAATCTGATTGACGCCTTCGAGCTGGTATTCCACCGGATCTTCGACGGTGATGATCTTGCGCTCCGGCGTGTTGATCTGCGACAGCGCGGTGTAGAGCGTTGTGGTCTTACCGCTACCGGTAGGGCCGGTAACCAGAATGATGCCGTGAGGCAGATCCAGCACCTCATTAAACTGGCTCAGCACCGGCTCACGGAACCCCAGCTTGTCGAAGCTGAACACCACGCTCTCCCGATCCAGGATACGCATGACCACGCTTTCGCCGTGGGCCGTTGGGACCGTGGATACCCGAAGATCGAGCTCCTTACCCTGCACCCGCAGCATGATGCGGCCATCCTGAGGCAGCCGGCGCTCGGCGATGTTCAGCTTGGCCATAATTTTGACCCGGCTGATCACCGCCGCGGTTGAGCTGGACGGCGGCGCCTCCACCTCCTGGAGCACGCCGTCGATGCGATAGCGCACCTTCAGCCGATTCTCGAAAGGCTCGATATGGATATCGGACGCGCGCGACTCCACCGCACGCTGCATGATCAGGTTGACCAGCCGGATCACGGGCGCCTCAGAGGCCAGATCGCGCAGGTGCTCGACATCGTCTTCGCCGGCCGCCACCTCGTCGGTCAGATTCTCGACAATCTGCCCCATGGCGCTGCGGCCGCCGCCAAAGTAGCGTTCGATGACGTCGTCGATTTCCGACTGGATCCCGACCGCGGGCTGGATCTGGCGGTTCAGCGCCATGCCAACCGCGCGCATGGCGTAGTCGTCCCGAGGATTGGCCATCGCCAGCAGGACGGTGTCCCCCTGCTCCGCCAGCGGCACTACGTGGCGTTCCCGCATAAACCGCATGGGGAGGTCCACCGCAGGCGGTACCTCGGGGAAGTCTTTGCTGCTCATGAGCTTGAGATCGAGCAGGCCGGCCGTAGTCTCTGCCACATCACGTTCGGAGACCAGCCCGAGCCGGACCAGCAGCCCGACAAAGTTGTCGTTGCTCTCCGCCGCCAGCCGCTGCGCTTTCACCACGTCAGCGTCGCGCAGCCGCCCGGCCTCTACGAGCGCCGAACAAAGCTCCTGATCGAACTCGCTTAACTGCTCCGGTAACGCCTCATCCGCGTTGCCGGCTTCATCCCGTGCTGTGTCTGCCATGATCACTCTGTCCCATCAGCGCTCCGCGGTCCCAAAGCGCTTCTTCTTATCGGCATTGTCGAAATATTCTGACAGCTATGCCGGTCACGAGTTCGTTGCGGATTGTTCCGCCTCTCCATTTCAAGCGAACAACGGCCGCCATGGCCTCAGCCGACAAACTTCAACGCGACCTAAGCGCGTCCCCGCCCACCGAGGCCGCCGAGCTGCGGCACCAGGGATTCGATGTACGCTCGATTGAGCAGCAGCCAGAGAATCACCGGTACCACGCTGGGGATAATCAGGTAGCCAAACTGATAAGCCAGCGCGGTCGGTGACGGCCCGATTCCCACCTCAGCCATCACGGCAGCCCCCTCTGCGCCGAGCTGGAAGTGCAAGGTTTTGAAGGTCTCCCAGATGCTGCCCCACGACTGGACCAGCGCAATCACCAGCCACCCAACGAGAATCTGTAGCGTTCGCGTGAGGTGGCTCAACGGCGTGCAGATCACCAGCCCGGCGAAGAGCGGCAGACCATAACCATAGATCAGCGGGTTGACCGGAATGGCGACCACCGGCTGCCCCTGGCCCTGCCGCATCTGATCCTCCGGAATGGCCATAAGCACCTCAGCCTCCAGCTCGTGACCATTTTGAACGACGTTGTAAAACTGTTCTGGCCAGATACCGGTCAGCAGCAGGTCCACCAGCACCGTGACCGGAACCACAAAGAGCTGGCGCCATAGAATCCAGAAAAAGAATGCGAGCGGCAGCCAGAGCAGCGCCCGGAGCAGGAAGCCCTTCAGCGTGACCGTGGCGGGCGACGTGTCGCTCATTTGAGCCACGCTCTGGCGTTGAGGAACATCTTTGTCCACGGGCCGAAGTCCGGCCAGTCGCCCGGCGCCCACGAGTGCTGCACGGTGCGGAACACGCGTTCGGGGTGGGGCATCATCAGCGTCACGCGCCCGTCAGCATTACACAACCCGGTGATTCCACCCGGACTCCCGTTCGGGTTTTCGGGATACCGCCGGGCGGCCCGACCGTCGGACTTAACGAACCGCAGCGCCAGCCGCCG
>JBCDKA010000239.1:0-4659 GCA_038747195.1 Pseudomonadota bacterium
ACTGGCGATAAACAGGCTGGGCTCGGTCCTAGCATGCTAAATTGCGCGGATGCTTGAGCAGCTGCTGACCCCCCAGGTGCTGTGGATTCTGGCCGGCGCCTCGCTGGTCATGTTTGTGGCTTCGCTGATCGCCGTCCCCTGGTTTGTCGCGCGGATTCCCGCCGACTATTTTGCCGGTGAGGAGCGGCCTCCTGCCGTGGCGTTTCGCAACCAGCCTGTGCTGCGGTTGCTGTTCAGGCTCCTCGCCAACGTGCTGGGGCTGATCCTGATCGCTGCCGGCATCGTGATGCTGGTACTACCTGGGCAGGGCATTCTCACGATCATTGCAGGCCTTCTGGCCATGAGCTTTCCCGGTAAATACCGCTTTGAGCAGTGGCTGGTGGGGCTGGGCCCCGTGCATCGTTCGATCAATGCGCTGCGGCGCTACCGCAACCAGCCGCCGCTGCAGCTACCCAATGAGCCGCGACCCTAACGAACGGAAATCTGGGAGAGCGCACGCTTCGCCTGCCCGGCGCTCTGGGTTCCTGCCGTTCCCTCGAAGCTGTCCCGAAACACCCGGTCAGATTGGACGGCGCTAACGCCCAGAGTGACCCAATCCGAGGGTGCCGATTCCATCATGTTCTCTGACAGGCTGGCGATCCGGTACTGGTAAACCGTATTCGGCCGTACGTTCGCGTCGGCAAAGCCGTTGACCGGGCTGAAGCCCACGCTGTAGATGGTGGTGGAACCCTCCTCGCGCCGATAGATGCGGTAGCCGGCGACACGGTCATCTTCCTCGATGCTCCAGTCGAGGAAGGCTATCGTGCCCACCTGGTCGGTGGACGGACGCGGGTCGAACGGCACGGGCATGGCGCCAAATTCGACGGTGAGCGTGTTGTTGTCCAGCGTCGTCTCCGCAGGGCTCATCTCGGGGTTTAGCGTTACGTATAGCGTGTGCACCTCGTCTCGCTGAAAGGCGCGTGGGATCGGCACACTCAAAACCTGCACCGCGGGGCCGTCGTCGGGTCGGATTTGCCACTCGCCGGCGGGTGAGCCGACGCCCAGCGGTCCATCCCACTGTGCGGCCAGCGTCACTTCCCTGTTGAAGGCCTCACCGAAGTTGTCGAAGGTCACCTCAACGTCGACCGTCTCACCGGCGTTTAGGATGCGCGTTGCCGGCACCGCTTCAGTCAATGCGCCGTCGGGGCCGCGCTGCTGGACGTTGATGAAGACGCCCACCGTACTGTCGAGTCCCTTGCTCATGACGCCCGGCACCGGGCCGGCGACCACGTCGCTGGCGATCGATTTTCCGAGGCGGGCTTGCGAAAGCTGTTCCACCGACAACCCCTTGGCGTTGATCACAATCAGGTTGTTGCTGATGGGGTCGAACGTGGCCTCCGGCTGCCAGTTGACCGCGCCGTCGTTGCTGAGCTGCGAGTTCTCCCCCACGCTCAGGTCAGCGAGTGTGGTTCGGTACTGGAAGAGATCGCCGGTGCCGGTCACCACGCCGATCGACTGATCGCTTGCCGGGTTGCCCTCAATGCCGACCTGGCGGCCGACGATGGAAACCCGGTCGAAGCTGTCGATCTGGATCGTCGGATTTTCGACATAAATCTGCAGCCCGTCGTCGAGCACCGCCTGACCGAACCAGGTGCACGCTCCGGCAGAGCAGTTGCGGGCTCGGGCAATCCATAGCGAGCGCCGGTTTCCAAAAAAGGTTGTGTCGCTGGATTGGGTGAAAGCAACGGCGAAAGTCCCGTCTGAAAAATCGTCAGCGGAAGGTGAGCTGACTCCTGCGGGCAGAGTGGTCGCTTTCTGTGGCCCGGCCGCTTCTTCAATGAACTCGTACCAAAGCTCTCGCGACTGAAGGTTGAGGTTCTGGCGAGTGGCCAGCGGATTGCGAATCCAGGTGATCACCGGCTGTGCCGAGATCCCCTGCAGCAGGTCGCCAGCGATATACAGCGGCTCGGCCTGCACGTCTTTGGCCGTACTGCCGGGATCCACCGCGGTGACCGGCGACCAGGATTGCGTTGCGCCATCAAAACGGGCGTAACGCAGCTTGATGCTCTGTTCGTTGATGTCACCCGCCGTATCGATTTCCCAGACGGCCAGGATCTCCCCACCCGGCGCACAGCCCGGATCTCCCCCCATGCACGCCGCAAGCTCAACGCCTCCCTCACCGGTGCTCGGAAGCGTCAAATCCATCGTGGGCCCCCAGGTTCCGTTTTCCAGCACCGCGTAAACCATATGCTGAAACTCGGTGCCGGGGAGTCGGCTCGGGCCTGGGTCGGTACAGGTGAGCGCGCCGGCGAGCGTATCGGCGTAGCTGCTGGACGGGTCGTCGTGGCACGGATCGTCTGACACCTGGTCGGGCAGCGCGTCGAACGCCGCCTGATCGAGCGAGGACTGTGCCCAGACCGCGATGCCTTTACCGACGTCGAAGAACGCCGCCGCCGGCCGCATCGCGCCGGGGCCGGAATCCAGATCCTGCAGGTCGCCGGGCGTTCCCGCCGCCAGGCCAAAAGACTTGATGCCCGTGTCGGTCGCGTACACGCTGGCCGTGGTGCCAAACCCGTCGGTGGCGATGGCGAGCTTACCTGCAGTGGGTCGCGGGATGTTCTTGCGGCTCTTGTTCAGCCCGGACACCACACACATGTCGGGTTCGGCGTAGTCGATCATCCGCTCGCTGAAATTCAGCTCAGCGCAAAGGGGACATGGCCCTAGCGCTACCTCCAGCACGATGTCCATAACGAAGTTAAAGCAGGGCCGTGTCGCCATCTCGTTTAGGAGTGTGTTGGTGACCACAATTGGCATGCTGATGCCCAGCGCCGGCGAAGCGGTGGCGGTGGCGTTTACGATGCCGCCAAGCGCGCTGAGATCAACAAACAGGTCGAGCCCACCGTTTACCTCGGGCTCGACGAGTCCGTCCACGTCGATGATCAGATCGGCCTGATCCAGGAAGGCGAAGTAGGTTAGCGTGGCGCGAAACCAGACGTCGGCGCCGATGGTGAGTGCCGCGATGGGCGGTACGCCCCAGGCGTAGCGGAAAAGCGGAATCTTGCCCGTATCGAGAATCGTCCGCGGCCCGGAGCTACCGGTTGTTTCAAATCCGATGCCCTGGTTGAAACGTCGTTTCAGGCACTGCACGACCCCCTCACCCGTGTTGCAGTCATCGTCGACGAGCGTTTTGCGAAAGGCCTGATGCTCTGCAGGTGTCAGGTCGCGGCTCGCGAAACTTGCCGCGGAGCCCGTAAGAAATGTCTCGACCAGTTTTCCCGGGCCGGCCGGCTGATTGGCGACAACCTGGTCGGAGAAACCGGTACGTTGGATGGTCTCAACCACACCTCCATTGATCACCTGACGCATGCTCGCCATCTCCATATTGTCGTTTTCAACGGTTCCGACATCTTTAGGCACGTTCGGGGCTGTGGCGTCATTGACCTTGTCCGCCTTCTCGTCAGCGCTGATGACGATGCGATCCAGGTTCCAGAACACGTTGACGTTCTCGAAGCGGTTCGGGTCATCCCACCAGGTTGGCCCCTGTTCGATGACCACTTCAAAGTCTTTGTAGTACAGCGCGCCGGTGTTTGTGGCGGTCTCGATTCGTCCGGGGACAATCGCTGACAGTGCGCCGTTGAGGTTCCAGGTGGCCAAGCCGCTGACCGCTATTCGGTAGGCGTCCTCCACGGCACACTCAACGCCAGAGTCGGGCGTCATGACACCCACTACTTGGTTGCCGAGCTTGACCAACACGTCTTCTTCCAGTTCCCCGAAGAGTGCAGTCGACCAAGGTAGCACCAGAGTGGCGGTGCGGTCGTCCAAATCGGTGCCCCGCAGCTGGGGAAAAGCAATGACTTTGGAGAACCGAACCACGGCAGCGTCGTCAGGTTTGGCCAAACCCTCGATAAACGGCGTCGACTGCAGTTCCTGTTCCGCGCCGAGCTCGACCGTCGGCATGACGGAGAGCAGTGTCTGGGTCGGATTGAAGGGCACCTCAAAGTCGGACTCGAGATTGCTGCGGAAGAAGTAGTTACCGCCGAACTCGCGTCGAAAGTCGTAGCGAAGGCCGCCGTAAAGATTTGTCCCCTCTTCCGTTCCAATCGGTATGCCGTAGCCCAGCAGCAGCCCGTTCAGGCGGATCAGGAACTCATTCTCGAACGGGACCTTGGGCGGAATGTACTCGACCTCGCCGCCGGCGGTCGCGCTGATCTTGGTATTGATGAAGTTGAGGTAATCGGTCTGTTGAGGCGAGAAGGCGAACGAAAATTCGCCCTGGCTGTTGGTCACGCCGTTGTTCAGGGTCTTGGGGCATCCCGTAGGGGTCAGCAGCCGGATATTGGTGTTGACGATCTGGTTGTTGCCGTGAAGTTCGGTGGCAAGCACGTTGACCGATGATGAGTCTTCTTCGCCTTTTGCCCCCAAGGGCGGCGTAAACTGCGTGCCAGGCTGAATGAGCGCGGTTTTCGCCGCGACGTTCCAGATAGCGCCGGCAATCGGCTCGTTATCGTTGAGGTTCGAATCGTCTTCACTCTCAAACGCCACGAGTTTGCCCGTGATCGTAATGCCAAATTCATCTTGCAACCCGACAGCCGCGGAGGGGTGGACAATCCGTCCGGACTGGCTGGTTTTTGGGTTGGTGTAGACAAACCCCAGCTGATCTTTGTCGCTACGATCCGCCGG
>JBCDKA010000240.1:0-4593 GCA_038747195.1 Pseudomonadota bacterium
CAGCGCTGGAAGACTGCTGGCTGGGGTGAGCTGGATATCTGCGACGTCGGTTGCCGGAAGCCCGGTGAGCGCGATGGCTGTCCCGCAGTCGAGCGTGACGGCGTTTTCAGTCAGGGAGACGTTCTCGTTGAAATCGAGCGTGATCGTCGTACTGGTGGCCACACCGGTCGCGTTCGCCAGCGGATCGGTGGTGGCAACCTGGGGTGGCGGGTCGGTCAGGGTGCTGAAGCTGAACACAAAATCGTCGGCCGGTGAGCCGTCAGCCGTGCCGTTGGCGTCACCGTCCAGCGTATCTGTTGTTCCGTCCTGGTCCGTGATTTCGTCAGCCACGAGGGTTACATCACAGCTGCTGCCGGCGGGCAGATCAGCGTCCGGCGTCAGAACAATAGTGTCGGCGGTTGCGGGCAGGCCGGAAAAGGTCAGCGCACCGCCGCCGCAGTCGAGCGTCACCGCCGTGGCCGTCGCCGTTACAGTCTCGTTAAAACCCAGGGCAATAATGGTTGAGACCTGGACGCCCGGCGCCAGGTCCTCGGGAGCGGTCGTCGTTAGCTGAGGTGGATTGTCAACCACGACATCACCGTTAATGATGATGTTGTCGAAAGCCACGTCTTCGTCGCCATCGTCGAGGTTCACCGTGCGCAGGCGGATGGTCAAACTATCGGAGGCGTCATCGGGAATCGAAGCGCTGAAGGTCTGGAATGTCGGGGTCAGCGCCGCGCCATCACCGGTGCCGTCACAGTCGGTGTCCAGCAGCGGTTCGGTGTTGAAAGTTCCGGTGCCCGCAAAGCAGATGCCAGGCGTAAACGTGGCGCCGTCGTAAGCGTATTCCACGATGAAGGCTGAGTTGTCGTCCCAGTCCTCGTTGCCGTCGGATGACTGGTCTTCGGCGATCAGGACGTCCACTGTGAGGTTGGTGAATCCCGCAACGTCGACGGCGTTTAGCGTCAGGTTCTCGGTCTGTCCGCAGGGCGCTTCAGCGTTGGTGTCTTGAGCCGCCCAGTAGAAGCTGCCGTCCGGGCCGCTGACCTGGTAGAAAGAGCCGATGTTGCTGCCGTCGGTGCGGGTAAAAAAGTCGGCGGACCCATCGTTGCAAGTGTTGCTTGAGGTGTATCGGGTTCCTTCCCCGTCAGTTTCAAAACTTTCCTGCGAGACAATCGCCGCCTGTACGGAAACAGAGACAAATAGCAGAAAACAGCAGGCATACTTCGGCATCGATGAGCGTTCCTTAGATTGAGGTAGCCACCCTAGCGGCGACATGTTGCAGTATTTTTTCGCACCAAGATTTTTCCCGGGACGACCAGTCGCGGACGCTCAGCGCGAAATGCCGTAGTCTAGGCGTTTTAGGCGCGGACAAAAACCATGGCATCAGGCGCGGACGTGAAGCTGCAGCGTTTTTCAGACACGGAGCTTGCGGAAAAAAAGAAAGCGCTCACCGGCCTCCTGGTGGTGCTGATGATCATCGAAGGGCTGTATCTGGCGTACTACGCCTATCTGTTTGTGAACGGTAGCTTCGATGCGGACCGCCACGTGCTGGGGCTGGTTCCGCTGTTAGGGATCAACGTGGTCCTGGCCCTGAACGTCATGAATATCAGCAAGCTCACCCAGGAGCAGCGCCGCCGCGAGGGTGGTTAGCTCCTAGCGCCGCTCGCCCGCCGGCGATCTGACACGCCGCGAAAAGCGCAAAAAACGGGGTGATCCACCCCGGTCGCGAACCTAAGCTTATGGCACCATCAGCTACCGAGGCCTGTTGCCATGTCGTTCGTGATTACTGGAATACCCGTGTCCCGCTTTCAGCATCTTGTTGATCTCACCGAGGCCCAGCATGAGGCCAAAGGTATTGTGCGCCAGACGGCGACCTGCAAGCCCGGATTCCCCTGCCGCGTCACGCTGGAGGATGCGGAGGTTGGGGAGCCCGTGCTGCTGCTTAACTATGTCAGTCATCGGGTTAACAGCCCGTATCGATCGAGCTTCGCCATCTACGTACGGGAAAACGCGAACCAGACGGCGACGTTTGTCGATGAGCTACCCCCGGTGATGCAGGGGCGGCCGATCGCCCTGCGGCTGTTTGGCTCCGACGGGACGCTTTGCGGCGCCGACCTATGTTTGAAGGAGGGCCTGGAGCAGAAAATCGTCGACTCGCTCGAGCGCCCGGATGTTGCCTATCTGCATGCCCACAACGCGGCACACGGCTGTTTCTCAGCAGAGATTCGCAGGGCTGCCTAGGCGGTTGAACTGACGCCTGTCGGAATCCTGTTCTGTGAAGCTACCCACACGGACAGTGCCCGTGCCGGTCTAGTCCTGGTCTTCGAGGTCGTGGGCAAAAACGAGCATGTACCCGTCGGGATCGCGGATCGCGATTTCCCTCATGCCGTAGTACGGCCGGTCTTCGGGGCCATGAACGGCATTGACGCTTTCTTTGATGGTGTCCCAGAATTCGTCGATGTCGTCGCACCAGAAATAGGCGTCCCAGCAATCGATGGTGCCGTTCGGCTGAACGTTTTCGGGTTTCGCCTCTTTCAGCATCACGGTGAATCCATTGCGGGATGGCATCGCAAAACTTGGCGGCTCACCCCACAAGCGTGGTTCGTCAAAACCCAGGACATCCACGTAGAAACGCACCGACGTGTGTATGTCCTTGACAAAAAAATGGGGGGCGCTGGATTGAATCTTCATGTCGTAGACTCTGTATGTTTTAGCCAGCCTAATCCATTTTCGCCGCAAAAAAAGGCCCGCCGAGTTGGCGGGCCAAGGGAGTGATGCAGCGGGTTGGGATCAGTTTCCGCTGATCTGCCCGCGGATTTCTCCTGCGGGGTTCCGGCGGGTGTGGATGTTGATGTAGACGTCGCCGGCGTCCATAGCGTCCAGCAGCGCTGTCAGCGGCTGGCCGGCCAGCGGTCCGACCAGGTCAGCGGCCTCCAGCTCGCCGACCAGCTCCCGGATCGGAACCAGGCGCGAGGTGTCGATGCCGGGCAGCAGATTGACCACTACCGGGCCGTTTTCACCCGCCGGCGCGAGGTGTAGGTGCGCCATCGTGACCTGACTGAGCGGACCGTTTGAGCCACTGCGCAGCTGGATGTCGTAGGTCAGGCTCATGCCGTCATCCGATACTTCCAGCAGCGCGTCGCCGGACGAATTGGTGGCCACCGGCGGCACTTCCTGATCGCCGGACAGAACGGCGTCAAAGATCTGGTTGGTATCCACCAGCTCGAAGCTGAATTTGGTGACGGGATAGCCGAATTGGGTGAAGTCCGCCATGGCGTAGCGCGGATCGTCGAGAATGCCGCCGCTGCCGGCCGGCAGGAAGCCGCCACCATTGACGTCGCTGCCGATCGTGCCGATCAGCCCGTTCTCAACCACGCCGGTGTTGGGCGCAGCCTGACCAAAAAACGCGGTGTTGGCCGGGATTTCGTCGTTGACCTCCGTGCCGGCGTCAAGCACTTCGCTGCCGATAACAAAGAAATTCTCCGCGACAAACTCGCCGTCAGCGGTGAAAACCTGGTGTGCCCGCGGGTTGCCGTTGGAGATACAGAAATCGTTGCTGGGCAGAATCATGGAGGCGTATGAGAACCACCGGTTGGCCAGCAGCTCTGAGTCCAGGTCAAACTCCATGGCGGTAATGTCACCTGGGGCGATCGGGCCGTTGGGACCTGGCACCGTGGCGTCGACACCTGCGGGAACCAGCAGCGCAAAATCGTCGGAAATCGGCCCGTTGTTGCCGTCTTCGCACAGCCGCTCCATCGCTACGGAGCCCTCGATGGGAAGACTGGAAGCCGGAGTGCCGCCGTTGTACGTGTCGAAGGTGGCGTCGTGAAAGCCAACCCAGAAGGGGGTTAGAAAGGTCGCGTTCTGGGGGGCGAGGTTTTCGATCGTCACCCGCAGCCGCACGGGTTCAGCGGTGACGGCTGACGCCGCCAGCACGCCGGTTACGGCGGCGGCGAGGGAGGTTTGAAATCGGTTCATGGTCGGATCCTCATTTTTCTGTTCAGCAAGTAGGCGAAAGGAAGTATTGTTTTGGCCAAGCTTCGCTGCCGCGTTCCCTGGCCTGCCCGTACATCCCGCCAAACAGGCAAAAAGTTTTTTTTTCTTCGATTAATTTTGCGAATCCCGGCCATAGGTTCTTTCGATGAAAGAAAATTCGGCGTTTTCCTGTCTCGTATATGTTGGGGTCCACGCGTAGCGTCAGGAGCGTGCAAAACGATGAGCGCAAAAGCAGCAAGAATCCGTGATTGGTCATTGATGGTTCGGGTCGGACAGGGCTGTAACGAGAGTTTTGAGCAGCTTTACAACGACTATCACCCTCGGCTGGTGCGCTTTCTGAGTCGTCGGCTGAGCGACAGCCACACCATTGAGAGCGTGGCCTCCGACACGCTGATGACGGCCCGCGATAAGGCCGATCAGTTTTTTGCCAACAGTCAGCTGTCGACCTGGCTCTTCGGCATCGCGGCGCGCAAAGCGATGCGGGCGGGTGAACGAGAAAACCGACGCCAGCATGCCATCCCGCAGGTCACGTTGAATAACAGCGTTAACGGGACTAATCAGGTGAGCCGCGTCCGTGAACTCGGCGATCTGCTGAAGGCTGGCCTGGGGCGCCTG
>JBCDKA010000241.1:0-4592 GCA_038747195.1 Pseudomonadota bacterium
CACCGTCATGGCGCCGAGCCGGACGTATTCGGCCAGCTCCCAATACTGTTCTTCCGCTTCCGGATCCGCGTCGTCGACCTCGGTATCCGCCCGGATCACTTCCGCCAGGTCGGTCACAAACTCGCCGACTTCGGGCGGCAGTAGATCCAGGTCGCTGGCCCGCTGACCGATGCCGGCCGAAAAACCGGCGCTCCAGGCAACCAAAGCGGCGAGCCGGTCGGTGAGCGGCGCCTCGTCGTCGGGCACCAGCAGCAAAAAGGCAAAATCTTGATCGCTCAGGTTGTCGCGGGTCCAGTCGAACAACCAATAAAGAGACTGGCGCACCTCGCCGTCCAGCTCGTGCATTTCTAGGGAATCGCCTAGGGCGGCCCGCAGCCAGGCTTCCGGATCAGTCTCAGCGTCGAAACTCAGCAGCGCACATAAAACGCCATGCAGCTCCGCCGGGTTGAGCGCCATGGGAGTGCTGGAAAACTGCTCGCGAAGGGTGTCGTAGTGGGGGGCGTCGGCCATCTCCCTATGGTACCAAGGGACGCTGCCCCATCGAACCCTGGCGCGTGACCACAACCCGGTCGGGTTGACGGCCAATCAGCAAAAACGTGAACAAAATCCGCAGTCTAGGAAAACAATCATTGACCTGGCTTTAAGCGCAATTTATGCTCTGGGGTTATGGGGAAGATCGAACATGCAGTCGACGATCTGCTGGCGGTGGAAAGCCGCATGGAAGACCTCCTGGGTGCGCTCCAGCGCCTCAAGGAGGAAAACCGCTCGCTTCGCGCCAGTCAGGAGTCTTTGGTCGCGGAGCGCGCCAACCTCGTGGCCAAAAACGAACAGGCCCGAACCCGGGTGGAAGCGATGATCTCCCGGCTGAAATCCCTGGAACAGAGTACGTGAGCAGCAGCAAGGAAGCGGTCACCGTCAACGTGCTGGATCGGGAGTATCGGATCGCCTGTGATCCAGGCGAACGACGCCAATTGCTCGATGCGGCCGACTACCTGGATCAGCAAATGCGTTCTATCCGCGACGGCGCCAACATCGTCGGGATGGAGAAAATTGCCGTGCTGGCTGGCCTCAACATCACCAACATGTTCCTCCAGGTCCAGCAGCGAGAAGAAACGATGTCAGGCAACGTCGCCGAACGCCTGAAGTCGCTGCGCGACCGACTGGAGTCCGAAGAGCTCACCTAACGCCGAGCTTCCGGCGTCAACTCATAGCTCCACGATCGATCTTCGCTGCCCCGTCGCAGCCGAGCGAAGGGAGACGCAGTCGGCGGTTCCTTCACACCGTCGTGGTATACTTTGCGCATGGGCTCCTCTGCGGTGTTCGATAGCGAGTCTGCATTTGCCTTGACCCTAGTTATTGTGACCACGGAGAAACAACGTTGTAACCAGTGTGCATGTCTGCCTTGCGCGGAAAGCCTAGGGTGCAGCCCGTTTCCCCACCTGAACCGACGGTTCAAGGTCGCTAATCTCGCAACGGCACAGGCGGAGGATGCCCTCTCTTTCTCCTGCTGAAGCGAAAGCCGCTGAACGCCATCGCTGGCGCAGCCTGCGCCGAAGCCAGTCCGCTGAACAACGAGCTACCGCTAGTCGGCTGATCTGTAGTCGCATCGTCGACCAGCCGGTTTTTCAGCGTGTGACCCATATCGCCGCCTATCTGGCACTGAGTGACGAGGTCAACCTCAGCGGTCTGCTGGACCGCTGTCAGGCCTTAGGCAAACAAATCTGGTTGCCTCGGGTGACTGATCAGCACATGGCGTTTGCCGCCTACGACCCGCGGGAGCGCGGGGCGTTGGTCAAGTCTCGCGTCGGCACGTACCAGCCCAAACCTGAGGCTCCGGTCCGATCCACCCAACGGCTCGACCTCGTCCTTTTGCCGGTGCTGGCTTTTACGCGCCGCGGCGATCGTCTCGGTATGGGGGGTGGTTACTACGACCGGACCTTTTCGTTTATGCTCCCCACCCGACCCGGCTCGGGTCCGGAGCTGGTCGGCGTTGCGTTTACCGTCCAGGAGGCCGAGCGCCTGCCCAGCGACCCCTGGGATGTGCCTCTGCATCACGTTGCCACCCAACAGGAATGGATCGACTGCAAATGAAAAGATATTGGCTGGTCAAAAGTGAGCCTGACGAGTTCGGCATTGACGATCTCGCCGCCATGCCGAAGCAAACCGAACACTGGGACGGCGTGCGCAATTACCAGGCGCGCAACACGATGCGCGACGACATGAAAAAAGGCGACGAAGTCTTTTTTTACCACTCGAACTGCGACATCCCGGGCATCGTCGGTCTCTGTACCGTGGTCCGGGAGGCGTATCCGGATCACACCGCGTTCGACCCCGAAGACAAACACTACGACCCGAAGTCAGACCCCGACAATCCACGCTGGTTTATGGTCGACGTGAAGCTCAAACGCAAGCTGAAGCGCACCATTTCGCTCAAAGAGCTGAAGGCGCGGGATGACCTCGAGGGCTTTGCCCTGACCCGCAAGGGCAATCGGCTGTCGGTCATGGAGGTCGATAAAACCCACTTCAAACTCATCCTCGGTCTGGAGTAGCGGGTGGTAGACCTCACCGCACTGAAACAGGAAGCCGCGAAGGCGGCGTTGGGCGAGCTTCGCAACGGCATGAGGCTCGGCGTTGGCACCGGCTCGACGGTCAACTGCTTTATCGACGCGCTGGCCGACAGCGGGATGTCGTTTGACGCGGTGTGCTCAAGCTCCGAGGCGACTACCGAACGGCTTCAAAAAGCGGGCTTCGAGGTCAGCGAGCTGAACGATGTCGGCAGCCTGGATCTGTACGTTGACGGCGCTGACGAGGTAGACCCCCACAAGCGCCTGATCAAAGGCGGCGGCGCCGCGCTGACCCGGGAGAAAGTGGTCGCGGCATGTGCCGACCGGTTCGTCTGCATTGTCGACGCCAGCAAAGAAGTTGATGTCTTAGGAAACTTCCCGCTGCCGGTTGAGGTGATTCCCATGGCCCGCAGCTACGTTGCCCGCGAGCTGACGGCGCTGGGCGGGCGCCCGGAATACCGGGCCGGGGTGCTGACGGACAACGGCCAGCAGCTGCTGGACGTTCACAACCTGAGAATCGTTGACCCGGTCGGTCTGGAACAGACCATCAACGGGCTCGCCGGGGTGGTAACGGTAGGGCTGTTTGCCCAGCGACCGGCCGACACCATCATCGTGGCGGCCCCGGAAGGCATCCGGACTCGCTAACCGCCTACACCTGGTGGGCCGATCGCTAGGCGGACTGCTGCTGTCGCATGATGAGCTGTCGGGAAACGCTGGACAGCCCTCCGCGCAGCGCGAACACGCGAAAACCCAGCTTGTTGAGGATAAAAGCCGCTGACGCGCTGCGCTCGCCGGTTTCGCAGTAAACGACAAAAGGTCTTTCCGTGTTGCTGCCCGCCATTTCCTCGCGCAGCCGAAACAGCGGCGCGTTGACGCTGCCGGCGAGATGACGCTGCTGATGTTCTTCTTTCATCCGCACGTCCAGCAGCGCGGCACCGCCGGTGAGCAGGGCCGACGCCTGCCCCGCTGAGACCCAGTCGACCACCGGATGTTTCAGCAACTCGCTGAAGTCAGACTTACCCAGCCGCATGAGCTGCCCGGCCGTTCGCGCCTTGACGCTGGCGTTGCGGGGCTCGTTGGAGGTCAGCGCGTCTTCACCGAAGCTGTCTCCTTCGCTGAGGGTCGCGACCACCTGCTCACGGCCCTCAATCTGTTTGATCACCTGGAAGTCGCCGCTCTTGATGACATAGAAAAAGTCGCCGTCGTCTCCCTCTTTGATCACCAGGCGATCGGGCATCACGGTGATCAGCTCAAAGCGCTCAAACATGCGCTCGATGTTGCCTGCGGGTAAGCGCAGCAGGGCCTGGCTGTTGAGCATCTTGAACACCCAGCGGGCTGACTCCGCCGTACCGTCAGGGAGCGTAAATTGGGACGAGCGGCTGATCTGGTCCCAGGTCACCACTTTTTCCAGGAAATTACGATCGAAGACCACCGCCCTCGCGCCGACACCGGACACGATGGCCGTAAAGCGCCGGGGCTGGAAGTCGCCGATGGCGTAGCGCGTTCGGTCCGAATCGGCGTGAAGCTCACGCTCGCGGCCGTCGGGATACCGACAGCTGACCGAGCCCGACAGCAGAAAAAGGCTTTCCCCGTCGTTGTCGCCCTCACGAAACAGCGTCTCATCCCGCGTGTAGTCGCGCACCTCACCGTGCTGCGCCAGCATCGCCAGATGAGCGTCCGCCAGCGTGTCCATGGGATAGAGCCGCGCGAGTGTCTTACTATCTACTGACATTGTTCCCCCAGGTGATTGATAACTATGCACATTCCTGAAGGGAACATCAACGGGGCAGAAAAAAAGCCCGCTCGAGGCGGGCTTTCTGAAACGGTAGCCGGGAGCGAGCTCCCGAGCACTGAACGGATCAGCGCTTGGAGTACTGCGTGGCCTTACGGGCTTTGTGCAGACCCACTTTCTTGCGCTCCACCTCGCGGGCGTCGCGGGTGACGAAACCGGCTTTGCGCAGCTCAGGACGCAGCGATTCGTCGTACTCCATCAGCGCGCGGGTCAGGCCCATGCGGATGGCGCCGGCC
>JBCDKA010000242.1:0-4590 GCA_038747195.1 Pseudomonadota bacterium
GTGGGTCCTCTGGAACCGGCATCGCCGCCGCGGCCATCGCGAGTTCGCCGTAGCTCAGCGCTCGACCGGTTGCGCCATGACGAACCTGACTGTCGCTTGCAGTGAGCGTGTCGACCGGCACCTGCCAGCGCTCCGCCGCCGCGCTGAGCAACATCTCCCGGGCCGCCGCGCCCGTTTTTCGCAGCGCGTCGAAGTAGCCCATGACCGCGTCAGAGCCGCCGGTAGACTGACGCATCTTTTTACGCGGATTCCCGAATCGCTTATCGGCGGTGGCGAGCCTGACGACTACCCGAGCCCAGTCCGCCTCCAGCTCCTCAGCGATGATCTTCGGCAGCGTCGTGTAGACGCCCTGGCCGAGCTCTGCCCCTGGCACCACGATCGAAATCTCACCGTCGCTGGCAATCTGAATGTAGGCATTGAGCTCAGCGTCGTCGCCGTCAGACGCGGCGGTGCGCCCGGTGGGCGCCAGAACACCCAGCAGCAGCCCGCCCGTGGCCGCCCCCGCTGAGCGTAAGAAACCCCGGCGACTGAGCTCAACGCCGGTCAGCAGCGCGTAGCCGTCGGTGTGCTTCTTGTTTGCAGACATTGGCTGTTTACTCCGGTTAAGCACGCAGGTCAGAGTTTCAGCAGCGTCGCTACCGCCGCCCGTTCTGCCGCCTCCATGGCGGCCTCCATGCCGCGGTTGGAAACCGCCGTGTGTTCGCCGCAGAAGCGCAGGCGACCGTAATTTTCGGAAAACGCCGGGAGAAAGCTGTGTAGCTGGCCCGGTCGCCACTCGGTCCAACTGCCTCCGGCATACGGGTCCATATTCCAGCTTTTAAAGGCTGCGGCCTTGAGCTTGCCTGCCGCGGCCGGTCTCAGCTTCTCATACTCCCGGACCACCAGCTCGCGCGCTGCGGTCTCGCCCAGCCGATCCAAACGCTGCGCAACAAAACCCCTGGCCCGGGCCACGAGGCCAGTAATCTCGGTACTGTCGCCAAACTGGCGCAGCGCGCGTACGTCTCCCAGCGACGTATCGGTCCACATCGCCGGGTCCAGACCGTCATCGTCCCAGAAGTTTTTTTCTGGCTGAAGAATGATCTTGGTGATCATCATGGACGGAAGCACCTTGATGGCCTGAGACAGCACCGGTGGGAGCACTGGATCGAATGCGACCCAGCGCAGCGGGGCTACGGGCAGCGCGCTGACCACCTCTTTGGCCAGGTGTCGCTCGCCGTTGTCTGTGATCACTTCGACCCCGGTCGACGACTGGGTGATGCGCATGACCCGTCGGCCGGTTAATACGTCGCCCGGCAGCCTGGCCGCCATCGCCTCGGGCAATCGCTGATTGCCGCCTTTGACCTTGGCCGCAAGCGTTCCAAGCTGTCGCTGCCGACGATCCCAGGCCACCCGGAAGAACCAGGTCAGTATGGAACAGTCGTGCGCCGACGTGCCGCGCCCGATATTGGTTTCGTAGTTCTGGGCGATGGTCGAGGCGCTCCAGCCGAGTCCCTCGAGGAATTCATAAACCGACCGATCGAGCTCGCGGCTTTCGGGCTGCAGCCAGTCCTCGAGCTTTGCCAGCGGGCTGTTCGCTCGCACTGTTTTTTCGAAAAACTTGCGGCCGGGAAACTCTCCTTTGGAGCCTTCGGGCAGCAGGTTCCGGGGATCTTCCGGCCAGCGATCCCTCGGGATCACCTTGCCGCCCAGCGCAATCTCGGGCTTCGACAAGCCTCGGCGTGGCGCATGGTCAATGAGTTCGAGACCGAGCTCTCGCGCGGCCGACAGGACTCGGCCATAGCCACCGAGAATGCTGTCGCCTCCGGCCTCGGGTGCCCCGGGAAGGTCGGCGAAGCTCTCGAGACGGCCGCCGAGACGGCTTTGGGCCTCCAGGACCGTCACGCGGGCGCCTTCGCCCGTCAGCAGAGATGCAGCATGCAGACCAGACAGCCCTGCCCCAATGACAATGACGTCGGCAGTGGTCGAGGCGCGAACAGCGTTTGACCAGCCGGCCGCAGGCAGCACGCTGCCGGCCAGGGCGGCCTGCAAAACTCTTCGGCGGCTGATGGGTCTCGGCATGTTTGTTGTCCCCGAGGGTTTGGAACCCGGAGTTTAAGGCGCTGCCGCCACGGCAACCGACGTCGTCGGCTGGCTTGTCCACAATGTGAAACATAGCCAGGATTTTCAGGCGGGTCTTGGCAGACTGCGTCCACACTCTCGGCGGTCTGGCTGTCGCCTGCTCGGCAACACGTCCTGCGCCAGCTAGACAATCCGTTCACGGTCGATCGTACTACTGTGCACAAAACCGGTGCGAGGTCTCTTCGAGGCGTTACCTGACAAGGTAGCTGCGGCCAGGGCCTCGCCCGAATGATCGGCCGCTCAAGCGAGGAAACCGCGAGGATGACTATGAACCAATCCGATCTCGTTTCACCCGATCGTCGCAGCCTGCTTGGCGTTGCCGGTCTGGGTTTCGCGGCAGGCGTCAGCGGAGCCTGGACCGAGCCTCTGGCCGCCGCGGAGTTTGCGGACTCACCGGACCTGCAGGATCCCTGGATGCGGGAGCCGGAGCAGGCGTTCAGGAATTTTCTGCGGGTTCAGGGAGACCTGTCCGGATTGATTGCGCCCCAATGGTGGCGCGGCGCGTATCTGGCGATCTACCCCGATCGCAACCCCGAGCTGCTGTTTCGAATGGAAGGATGCGAGATGAAGCGCATCGTCGATCTGGGCGGCGGCCGCTATGAGTTTCAGTACCAGATTTTCACCTCCATGAAAGACCCGGTGACGAACGAAACGCTGAACGGCAAGCGCTGGCGAAATCCGATCACGGGTAAAGAGCTGACCGTAGAGCCCAATAGCTCCGCCGCCAACCGGACCGTCTCCCTGTCGGACCGAGGCATCGTCGAGACCCGCGAAGGCAGAGACTTCGAGGCGGTGATCCACTCATTCTGGACGGCCCAGGGGCCCTTCGCCATGCACGCCGGCTTCAAAGACAGGCCCAGCAAGCGGCCGCTGCCGCTGAAGGCGTTTGCCACCAGCTTCTTTGACCGCGCGGCGGCGGCGGACTTTAACGCACCGCGGCTGGACGTCCGTTTCTGCACCAACTTTATTGCGCCTTTCCAGCGCTGGATGGAAATGCCCCAGGATGCGGGCCACGCCGTCTGGCATGCGTCGGGGCACAAGGCGCGCGACGTGGCGAGCCTGCCGGAGAGCTATATGAAAGAACTGATGGCCTATAAACCGGAAATGACCGACTGGATCGGCAAGGACGGCAAGGCATGACCGCCGTTACCACTGCGCAGCAGGGGCCCGACACTGCGGCCGCCGACGCCCAGCCGGCGTCGGACGTCAAACTCGAACGGCCGGCTCCCTGGTACTCGATGGTCGGCTTCGCCTTCGGCACCTTCCCCGACAGCATCAAGAACTTTGCCTGGGACCTCTTTGTCCTGTTTCTTTATACCCAGGTACTCGGCCTGTCCGGCACGCTGACCGGCCTGGCGCTGCTGATTGCGCTGTGCTTCGACGCGGTTTCCGACCCCTATGTCGGGTTTCTCTCCGACCGGGCCCGAAACCTTCGGTTTGGACGCAGGCATACGTTCATGCTGCTCGCCACCATACCTTTTGGGCTGTGTTTTTACGCCCTGTTTGTGCCGCCTGCCGGGCTCGGGCAGTGGGGTCTGTTCGCGTGGCTGGTGGTTTTTGCGATCCTCAGCCGCCTCACCATCACGCTGTTTGCCGTGCCGGTCAAAGCGGTCGGCGCTGAGCTCAGTCGAGACGTCTCGGTGCGACCCAAGATCATCGGTATCGGCACGATCGGCCTCACGGTGGCGCGCATCAGCCTGCCGCTGCTGGCTTTCGGCTTTTTCTTCCTCGAAAGCGAGGAGTACTCGCGCGGGCAGCTTAACCCCGCCAACTATCCGCCCTTTGCCGTGACCTTCGCGATTGCCGCGGTGGTCTGCATGCTGATCAGCGTGGCCACAACCATGAAGCCGGTGCTGGAGATCGAGCGCCTCGAGCCCCCAATACCCAAACCTCGCGTCGGGCCGCTCGAGGGCGTAAAGGCGGTGGTCTCGGCGATGACGGTGACACCGAACGTGCGCTGGTCGCTGGTACTGGCCATCGTGGTGTTCTTTTCGATCGTCTCGATTGCGATCCTCAAGATCCATCTGGTGACCTACCTGTGGCAGACGCCGCCCGACCTCACGAAATGGATTATCTCGGCTCAGTACATCGGTACCGGCATCGGCGCGGTGATCCTGCCTTTTGTGGTCAAGACCGTGAACCGCAAGCTGTGCATCGGCGCGGGCATGGTCGGCTTCACGACGCTATCGGCCGTCGCGGTGCTGCTGCCGGTCTGGGGCTTCCTGCCGCCGCCGGGTACCCGCGAGCTGGGGCAGGTGCTGATCGGCATCTTTACGGTGGCCGGTCTGCTGCTCGGCGTTTACTTCGTGGCGATCGGTTCGCTGTCGGCTGACGTTGCTGACGAGCACGAGGCCAACACGGGCAAGCGCCAGCAGGCGCTGATCAGCGGCTTTGGCATGTTTGCCATCAAAGCCGCCGGCGCTTTGATGACGCTGGTCACCGGCATCTATCTGGACCTTATTGCGTTTCCAA
>JBCDKA010000243.1:0-4553 GCA_038747195.1 Pseudomonadota bacterium
AAGCTGGGTGTCCGACTGCGGGTGCCAGGCGCAGGAGCTTGGGTAGATCAGGCTGAAGAACCCGCGGGTTCCGGGCAGGGCGGGGCGACCAAAAAGGCGTGTCGTGAGCCCGGGCGGCGGACCGCTGTAGCTCTGCGGTTCAGATCGATAGGTGTTGAGCAAATTGAACATGTGGCTGCCGAAGCTGGTTTCGCTGCGGTGGCCGGAGCGTCGATGGTGGTACCGGAAAATAGCGTGCAGCCAGCCGTCAACCGGCCCAGCTCGTTCGGCATCGTAGCTCAGTTCCAGGTGACCCGGCGCCGTATGGCGCACGGTGTGCCACTGCCGGACTCCGTCCACCGCATCCGGCAGGGTTTCGCTGCTGCCAATTCGGCCCTTTAGATCGTAAGTCTGCAGAGTCAGGCGCGCCTCATCGCCGAGACTGGACATGGGCGTGATCAGCAGCTGACAGTCGTAGTTTTCTGGCGGCAGCAGCGGCGCGACCAGCAGGTAGCCGCGACCCAGGTGCTCGCTGGCGTCCCAGTAGTCCGGATCGGCGGTGAGGTCCTCCCGCACAACGTTCGCGTGGGCCACGTGGGATCGGCCTGCGCGCACCACCTGATATCGGGGTCGCAGCAGCTGAAAAGCGCTGTGTAGGGTGCCCTGCGTCGCGCCGTCCCGGCTCGGCAACCGCCAGCGCCGCGTTGCGAGTGGCGGCACGTCAAACGGCAGGGGCAGCTGATCTCGCGAGGGGATCTCCAGGGTCAGCGCGCCAGCCGGAATCGTCCGGTGATGCGGGTTTTGGATGAGAAGCTCAACCTGTTCAGAGTCGTTTTGCGGCAGCGGGATTCCGCCGTAGCGCGCCGCGGGCCACGTGTTGGCGTCATGGGTGGTGGTGAGATCGCCGCTGGTGTCTGCATAGTCGCAGACGTATTTCAGCACGTCATGACCGGCCGCTCCCACCGCGTGCATCAGCAGTTGCCCTGTGAATGAGGGGAGCCCCAGCGCATCGGCGACCGCATGACTGGTGATCTCGATCAGCTGCCCCGGATCGGTGAGGGGATAGACCAACGTGCCAAGCTGCATGCCGTCAGCGTTCAGCGCGACACAGCGGAGCGCACCGCCGCTCGCGCCATAACGCGCCCAGTAGTTTGCGGTTGTGATCCGGCTGGTCACCCTGTCGCCGTGGTTGAACAGGGCAAGGTCAAAGACAAAATTCAGGGGTGACAGGTACCGGTCCGGGCGCGTCAGCCAATCCGGCGGCAGTTTGAGTGCCTCCAGTCCAAACGCTTCGTCAGTTGTGCTCGCCGCCAGCTGGTTCAGATGAGTCAACTGCGGCGAATCAAAATCGAGCATCAGCAGCGGTCCGCCCGCGTAGCTGGAGATGGGCTGCTCGCCGGGCCCAAGCCGGCGGACGTCGCTCGCCAGGCGCTGCATGCCCGGCAGCGCGCTGAGCCCCAAAAAAGCATCGCAGGTGTCAAACTGGCCGTGGGGGTCATAAACCCGCAGCCCCGCCAGGTCTGCTAGCTGCGCCCTAAAAATCGCGAGCTTCGGCGCGACAAGCGGGTGGGCTAGCGCTTTATACATCACGTTGCCGCGGCCGGCGGCGTAGGTTGTTGGGCTGAAGGTCACGTCGGTCCGTCTGTTAGCGTTGCGCCGATGCGCTCGGCCACCGCTGCGGTTTCACGCAGTGGCTCATAGCTTGGCTGGCTTGTGTCGTCGAGCGACAGCAGCCGCCCGCTGCTGACCAGGCGCTCGGCAAAGAGGGCAAAACGCTCGTTCTTGGTTTCGGTCTGCAGGCTGTGGACTGGGCACCCGGTGCCGAGTGCCTCGCTCACCATATTGACGCTGTCCGAGCTGACAACAATGCGATCAGCGTACGCCAGCAGGCCCGGATAGGGATTGCGTTCGCCCGGTTGGTCCGAGAAGAAAAAGTGTCGGTCCGGGCATTGCTCGGCCAACCAGGCGGCGGCAAAGCGGCGCAGCTCGAGCGGCGTGCGGCGGGAGGTTGTCACCAGCAGCGAACCCGCTTCAGCCAGCTTTGCTGCGCCTGCCAAGAGCCGGCTCAGGTAGGCTTGATCGATGGTGTAGGCACCGTTGCTGGCGCCGATGAGCACGGCGACCCGCGGCGTGGTCAGGGATTCAAACTGCGGCCAGTCCTCCCGAGCTGTTGCTAGGTAAGCGTCATCCACCTCGTGGAGCGCGCCTTCGGTACGGAGCACGTTGGCTCCCGTGAGCCGGTCGTGGTGTGGGCACACCACCCAGCTGAAAGCTGCGGGGTCTACGCGGGGATTTAGGATCTGTACGGTGCAGAGCGCGCCTCGACTGCGGGCCCTTAGCATCCGTGACGCCAGCGCGGCCCGCCGGCCGCAGCTCAGCACAACACGCGGCAGAGGGCTTTGGAGTAGGTCACGCAGATCCTTCTGCCAGCGATCCGGCTCGACGGTGGTGACAGGCTTGAGCGCGTGCTTCACACCCCCGACGAGCCGCGGCGCGAGCGCGTCCCAGGGCTGGCGTAGGGCGATACGAAATCGGCGGGGGGCTGGCGCCTGCAGCGGTCCGGCGGTGCGGAGGTAATGGGCCAGCGCAAGGCACTGCTTCTCGTTGCCGCGGGCGCCGTCGGTGACAATCCAGCAATCAGCCTGCATGGGCGGCAAGCCTAGCAGATTTCCGCCGTCCCACCCGCTCGGATTCGCCGCTGCCGTGGGCCACTTTTCCGTGCACAGTTCCTCCCCCGAGGGACGATGTCCCTGCTATGATTCGCAGCGGCGTGGCGCCACAACAACGTAAAGAGGTTAGCCATGAGTCATCCAACCGACGCAGACAACCCGGAGCTTGAGCTCGCAAACGCCAAGCGCGAGTACACGGTGTCGCGTAAAGACCTGCCGCTGTCCTGCCCGACGCCAGGCATGGCGCTGTGGAATTCGCACCCGCGGGTCTATCTGCCGATCGAAAAAACCGGCCGGGCGGTCTGCCCCTACTGTGGTGCGGTTTACGTGCTGGAAGAACTGGCCAAAACCGGAACCTGATCCTTCGTGTCCCGTCTGACGGTGATGCAGCTGCTGCCGGCGCTGGACTCCGGCGGCGTGGAGCGAGGCACCTTCGAAGTCGCCGAGGCGCTGGTCAAGGCCGGGCATCGGTCGCTCGTGGTGTCCGCCGGCGGCATGCTGGTTGCGCCGCTGGAGGCGACCGGCAGCCAGCACTTCAAGCTGGCGCTGGGCAGCAAGTCGCTGCGGGTACTCGGAACGGTCCGGGCGCTGCGCGACCTCATCGCCCGCAACCGCGTTGATATCCTGCACGCGCGGTCTCGGCTCCCAGCTTGGGTTGCGGTGGGCGCGCTGAAAAAGCTCGATCCGCGCCCCCATTTTGTCACCACGCTGCATGGCCTTAACTCAGTTTCCCGCTACAGCGCCGTCATGACCCGCGGCGATCGGGTCATTGCGGTTTCGGAAAGTGCCCGCCGCTATTGGCTGGACCACTACGCTGACCTGTCGCCCTCCCGCGTCAAGCTGATTCACCGGGGCATCGATCCCGAGGTTTTCCGTTACGGTTTTCAGCCGGAGAAGGAGAAGCGCGAGCGGTTTCTGAGCCAGGCTGGCATTCTCAAAGAGCGGCGGCTGTTGATGCTGCCGGGCCGGATCACCGAAACCAAAGGTTTTGGCGGCTTTGTAAATCTCATCGCCCGGCTGGCGGTCCTCGGCCCCGACTGCCACGGCGTCATCGTTGGAGACTTCAAGCCCGGCGGAACCTATCAGGAGCGTTTGACCGAACGTATCCGGCGGCTGAACGTTGCCGATCGCATCACCTTTACCGGCCAGCGGCAGGACATCCGGGACCTGCTGGCGATGGCCGATATCGTGTATTCACTGTCGACCAAGCCAGAATCGTTCGGTCGAACGGCGGCCGAAGGGCTGGCGCTCGGTCGACCGGTCATCGGGTACGATCACGGCGGCGTCGGCGAAGTCCTCGGGGAGATCTTTCCCGAGGGCCTGGTGCCGCTCGACGATGAGGTGGCGGTGCTTGAAAAGACTCAGCAGTTTCTGGAACGAGCGCCCGAGGTGCCAGACCGCCAGCCGTTTCTCAAGAGCCAGATGCAGGACGAGACGCTGGCGCTCTATCAGTCTTTGGCCAGCAGCGTCAGCACCTGAGGCGCCAGGCGCTCGGCAATCACCCGGTTGCCGGCCTCGGACAGATGGCAAAAATCCAGGAGCAGCGCTTCGGGATGATCGTCCAGCGAGCCGGTCATGTCGAAGAAAAAATCGGTGCCGCTGAGCTGCTGCGCCACCGCCTGATCGCTCGCCAGCTGGAGGTCGCGGTGGCGCGCCAGGCTGGCGTTTTCGATCTGCACCTCAACCGGCGCCTTGGCCGCTTTGCTAAATACGCTGGGCTGCCAGATAAAGGTGGTCTTGACGCCCGCCGCGGCCGCCGCGGCCGCCGTCAGCTCAACCCGAAAGGCATAGCGCTGAGCAACCTCAGCCGCCAGCGACGCCACCGCCGGCATGGCGGGTTCAGCGTTGCGAGCCAGCAGCCGCTGGATGCCCTCCAGCACCCGCGGCGCGGCTTGCAGGTAATTG
>JBCDKA010000244.1:0-4537 GCA_038747195.1 Pseudomonadota bacterium
CCTTTCAGGGTCCTTTCCAGGTATCGGTCGATCAGGACGGTGAGCTCGAGTACAGCTCAGCGGTCAGTCAGCAAACGATTGCGATCGAAAACGAAAACGCGGTCGCAACCGATATCACGGTTCGCACCGTCTCCACCGGCACGATGCCGCTGGCCTTTGAACAGATCGACCCCGACACCAGCGAGGTAGCGTGGCCAGCATTGCCGCCATCGCTGGATCTGCCGATCGGTGCCGGCGGCGACCTGCTGCTGAACCTCGGCGTTCGGCGCAACCAGTTCACCGATACCCGGATGGAAGAGATCCTGGAGATCAGCAACGGCATGGGTATCCGCCGGCTGCTGTTTGTCGGAGCCAACACCCTGCAGCCGGTCATCCCCGCAGCGGCGTTGAAGCAGGCGGGCCTCCAGCAGAAGGGTGGCGGCGTGAACGAGTTTGCCGGCCTGTGGGTTGGGTCAGCGCGCGTCAACCAGGTGAGCGAGTCTCAGCTGGCCGGCACCACACCGCTGGCGGCTGGCTCCAACTTCCCCATTCGGCTGATTGTGCACATCGACGGTCTGGGAACCGTTCGGCTCTTGAAGGAGGTCATCGTGCTGTTCGAAGAGGGCACCATGGAGCCCTCAACCGTGAATCCGGCTTTTATGACCGACGCTACGCCCGGCCGCTACGTGCTGGTCACAGATGACAACCTGATTGCCAACTTCACCGGCGCCAAGACGCGGGCCGGGATCCCGGTGGGGATTCGCTACAGCACGGTCAGCTTCGATTTTATGGAGCAGTTCATCGAGCTGCCCGGGTCGTTCGATCCGGACGGCAGCTTCAGCGGCCAGATCGTGATCAACTCCGATGACCCGATCAACCCCTTCAAGCACAAGTTCCATCCGGATCACGACAACCTGGACGCCCAGTTTCTGAATCCACTGACCGAAGCGCCCCAGATCACCCGCGATTTTTCGCTGAGTTTTTCCTCGGATGACCCCAGCAACCAGAACCTCCCGGAATACGGCAGCAGCATCGTGTCCGGCGTGTTTTCTGAGGCAATTTCCGGGCTGCACCGCAACACGATTTTTGTGGAAGGGCCCTTCAGACTTGAAAAGGTCTCCAACGTATCGGTGTTGAATCAATGAGGCGCCGGAGCATGATCATGGAACGACAGCAATCTCTTTTTTCCGCCGTTACGCGGACGTTGGCATTCACTCTGGCGCTATGGATCAGCGCCGGCGGCAGCGCCTGGGCGCAGTGGCCCACCGGCGGCGGCAGCTCGCTGGCCGACCAGGCGATCGACATCAAGGTGGGCCCCAGCGGTGACATTTACGTGGTGGGCAACTTCCAGGGTCTAACCGACTTTGGTGGTGAAATCCTCACCTCAGAAAACTCTCTTGATGACGTGATCGTGGCCAAGATCAGCCAGGGCGGCACGCTGCAGTGGGCCCAGGCGGCCGGCGGCAGCTCAGCGGTTCGAGCGCGAGCGCTGGCCATCGACGGCGCCGAGAACGTCTATGTGGTTGGTGAGTTTTTTGGGGATGCGCTGATCGGCGGGACCCTGCTGCGCTCCGGCACGGGCGGCACGGGCGATCCGAACACCCGCGACGGTTTTGTCGCCAAGCTCGACAGCTCGGGACAGTTTGAGTGGGCCCGCGCCTTCGGTGGCGACCTGGACGACAGCATCTCCTCAGTCGGCATTGTGCCCGGCACCAACTCGACCATTCCGCCCGTACCCGACGCGGTGATTGTCGCCGGCTCCTACGTCTGTAGCGCCAATTACACCGGCGGCACAATCTCGAGCACCAACGCCTGTTTCACGGCTGAAGACCAGTTCGAAAACATGTTCGTTGCGCACCTGTCACCCACCGGCACCTGGGAGACCGTGGTCGATCGCGGCGGCGCCAGCTCTAACCTTGAGCGGATCAACCACATGAGCGTGGCCGGTGACGGGCGCGCCTTTATTGCCGGCCGGTATGCGGGCCCCGGCGATACCATCACGGCCACCGAAACCTTTGCCAGCATCGGCGGCGTGCCCAGCGGTTGGACCACCACCAACGGTACCCGGTCAGGCGTGGGCGACGCGTTTGGTCGCCGGATGCTTTTCCTCCGCCACGGTCGCGTCGACGTCCAGTCACCGGTTTACAACCTCCAGGGACTCGAATTTGCCAGCCTCGACTTCTTAGCGCAGCGCGGCAGCGACTCAGCCGGCAGCGAGCAGCCGGACTCAGGTGAAAACCTGCGCGTTGACTACCTCGCCTCCGACGGTAGCTACAAATTCCTCGTCGAGTTCCCCGGTAACGGGACGCCCGGGCAGGTTGTTAACAACGTCGCCACAGACCGGATTTTCCTGCCGGACGACGCCTTTCACGCCGGCTTCCGGGTGCGCTTCCGTCTGCTGACCGCCAGCGGCTCCGACTTCGACTACTGGCACGTCGACGACTTTGCCATCTCTGCGCGCGGCGCCGGCACCAGCTTCGTATCGGTTGTCAACGACACCGCGGGCAGCCCCGCCTTCAGCGATATCACCAACCTGCCGGAAGGTCTTGAGGTCAACGACGTAGAGCTGAGCCCGGACACGTCTCGCCTGATCCTGGCGGCTGAGACCAGCGCCGCGGTCACCTATTGCCAGTCCACCGCGCTGGCGGACGCCTCGTTTGTGGCCTCACTCAATGGCGCCACGCTGAACTGTGAGTGGAGCAAGTCCGCGCCAACGAGCCGGGCTCTCGGCGTCGCGGCAGTGGCTGACGGCGGCAGCTTCCGCGTTTATGCCACCGGCCAGTTCCGAGGCACCACGGTCTTCACCACCGATCCGTTGATCGACGGCTCGCTGACCTCTACGGACGCCGCCTGCGGCGACGTCTACGTGGCCGGCCTAGACGGCAGCAACGGCTCCTGGCTGTGGGTGACGGGCGGCGATACGTACGACGTCACCGACGGGGTGCCCGGCCGCGCGGGCGGCAGTCAGTGTGACGCGGGTGTGGCCATCGACGGCCGCGATGCGTCAAACCTCTATGTGACCGGTGAGATCACCGGGTTCGCCGTCTTTGGCGAAGCGCAGTCGATCGAAAGCCTGGGCGACACCGATGCGTTTGTCGGCAACCTGTCGACCGACGGAGTGTGGTTCCAGCGCAGCTCATGGACGGTGGGTGTGCCGGTGCCTCCGCCACCGGACGCTAAGGTCGACGATCTGACTTTCCAGCCTGACTTCTTCATCGACGGCGAGCCGGTCGACGCGCTGGGGGGCAACCTCTTTTACTGGGCGCCGCCGATCACTGGCCTCGACGCGCGACTGATCCCGCTGCAGGACATCGAAAACATTGAGATTCGCTGGCGCAAGCAGGGGCTGCCGCTCCAGGACGATGACCGCACGCCGAGCCAGGGTTCGGTGCAGTGGCCTGTCGACCCGTGTACGGACGCCAGCTTCACCGACTGCCTGCAGATCCACGTGGCGGGGTCTCCCGTTGAAGCGGAGCCGGCGGACAACTCGTTCACCTTCCTGCGAATCGTCACCCCTAACTCAAGGCCCAACGACGCGACCGTCAACACGGGCCTGTTCGAAGCCACCACCACCGGCTTTTCGTCCCTGATCTACGTCCGGGGTCCGGAGCCGCAGGACACGACGTTCGAGGGTGTTGTTCAGGTGGTGCGCACCGTGCCCCCGGCGGCCGCCCAGCTGTTCGAGGGTGGTGTCCCGGCGGAGATTGGCCAGCCGATTACCGACCCGTATCACAACGAGCTGGGCCGCACCGGCTACGTGCTTAACGAAAACGCGTTTTACGACGGCGTTGGGCCCAACGCGGCTTACGACCGTGCCGGCCGGACTGGCGCAGTGATCCCGGTAAACCGGAGCCTGACCACCCGATCTCAGGACGCCACCAAAGAGCTGGTAGTGAGCTGGTATCGGCGCAAGGCGATGGGCGTTTTCTGGCCCGAGAAGCCGGTCAGCTACGAACCGTTCTGGCCGCTGGATGCGGACCTGATCGTGGTCGCCAGCGAGCGGGGCGGTGAAGCCTTTGGCCAGCAGCCGCTCGATCCGCTGGTGTTTGAGAATGCCCAGGTTTATCAGCAGCCGGACGTGAATCTGCCGGGCTACAACCCGAACGATGAGCACGCGTTTTTTGCGCCGTCCTCCACGGGCACCGGCCTGCAGGCGATCTTTGCGCTGCGCAGCGACTTCGGCTCTCAGCTCGCCGGCGACGTCAATGCCGCTTCTGACCCCTATGTGCTGGTCAAGTACTTCGACAGCGGCGCCAACGCCCAGCGCTTCCGCGTTTACCAGGTACTGGCTACCGGCGCGGGGTTCAACAACTTCCGCTTCTCCGGCACCGCGGCTACCACGGTTGCGCCCCCGTATCCGGTCAGTCTGCTGCCGGGCTGCGCACAAACCAATGTTGTGGGTCAGGCGGCCACCGATCCTCAGCCGCCGCCGCCGTTTTTCATGGACTACACCAACCAGCTCTGGAGTTCGTCTGCCGGCAGCGGTGCGGTACGCTTTTTCTACCCGACCCAGGCCGGCTTCTTCTTTGACCTGGACAACAACGATGAAAACGATATC
>JBCDKA010000245.1:0-4509 GCA_038747195.1 Pseudomonadota bacterium
CAAGACCTTTTTGCTGCCCAGGGCGATTCGGCGCCAGCGGGCGCCGGATGAGCACTACAACCACGTGTGGGTGGCCGAGCACGCCAAGGCGCTGCGGGACATGGGTGTTGGCGTTCAGATCGGCGCGCACGGCCAGCGCGAAGGCCTGGCGGCCCATTGGGAGATGTGGATGATGCACCAGGGCGGGTTCACCGCCTGGGAAGCGCTGCGGGGTGCGACGATCGACGGCGCGCGCTACATCGGACTCGACGCTTCGCTCGGCTCACTGGAGGTTGGCAAACTGGCCGATCTGGTGATTATCGAGGGCAATCCGTTGGACGATCTACGCCAGTCGGAGATGGTGTCCTACACGATGATCAACGGTCGGGTTTACGAGGCGGCGACGATGAACGAGGTGGGCAATCACCGTCGGCCGCGGACGCCGTTTTTCTTTGAGCTGGAGGGTGGCGAGGCGTTTCCTTTGGCGGCGCAGCAGGCGTTGCTCAAAAAACAGCGCGCCTATCATTGGCGGCACTGATCTAGCGGCTGACCTGATCAGGCGGCGGTGGTGACTTCGAGCGGTTGCTCGCAGGAATGCAGCCGGTTGCGACCGCGCCGCTTAGCTTCATAGAGAGCGTCGTCGGCGCGCTTGTAGAGCCCGTCGCGGGATTCGCCGACATGGTATTCGGCCAGCCCGAAGGATGCGGTGACCGACGACCCGGCCGACTCGCCGACAGGCCCGTAGCGTAGCTCTGAGATCGCCACCCGGAGGCGTTCGGCCAGCTTTCGGGCCTGCTCGAGGTCAGCCATCGCCGCGACGACCACAAACTCCTCACCGCCGGCACGAAAGCAGGAGTCGTCCGGTCGAATATTGGCCTGGATCGCCTGGGCAACGTCGCAGAGCACCGTATCCCCGACGGTGTGGCCGTAGCTGTCGTTGACGATCTTGAAGTGGTCCAGGTCCACCATGATCAGGACAAACCCTTTCTCACCTTTGCCGGCCACATCGATGACGCGGTCGAGCGTTTGGTCCAGGGCTCGGCGATTGCCGGCGCCGGTTAAGGGGTCGGTGAGCGTAATGGCGTGCAGCTCGCGCCGCTGCTTGGCGGTCAGGACCGCGAACGCAATCGAGAGGGAGATCGTGACCCCGAGCGACGTCAGGAATACCGCCACCTCAGCGCCGCTTCGGCCTTCGAAGACCACCGGCATGACCAGCATGATTGCAACCACGGCGGTAATGGCCGCCTCGCGCGGCTTCAGCAGGTAAAACAGCGCAATGGTCGCTGGATACATCCAGATGATCTGGTTTCCGCCTTTGACGCTGACCGAAATCACCGCCGTCACGATCGCGACCATCGCCATACAGGCGCTCGCCAGCCGCACCGAGCGCTTGATGTAGACCAGCCGCATAATCAGCACGAACCCAATCACGGCAACGGTATCGAGAGCCGCCACGGCGTAGCTGCCTTCGATCAATCGGTAGACCGCCATCGGGCCAATCCCCAAAACCCCGGATAGGGCGAGCAGGATGGGAGGCTGTTCCTCCAATGTGAGCTTACGTAATTTCACGAACAGCATATCGGCTGATCTGGCCCTGCCTTTACCCCGGCTGAGCACGCTGACCGGCAACATCGGGGATGCGACAAAGGTTCACAGCGCCGGTTCTGCCGGATTGTGGCGAATGCCCCGGTTCAGGTGAGGTATTCCGGGTTTTTTTCCGTTCAGTTTTGTGCGATTGAGCCGTTTTGCGGCGTTCTTTTTTCTAGACATGCCGCGGGAGTCAAATCATGAGGCAGTACTTCTTTGGAATGGTTTTTTTACTGGCGAGCGTCCTTGGTGGGGCTCAAGCCGGCGCTGAGACGCTTGATGAGCGTCTGATCGAAGCGGTTCAGTGGGGCGACGTACCGACGGTCCAGCAGCTGCTGACCGACGGTGCAGACCCTAACAGCACGCTGCGCCAGCGCACGGCGCTTAGCTGGGCCGTTCAGGGCGACAGCGCTGAGCTGGTTCAGCAGCTGCTCAAGGCGGGGGCGAATCCCAATCTGACCGATCTGCAGGGCAACAACGCGCTGTCCTGGGCGGCCCAGCTGGGAAAAGTAGCGCTCATCGCACCTCTGGTGGCCGCCGGTGCCTCGGTCAACGAACAGAACTCGGCGGGCAATACGCCGGTGCTGATCGCCGTGTCCGACGACAATCTGGAACTGCTGTCTGCGCTGGTCGAGGCGGGCGCGGATATGAACGCGGCCAACATCGACGGGGCAACGCCCGCGCTGATGGCCGTACAGGGTTATGCGTCTGACGCGGCCGCCACGCTGACCCTACTGGCCAAAGGCGGCGCTGACCTGGACCTGGGTAATCGCTTTTACACACCGCTGACCTTTGCTGCGGAGCAGGACAACGAACCGGCCGTCGCCGCGCTGCTGGACGCAGGTGCCGATCCTAACGCCGGCGTCGACGGGAGCTACCCGCTGATCAAGGGCGCCAGCTCAGCGGCGATTGTGGGTCGATTGCTGCTCGCCGGCGCCAACCCCAACGTCAAGAATGACTGGGGAGAGCCGGCGCTGTTCGCCGTCATTGACTACGGCACGCCAAAGCTTGTGCAGGCGATGATCGACGCGGGCGCGGATTTCACCACACCCTCCGAGCAGGGTCAGACGCCGCTTGACCGAGCCCGAGTTCAGGGTATGGAGGACATCGAGGCCGTGCTGCTTGCCGCGGGTGCCGGAGGCGAGTCGGATGACGCCAGCGAGCAAACCTCGGCGGCTGACCCCGGCCTCCTGGCGAATATACCCACCGGGGAGCTGGCTGAGATGCCGAAGCTTGGCATGGTGACCGTGATGGGTGGTGCGGGTGGTGGGATCACGTATTTCTCATCCAGCACCCTCGCGGAGCTCACGGCGTTCTATCAGGACCTCCTGGCAGAGCGCGGCTGGAAGGCCGCTGGGAATCTGACCACCGACGATGCGACCTACTTCTCCGGCAGCTACACGCGCAGTGGAGAAAGCCTGAGCCTGTATTTGAGCCAGAATGACAGCAACGAGGATCGACGGGCGAGGGTGTCGCTGACGCCGCACGGATCCGCGAAGCCGGCAGATTTGCCTCGGGTTGCCGGTACATCGATTCTCTATGAGGGGCCGGCGACCGCGATCTACGTATCGGAACTCAGCGTGGTCGCGGTGAGCCAGGAAACGCTATCCCTGCTGACGCAGGCTGGGTGGAATGGCGCGGCCACGGTAGACACCGAGACGATGCAGGTGCTGACCCTGGACCGGGGCGGCGTCAGGCTCACGGCGCAGGTCTCGCAGGCGCCGGCGCAGGGCAACAAAACAACCATTCAATACAGCGTGGTGAAACAGTAAGCGAAACGGGCGGGGTATGTGATTCGCTAGCAGAAGTAGGATCGCGCTGAGATGCCGAGCTCACCGTCGGTGAAGTCTTTGACGATCTGACGCTTCTTGGTGTCGCTGCTGAGGTCGAGTGCGCCCGGTCGGCCAAAGGCGAGCCCGTCTTCGTCCAGCATTCTCCACACCACGGGCTTGAGGTGTTTGGAGCGGGAGTCGCTGATAACCACACCACATTCCTTGCTCGACAGTCGGACCGTGGTGCCGGCCGGATAGATGCCGATGGCTGAGATAAAGGACTCCACCAGCCCCCGCTGGAAGTGGGTGCCGCGCAGCGCGTAGAGCTGCTTGACGGCCTGCGACACCGGCAGGGCGGTGCGATAGGGGCTGTTGGTGATCATGGCCTCAAAGCAGTCCGCAATCCGGGCGATGCGCGCGTAGAGATCAATCATGCGCCCCTTGAGGCTCTGGGGATAGCCGCTGCCGTCCAGATGTTCGTGATGCTGCGCCACCATCGCCAGCACGGCCGGGTCGAGCTCGTCGCCCGACTCGAGCAGCTCCAGGCTGAACGCCACATGTTCCCGGATCACGCCGAGTTCCCAGTGGCTCAGGCTGCCGGGGCGCTCAAGCAGCTCGGTAGGCAGCTTTTCTCGGCCCAGGTCGCACAGCGTGGCGCCGAGGCCGAGCAGGGTGAGGTCGTCAGCGGGCAGCCCGAGCTGACGCCCTAACGCCATCGCCCAGACGGCCATGTTCACGCAGTGACGAAGGGTGTAGGGGATTTGTTTTCGGCCCATGGCAAGGCCAATCGCCGCGTCAGGATTGCGGATCAGGCTGCGAGCCAGCTCCTTGGTGGCACTGCTGATCGCACGGAAGTTAATGGCCTCGCCGCTGGAGATCGACTCCACCGCAAAGGCGACGGAGGCCTCGAGATCGGCTACCGCAACCCGGGCGTCGCTGAGCTCTTTGGACACCGGCACGGAGTCCACGTGGCGCACTACCTGGATCTCGCGCTGCCCGGGCGGGGTCTTTCCTTTGACCCACTCATCCATCCGGCGCCGGGAATGAAACTTCACCTTGCCGGCAATACTGCCCAGATCCTGCTCTTCGGAATCCTCGGTCGGTGCTAGCGAGATGGCCTCTCTGGGAATGTGCTCGGTGGACAGGCGTTGACTGACAAACACATACCGAC
>JBCDKA010000246.1:0-4403 GCA_038747195.1 Pseudomonadota bacterium
CTTGAGCGTCTCAAACAGCTGGCGCATGGGCGGGGCGTTGTAGTCCACCCACTGAAACCAGAGGTGCAGATACTGCGAGCCTCTGGGCCGCGCTTGCTCAAAAGCCTCGCGATAGGTTTCCGGAAGTAGATCGGTACTCGTCGGCAGCGCATGCTCTAGCCCGTCGATTCCCAGCTCAAGCGCTTTTTGCCAGCTGACCCGGTCGAGATGAGCAATCGCTTTGAGGCCGTGCGCGTGTGCGGCCTCGATGCCAAGCGCCAGCTCCTCTTCCGTCAGCGACTGATAGAGCTTGAAATATGTCATGCCCAGCGCCGCCTGCCGGCGGGCCTCCGCAAACCACTGATCGCGACTTTGAGGATACGCGAACGCCTCACCGCCAAACGGGGGCGGCTGGATAACGGCACCCGCGTGGAGTGCCGACGGCCCGAGCCAGCGGCCGGTAGCGATATGTTCGTCATAGCGCGAACTTGCCCCGGGATCACCTCCCGGATTGCGAACGGTTGTAACGCCGAACGCGAGCGCCATGAGGGCGTTGTAGCGCGTGATGTCGTCAACGCTATCGATGGTGACCAACGGTTGACCGTCCACCATGCGGATCTTGTGGGGGCCAGAGGTGATGTGGCCGTGGCCGTCGATCAGTCCGGGGAGGGCCCAGCGTCCGCCGAGATCCACCCGCTTGCCCGAGAAACTCTCCGGCTTCGACCCGGTACCCAGTTCTTGAATGGTCCCGTTGCGAACCACCATCCAGCGGTTGAGCACAACCTGGCGTGAGCCGCTGTCGATATGGTGAAAGTTATAGTAAAGCACCGGCTCCGCTGCCGCGGTCGACAGCATTAGGCCCAGCGCGGCAAGCGCAGACAGAATTCGGTAAAACATGGTTTGCTCCGCGGGAGTGTTGGCGCAGGAGACGAGGATTCGTCGGGTTTCTGTCGAAACGACAGAAAAAACGCTGACCTGCGACTGATTGATATGCGGAAAGCTATGGACACCCAGGAATCGATCCAGTCGCTGCTCGACAACCATGGCGATATGGTCTGGCGCATTGTGCTGGCCCATGAGCACAACCCCGCTGTGGCTGAAGAGCTATACCAGGAGATCTGTTTCGCCCTGTGGCAAGCGGGCGACAAGATTCGGAGCGCGGACAATCCCGGCGCCTACATTGCCCGCATCGCCACCAACCAGGCCGTCTCGCATATTCGCCGCGAGGTCGCGCAGCCCATGACCGTGCCTTCACCGTTGGACGCAGCCATGAGTGACGCCACGTCGCTCGAAGAATCGCTCAGCCGCTACGAGCAGCAGCGCCGGCTGCTGGAGGCGGTTCGGCAGCTGCCGCTGAACTGGCGGCTCCCGATTACGCTGACCCTGGAAGGTTTTAAGCCGCAGGAAATTGCCTACGTCATGGGCATCAGCGCCAATACCGTCTCGCTGCGCCTGACGCGCGCACGTCGGACCCTGAGCCAACTGCTTTCGAACGAAGCCGCAAGGCGCCCGCAAAACACCAGGAGTCAAGCTGATGAATCTTGCTAAGGACAACCGAGCCATCTCTGAACTCTGGCGGTCTTTGCCCGAGGGTGCCGGACCCAAACGGCCGACGGTCGACCTGCGCGCACGGCGCCGCCGCCAGGTTCAGCTGTTGTGCATTGAGGTGCTGGTGGCCCTCGGTGGAATCTCCCTGGCGGTTGCGCTACTGCTACAGGGCAGCCTCGGCTTGGGATTGGCCACGCTTTCGTACTGCCTGCTGGTCGGCGTGCTGGGCCTGCGCGCTCGTCGGGGCAACGTGGCTGCGCTCGATCTCAGTCTGGCAGAGCAGATGCAGGTTACGAGGGCCATGTTGCGGGCACGGCGAAACTACGACGTAGCCTCGGCCCTGATCTGGGTCGCCGCGCTGGGTTACTTTTTCACAGTGTCGATGCTGCGCGATCAGCCGCTGACGCTTTCTGGCCAGCTGATCCTGGCAGCTTTACTGCTGGCGATTGGTGTCCAGACCTGGCGCGCTGCCAGATCGCACCGTCGCTGGTCGGCCTTTGCTCGGCAAGCCGATCTGCTGAGCGAGAGCGCTAGCTGAGATCAACCGCAAAGCGTCGCAACACGTCCATCGGCACCACGTCGAGCGCGCGTTGATGGGTCGACTGGAGATAAACCCTGGGTGCCGCATCGTTTTCATAGGCCTCGAGCCAGCGCCCGGCGCACAGGCACCAGCGATCGCCGTCCCGTAATCCGGGGAAACCAAAATGGGGTTGCGGCGTGCTGAGGTCGTTGCCTCGGCTCTTTGAAAATGACAGAAATTCCTCCGTCACGCGGGCGCAAACCGTGTGGGAGCCCCGGTCTTCCCGGCAGGTATTGCAGTACCCGTCGCGAAAGAATCCGGTGAGCGGCGCTTCGCCGCATGAGGACATCGGTTCACCCAGAACGTTGAGCGCGTCGTCTTTTTCCATCGTTTTCCTTGTCGCTGGTTCAACGATTTCTGCGGTCCAGCATCTGGCCCGCGCCTGACGTATCATCTTAGCCCCAAAACGCCGGTGATAGATCATGCTGAATCGCCTCCTAGTGCTGGTCCTTTTGCTTTCGTTCGGTCCGATTGCTGTTGCCTCTGACGTTGCGCTATCCGCGGCCGTGATGCGCATGGCCAAGGTCGGCAGCTCTTCATCACCCAGCTTTTCGCCCGATGGCAAAACCCTGGCGTTTGTGTCGACGCTGTCGGGTTTGCCGCAAATCTGGACGATCCCGACGTCCGGTGGATTTCCTCGCCAGGTCACGGCGCTGGAGGATCAGATTCAGAGCGTAACGTGGTCCCCGGACGGCGAGTGGCTGGCGTTCCTGCTGGCGCCCGGCGGCGGCATGAACAGCCAGATCTACCTGGTGCGGCCCGACGGTACCGGCATGCGCCAGCTCACCGCTGGCGGTCAGGTCAATAACTTTCTTGCCGGCTGGAATCGAAGCGGTTCGCGCCTCTGGCTGGCGTCCAATGAGCGAAGTCCTGCGGCGATGGATGCTTATACGTATGAAATGAGCTCTGGCGAGCTCACCCACCGGGCCAACAATCCGGGCATCGGCGGGGCCAGCGACGAAAGCCCGGACGGTCGACGCGCGATCCTCTGGCGGGTGCAAAGCCGTTCAGACGGTAATCTCTATGTGATCGACCTCAAGAGCGGCGCCGAGCATCTCCTGACACCTCACAAACCGCCTGGCACTTTCAGCAACGGCCGCTTTCTGGATAACGAAACGATCCTGTTGGCGAGCAATGCCGAGCGCGATTTGATTGCGCTGGGTCGGGTGAAGCTGGACGAAGACGGTCGCCCGGGTCCGCTGGAGGTTGTCGCCTCCCACCCGACGGGCGAGCTGCAGAGCCTGACGCTCACGAAAGACGGTCGCACCGGGCTGCTGATCTGGAACGTCCGTGGCCGCAGCGAGCTGGCATGGCTCGACACCCAAACCTGGGAGACCCGCCCGGGCCCAACGGTTCCAGCAGAGGTGGTCTATAGCGCGACCTTCTCGGCTGACGGGAAGCAGCTGGCGTTTGTCGCCAACGGCGCGGCGCGGCCCACGGATATCTGGGTCTACAACCGCGAGGCAGACCGGCTGACCCAGCTTACGCGCAGCCCCCACGCTGGGGTCGATCTCGAAGACCTGGTGGAACCGGAGCTGGTGACCTTCGAGGCGCATGATGGCCTCACGCTATCGGGGTGGCTGTACCTGCCGCCTGAGCGCAGCGGTCCGGTGCCGATGGTCTTAAGTTTCCATGGGGGTCCGGAAGGTCAGTCGCGCCCACGGTTCCGCAGCGATTTTCAGGCGCTGCTCTCACTGGGTATTGGGGTGTTCGACCCGAACGTGCGCGGCTCCGCTGGCTTCGGCAAAAGATTTGTCAATCTGGACAACGGTGAGCTCCGATTCGACGGCATTCGCGATATCAAAGCCTGCGTCGATTACGTCGTCGGTGAGGGCTATGCGAACCCGGATCGTCTCGGGATCATGGGCGGGTCTTATGGCGGCTATATGACCATGGCTGGCCTTGCCTGGTATCCCGACATGTTCGCCGCCGGGGCCAACCTGTTTGGCGTGGTGAATTTTGCAACCTTCTTTGCCGAAACCGAGCCCTGGATGGCGGCGATCTCGAAGGTGGAGTATGGCGACCCCGACACGCAGGCCGAACTGCTCGCGCGCCTGTCACCCATCAATAAGCTGGATCAGGTAAAAGCCCCCACCCTGGTGCTCCACGGCCAGAACGATACCAACGTGCCGGTGGTTGAGGCCGAACAGGTGGTCGACCAGCTCAAGGCGCGGAATGTTCCGGTGGAATACGTACTGTTCCCCGACGAAGGGCACGGGTTTCGGAAAACCGCGAATCGCGTCACGTCCACCGTTTCAATTGTTCGCTGGTTCGAGCGGTATCTGCTGGCAGAAAA
>JBCDKA010000247.1:0-4371 GCA_038747195.1 Pseudomonadota bacterium
GAGGCATGGTGCGTGCTGCGCCGCAAGCCGAACGAGGACAAGCGCATCGCGCTCATCCTCGCGAACTATCCCACCCGCGAAGGGCGCATGGGCAACGGCGTGGGTCTGGATACGCCGGCGTCCGTCGTTGGGATCCTTCGCAGGCTGCTCGACGAAGGCTATGCCGTCGACGCCATCCCCGAAAGCGGGGATGCACTGATGCAACGCCTGAAATCCGGCGTCACAAACGATCCCGGCAACTGGCCCATGCGACCGGCGTTGCAGAGCCTCGCCATGGAGGCTTACGAAAACTTTTTTGCCGGCCTGCCGGCAGACAATCGCGAGGCCATTGTGGCCCGCTGGGGCCGCCCTGAGGATGACCCGATGGTGCGTGACGGTCGGTTCATGATCGCCGGACTCCGTTGCGGGGAGGTTTTTGTCGGCATCCAGCCCCCGCGCGGCTATCACCTGGACGCGATGGCGAACTACCACGACCCGGACCTCGTCCCGCCACACGCCTACCTGGCCTTCTACTGCTGGCTGCGGGAGGTATTCACCTGCGATGCAGTCGTCCACGTGGGTAAACACGGCAACCTCGAGTGGCTACCGGGAAAAAGTGTAGCCCTCGGCGACACCTGCTGGCCCGACCTCGCGCTCGGACCGACACCACACCTGTATCCGTTTATCGTAAACGACCCCGGTGAGGGCACTCAGGCGAAGCGACGCGCCCAGGCCGTAATCATTGATCATCTGATGCCGCCACTGACGCGGGCGGAGAACTACGGCCCGCTGCAGGATCTCGAGCGTCTTTTAGATGAATATTATGACGCAATCACCATGGATCCACGCCGCGCCACGCTGCTTCGCCAGCAGATCCTGGAGCACGTGCTAGGTCAAAATCTACACGCCGATCTCGGGCTACCGGCACCCGCCAGCAGCGACGACGAGCAGGCATTGCTCAACAGCACCGACGCCTACCTTTGCGAACTCAAAGAAAGCCAGATCCGCGACGGCCTGCACGTGTTCGGCGAGTCACCCGCTGGCCGCCTGTCGCGCGATACGCTGCTCGCGCTGGCCCGTTATCCTGCGGGCAGCGGCACCGAAGAAAACGCGAGCCTCATCCGAGCGCTTGCCGATGACCTGCTTGAGTCAACCGACTTCGACCCGCTGGACGCGACCTGGGATGCGCCCTGGACCGGGCCGCAGCCCGACGTACTCAAGGCACTGGACGCGAGAACCCGGTGGCGTAACGGTGGACACACCCGTGAGCGGCTGGAACTGCTGGCGCAAAGCCTGATCGATGAGAAAGCCACACCAGACTCCGTCGAGAAGCGCGGCTGGTACGCCACTGCTCAAGTGCTCAAACGCCTTTGGTCGGACCTGGCTCCACGGCTGGACGCCTGTGGGGAGCAGGAGCTTGCGCAGCTCATCAACGGACTGTCCGGCCGCTTCGTTCCGCCCGGACCCAGCGGCGCGCCGTCGAGGGGCCGACCCGATGTTTTGCCTACGGGCCGCAATTTTTACTCTGTCGATACGCGCGCCATCCCCACGGCCACCAGCTGGCTGCTCGGCTGGAAATCAGCCGCTCAGCTGCTGGAAAAGTACCAGCAGGAAGAAGGTGACTACCCGCGTGCCATTGGCCTTTCTGTCTGGGGTACCTCCACGATGCGGACGGGGGGAGACGATATTGCGCAGGCTTTTGCACTGATCGGAGCGCGCCCGAAGTGGGCGAGCGGCAGCAATCGGGTCACCGACTTTGAGATTTTGCCGCTGGACCTGATCGACCGCCCACGCGTTGACGTAACGCTGCGCGTGTCGGGTTTTTTCCGTGATGCCTTCGCCAACGTCATCCGTCTTTTTGATGCGGCCGTTCAGGCCGTTGCTGACTTGGACGAAGCCCCGGAGGATAACCCGATCCGAGCGCGAATTGCTGCCGAGACTCAGGCCCTCAGAGCCAACGGGGTTGCTGAAGACGACGCGCGGCGAATCGCCGGTTTTCGAGTCTACGGCGCGAAACCCGGCGCGTATGGCGCAGGATTGCAGGGGTTAATCGATAGCCGCAACTGGCAGGACGACGGCGATCTGGCAAGTGCTTTCCGAAATTGGGGAGGCTTTGCCTATGGCCAGCAGGATTATGGCGCTGACGCTCGCGACCAGTTTGTTACGCGCCTGGCTCAGATCGATCTGGTCTTGCAAAATCAGGATAACCGAGAACACGACCTGCTGGACTCAGACGACTATTACCAGTTTCAGGGCGGCATGACCGCCGCCGTGCGCCACTACCGAGGCGAGCAGCCGCGGATTTATTTTGGCGATCATAGCAATCCGGCAACCCCGCGCGTGAGGTCGCTAGAGCAGGAAATCAGTCGGGTGATGCGTGCGCGAGTGACGAATCCAAAGTGGATTGCCGGCGTGCAGCGTCACGGCTACAAAGGGGCTTTCGAGATGGCGGCAACGGTCGACTATCTCTTTGCCTATGACGCAACGGCACGCGTGGTGCGCGACGACCAGTATGAAGCCGTTACCGACGCCTACGTGATCGATGACAAAAGCCGAGGTTTTCTAACGGCGCATAATCCAGACGCACTACATGACATCTGCGAGCGCCTGCTGGAAGCCATCCAGCGCGGCCTGTGGCAAGAGCCTGGAACCTACGAACAGGCGCTCCAGCAGCACCTGCTGGAAACCGAACAGCTGGTGGAGGGGTAGGCAAGGTGTGTGGATCGAGCAAGCCATGAGAGGAGTCCAGTAATGACGGCCGACAAACAGGCCCCGGAGGTGCGGGTCCGCTTCCCGTTCTCAGCCCTTCAGGGGCAGGCCGATCTTCAGTGCGCGCTGCTGCTCTGTGCCATTGACCCGATGATCGGCGGCCTGCTGATCCAGGGACCTCGCGGCACCGCAAAGTCCACGAGCGCTCGCGCTCTCGCGGCGTTGCTGCCAGCCGGGCGCTTTGTGAATCTGCCGCTCGCCGCTAGCGAGGAAAAGCTGGTCGGTTCGCTGGACATCGACGCCGCGCTCAAGGGTGCGGGGGTGCAGTTCCAGCCAGGGCTGCTGGCGCGGGCTCATGGCGGCGTACTCTACGTTGATGAGGTCAACCTGCTGGCTGACCATCTGGTTGACCTGCTGCTGGATGTGAGTGCCAGCGGCATCAACATCATTGAACGCGACGGTATCTCCCATTCTCACGAGGCACGCATCGTGCTGATCGGGACTATGAATCCCGAAGAGGGCGAGCTTCGGCCGCAGCTCCTCGACCGCTTTGGGCTGTTCGTGGCGCTTGAAGACGCACCTGGCCTGGCCACTCGAGAGCGCATCGTAACTACCCGGCTCGCCTTCGATCAAAACCCTAAGGCCTTTGTCGAAGCTCAGGCATCCCAGGAGGCAGAACTGCGCGAGCAGGTGTCCGCGGCGAGAAAAAAACTGGAACTCATGGACTTCACAAGCGCGCAGATCGCCTGGGTGAGCGAGCGTTGCAGCCAGGCTCAGGTGGAAGGCGTGCGGGCGGACCTGACGCTTTTGCGAGCCGCGCGCGCTCATGCCGCCCTTGAGGGCCGCACAAACATCACGGAAACGGACTTTAACCGCGTAGAGCCCTGGGTGTTGGCCCACCGTCGACGTGACGGGTTGCCAGCGAATCGCGAGGCGGCGACGAACAGAAACGAGGGCGATACTTATACGCAACACCCGCAAGCGAAGTCGGCGGGGCAGCCTGCAGAGGCCGACATGGCGACACCGGGTGAGTCGCCGAAACAATCCGCAGTTGAGTCTGCAGGCGATTCAGCTGACGGACCGACACGCGAAACGAGCAATCGGTCGTCGGACGTTGATTGGGGTGAGCTTCGCGCTCCCCGCAGCCCGCCCATGGCCGCGGTGAAGGGCGTACGGCCGCTTTCGGTGCCGCCAAAAAAGCCCTGACCTGGCAACGGGGCACCCGGACCGAGCCCGCTGCCAGGAACAGCAAACAGTCAGCAAAGCGGGTTCCGGGCCCGCTGCCAATAACTCGAGCCGGCTCTCAGGAATCTATTAATTGGCCTCAAACACTGGCTGAAAAAGGCCCGCAGCCGCTTGAGGAAGACCACCTGCAGTACCGTGAGCGGCGGGGGCGGGAGCAAACCCTCCACGCTTTTTTGATCGACTGCTCAGCGTCGATGCTTCGCCACGGTGGGCTTGCGCTAGCCAAAGCGCTGCTGGCGGGTTGGTGTGACCAGCTCAACCGACGCGGCGACCCGCTCGTTGTCATCAGCTTTGGCGGCGACGATGCGCAGCTCTTGAAGGCGCCAGAGACAGGTGCTCGGATACGAGAGTGGATTGATCGCATCCCTGGCGGGGGCGGCACGCCGCTGTCCTCAGGAATCCAACTGGTAGACAGGACGGTGCGGCGCCTTAGGAGCC
>JBCDKA010000248.1:0-4338 GCA_038747195.1 Pseudomonadota bacterium
CGGTAAACGCAAAAATCCCGGTAGGCCTCCATGTCGTGCTTGAGCTCTCGGGTGACCAGCTCGATCATGATGGCGTCGTCCACAAAACCCAGGGTCGGAATGCTGTCGGGGATCAGATCCTCAGCGTCAGCGAAGTAGGCCAAAGCGCTGGCGATGCGCTGCCGGTCTTTGCCGGAGATTTTCCACTCCTGATCTGCCAGCATGTCGACCATCTGCTCCAGACAGCCGAGCCGTCCTTTGACAAACGCCGGCAGCTTGCGGCTCTGGCTTGCGGCGATCAGCTCGCGAGCTGCCGCCACCACCTCTTCCACCGGTTTGTCGGTGCTGCTCGCTTTGCGCATCGCGCCGCGAAAGTGTTTGAGGTCAGCATCACTCAGTTCGAGCACAATCTTCAGCGACATGGACAGCTCCTTGGCGGGTGGGTCAGCTTATGGGGCCGTCCAGCATAAGGGGTCCCGCCGCGGCCGCGGCCCGATTGCCGCGTTTAGCGCAATCGCCGCAACACACTCGCTCATCACCGCAACATGAGGGCGCCGCTCAAGCTGGTGCTGAGGATTTGGGCCAGGCCAAACTTGAGCGCCTGGCCTATCTCAGCCATTGCCCCAGAGCCGTTGCCACCAGGACTTCTTGGGCTGTTGTTTCCAGCCGTTAAGCGCTTCGGCGCTCAAGCCTTCCGCCGCCATACGGCTTTGGATTTTCTCAACGTCTCGTCCGGTCAGCTTCGCCAGCGTTTGCGCTTCCTGATCCCAGCGCGAAACCAGTGACTCGGCATACTGCCCGGCCGCTTCGCACTGACCAAAGTCGCCCCGCCAGGCGTGGCGCAGTACGTAACGACCCTGGAAATTCTTGCGGTCGCCCGTGACCTGAAAATCCAGGTCTTCGGGAAAGCTCTCGCCGTCGTAGCGCAGGTGAAGCCGGGTGACAAAGACGTCGACTCCCTGGCGCGATCGCTGCTGGGAAGGGCTCCAGTCACGGCCGTCATCCAGCCACATTACGCCGAGCGAGCGAAGCTCACCGCGGCTGAGCGGCTCGGCGGCACAGGGGTCACACCAGGCCATGTCCCAGGCGTACTCCAGAAACACGGAACGCCCGTCAGACTGCGCCACCTGCTCGGTAAACAGATCGCGATAGAAATCGCCAAACTCATCTTTGATATAGATCGGCACGTCTAGATCGGACGGTAGTTTTTGAGTCCGGTAGTTGCGGGTCTCAACACGTCCCTGCCGCGTTAGGGCGAAGACAAACAGCTCCTGCTGGCCCTCCGCATTGACCGTCCCCAGCCGGATCGGCAGCATGAAGTTCTCATCTTCGTAGGCAATCTGGATCGGCCGCAGCACCGATGACCCGCTGTGGCGATCCAGCGCAACCCGGGCCACAAAAAACTTCATGCCGCGCTTCAGATAGGCACCAACCACCTCCTCGGCGCCTGCCGGGATCTGGTAGCCGTTGTCGGTCAGCCAGCCGATCAGCCCATCACTCTGTTCGGCGGACAGGATCAGGATGTCGTACTCACCCACTTCGTATTCCGCTTCGATGGTGACCCTGTCGTCAACGGCAAAAACCGGGCTCGCTGATTCGATATCAGCCCGTTTGATTCGCGAACCGGTGACAACGACTCGGTCGAGCATAGGATCCTGACAGGGATCCGGGTCGTAATACTCCACCAGCCTCGGCGCGGTATACCGGTCCAGATGCTCGAGCAGCGCCGGATTGGCCACGTTGATCTGCTCGCGCAGCGGCACGTCCACCACCGGGATCACCATGGAAAACTCGGACACGTCGCCGCGATAGTCGGCCGCCATCGTGACAACGGTTCGATCACCATCGCGAACCAGCGCAACCTTGGACACATCGTTGAACAGGCTGGTGTCAGCCTGGGAGACGTAAAACCCGCAGAAGGCTTGAACCGGGGCTGGGATCAAGCCGGCGCTGAGCGTGAGCAGCAGGAGCCAACCCGTCGCGCACAGCGAGGGGTTTAAGTGAGTCAGACTATTTATGTTCATCATCGAACCTCCAAAGGATGAGGGATCAGCGGGCGACGCTCTGCGGCTGCCCACCGGAAACGCCGGCCGGGCAAGTGTCGATCCAGCAGCGGCGTTAAGAGTCCTATCGCCGCCAACGCCACCAGCGGCGCTGCCTGCACGTTCGGTCCCCAGTGCAGGGCCGAGGCCAGCGCGGCCACCGCGGCGGCAAACAGCAGCCGGCCGCGGCGGCTGTCGGGCGTGGAGCGGGGATCGGTCACCATAAAAAAGGCAAAAATCAGCAGCGATCCGGAGCTGAGCTGGTGCCACGCGATGGCCAGCGGGTCGCCAAGCCATACCGCGCGAGTGACGGCCAGCGCGGCAAAACTGCCGAGAAAGCCCAGCGCAATATCCAGCCGGCGCGCGCTCGACAGCGTCAGGGCCGCCATGGCGAGCGCGTAGCCGGCAACCAGCGAGGTCTGGCCCCATTGCCCGGCGGAGATCCAGGCTTGACCGCCGCTGAGCCACAGCGCCGCCAGAATCCCGCTGCAGGCCGGATTAAAAAGCTGTTTGCCGTTCCAGCGCAGGAGCAGCTTTGCCGCGATGGCAAAAGCGGCGGCCCCCGACCAGATCCACAGCGCGTCAGCCCGCAGCAGCAGGCTGACCCCGAACGCCGTGATCAAAGCGGACTTCCACTGGAGCGGCTTGTGGTTTCGACCCCTGCGCCGTCGCCACCAGGCGCCGAGCGCCTCCACTCCGAGCGCACCGCAGAGCGCTGCGGCGAGAATCAGCGGGCTGCTGCCGAAATCACTGCCGAGCCAGGAAAGTGTGAGCAATCCGCTGAGTCCGACCAGCTGCCAGTGACGTGGGTCCGCATGAAAACGACCTAAGGCGCCCCGGCCAGCGCGTAAGAACTCTGCCGTACTGTGCATGACGCCCCTCCTCGGCTACGCAGGTGTAAGACCTGCCTTGAGAGGTTAGCGTCGCAGAAAGGCTGGGGTTTCCGGGTAAACAATGGGTAAATTACAGGCAACCTTGGCGTAAAGCCGTTGCGCTACAGCGCGGCCAGGCGCCGCAAAAAAAGGGGGCCGAAGCCCCCTTCCAAGACGAGAATCGTATGGTGGTTCTCAGGTGGCCGAAGCGTTGAAAATCGACTGGATAGAACCGTCCAGCATCGCGTTGAAATCGTCGTCACTCTGCCCTGCGGAAAGCCCCTCAGACAGGGCACGGGAGAAGCTGGCAACCATGCCGTGCTGACGCGACAGTCGCGCGTTCGCTTCCTCCCGGCTGTAGCCGCCGGACAGTGCCACCACCTTAATGCAGTTGGCGTGGGCGACGCAGTCGGCGTAGAGGTTGTCCTGCTCCGGCAGCGTCAGCTTGAGCAGCACCAGCTGATCGTCACCCAGCGCATCCAGATGCTTGATCAGATGCTCATGCAAAATCGCTTCGGCCTCAGCCTTGTCTGGTGCGTTGATGTCGACCTCGGGCTCGATGATCGGGTGAAGGCCGGCGGCCAGAATCTGCTGACCGATTTCGAACTGCTGCGCCACGTTGGCTGCGATGCCTGACGCGCTGGCACTCTTGATGACCGAGCGCATCTTGGTGCCGAAGATCCCTTTGGCCTTAGCGCGCGCCAGCAGGTCGTCGAGGTCGGGCATCGGCTTCATCAGCTGCACGCCGTCCGCCTCGTCGGCCAGACCTTTGTCGACCTTGAGAATCGGCACCACGTTTTTGACGTTCCACAGGTAGCTGGCGGTGCCCTGCCCCTCCACGTCGCGATCCATGGTGTTTTCAAACAGGATCGCTGCAAGAATCCGGTCACCGGTGAACGCCGGGCTGGTCATGATCCGCGTGCGCATCTCGTGCACCTTGGCAAACATCTCGTCATCGCCGCTGTACTCATCTTCGCCGACGCCATAGAGGCGCAGCGCCTTGGGCGTGCTGCCGCCACTCTGGTCCAGGGCAGCGATGAAACAGCCGTTTTGAGTTTGAATTTTCTGCAGTTGCTGGTCGTAGTCGCTCACGTTATCCCTCGAAATTGACAAACAGAATGAAATATCGCGGCAATTCTAGGTGATCCTCAGGACCTGGGCCACCAGCTACAACCCTTCGCTCGCTAACCCAGGAACAGCTCGACCGGCAGGCTGCTGAAGCCCCGAAAACGGGCCCGTTTGCCGCGAACCGGCTCCCGGGCCAGCTTCGCGTTAGGAAAGCGTTCGAAGAAGCGGGCCAGCGCCAGCTGCCCTTCCAGCCGGGCAAGATGTTGACCGGCACACATGTGGGGCCCGCTGATAAACGCCAGATGGCGGTTCGGGGTGCGGGTGATATCAAAATCGTTGGGGTTCTTAAACTGCGCCGGGTCTCGGTTGGCGGCACC
>JBCDKA010000249.1:0-4292 GCA_038747195.1 Pseudomonadota bacterium
CGTCAACGTCCGTAATGGCCAGCCGGTGACCGTCGGTGGCAACGCACCGCAGCATGCCTTCCCGAAGCTCCAGCAGCAGGCCGTTCAGGTAGTAACGGACATCCTGGTTAGCCATCGCGAAGGCAGTCCCCTCAATGATGCGCTTGAGGTCGCTTTGTTTAATCTGAACGGATTCTCCGACCTCGACGTCTTCGATGACCGGGAATTCGTTGGCCGGAAGCGTGGCCAGCGTAAACCGACCGCTACCGGCTCGGATGGTGGCTTTGTCGGCAGAGAACTCCAGATCAAGGCGAGTCCCGTCCTGCAGCGCTTTACATATATCGAGCAGCTTTCGTGCGGGGATTGTGATCTCTCCGTCTCGCTCAACCTCCACACCCACCGATGCCGTGAGCTCCACCTCGAGGTCCGTACCCGTCAGCATCAGTCGATTCTCCGCAGCCCGTACCAGCAGATTGGAAAGAACCGGCAGCGTCTGTCGCCGTTCCACGACCCCAGCAACCTGGGTCAACGGCCGCAACAGAGCTTCTCGCTGAATGCTGAATTTCATAAATAGGCTTCCACTTATGATTATTTAATAGTTAGACAGTTATTATTATTGTTCCGCGAGATAACTGGAACAACCCCCAATTTACTAATTAAATCAATGACTTGAGTCATTTCTTGCGGTGGATAACTGCAGCCCCAGGCGGTGTGTAAGCTGGGGATAAGTCACCGGCTCCCTGCTATCGACAAATTATCCACAATTTATCCACCACTTAATACCGCCCACTACGAAAAAGCACCGTCTCTAGGGTCACGGGCTACTGGGTCAGGGCTCTAACCAGCTTGTCGTGGTCGTCATGCAGGCGTCCATCGGAGCTGCAAAGCTCGTGGATTTTGCGATACGCGTGCAGCACCGTGGTGTGGTCCCGACCGCCAAACGCTCGGCCGATTTCGGGCAAGCTATGTTCGGTCAGCTCTTTGGCCAAACACATGGCCATCTGCCGAGGCCGTGCAATGTTTCGAGAGCGACGCTTGGAGACCATCTCGGCGACGCTGATGTGGTAGTAGTCGGACACCGTCTGCTGGATGTTAGGAATCGTGCACTGCCGCTGATGGGCGGACAGCAGCTCGCGCAATGCCTCTTTGGCAAAACCCGCGGTGACCTCCTGCTTGGTGATGTGCGCTTTCAGCCACAGCGTATTGAGCGCTCCCTCCAGTTCGCGAACATTCGACTGAACGTGGCGAGCGATCAGCAGCGCCACCTCCTCGTTCAGACACAAGTCTTTCTCGGCTGCTTTGGCGATCAGGATTGCGGCCCGGGTCTCAAAATCCGGTGGCTCGATCGAAACGCTCAGACCCGAGCCGAAACGAGACTGCAGTCGGGACTCAAGGCCGTCGACATCCCGCGGATAGCGATCACACGTCAGAATCACCTGCTGCTTGCCGTCGATCAGGGTGTTGAAGGTATGGAAAAACTCTTCCTGTGACCGTTCTTTGTTGGCAAAAAACTGGATGTCGTCGATCAGCAGCGCGTCAGCGGTCCGATAACGCTTCTTAAATTCGTCGATGCTGTTATGGCGAAGCGCCTGGACCATTCGGGAAACAAACTGCTCTGAGTGCAGGTACATCACCCGAGCTTTGCCGGTGCTGACCAGGTGGTTGCCCACCGCGTGAAGCAGATGGGTTTTGCCTAAGCCCGTGCTTCCATACAGCAGCAGCGGGTTGTAGCTGTTGTGTCCCGGGTTGTCCGCCACCTGCAGCGCTGCCGCCTGAGCCATCTCGTTGGATTTACCCCGCACAAAGTTGTCGAAGCGAAACGCCGGGTCGAGATTAGTAGCGATCCGCGGATCGGATGCGGCTCCGGCCGGGACCGTGGGGGTGCCGATCTCTTCACCGCCGACGGAGCCGATAAAGAGCTCAACGTCAACGGCAGAGCCGGCCAGGTGGCTGAGGGTCTGTTCAATCAGCAGGAGGTGATTGTCGCGGACGGCGTTCAGCACAAACTCGTTGGGTGCCATCAGTGACGTCACGCCTTCCGCAGAATGTGCCTGCAGCGGCCGGATGTACATATTCATTTCCTGCCCGCTGAGCTCGCCTTCCAGCCGGCTCAAACATCGGGCCCAGAGCTCATCGCCGCTCACAAGTATTTCATTCGGTGCAGTCCCGCCGTTAAATCCGACAAAGAATTTGTCGGGCCGAGCAGTCTAACGCCGCCCAGCCACCACTTCCAAGATTCAGTTGCGGGCCGCGTAAAGCTTCCGCAAAAAGCACTCGATCGGCGCCAGCGGGACACGCTGCTTTCAAGCGCTGAAGCGGTTGACACCACTGTACCTGCGCCGGTATTCTTTCGCTCCTTTTGACACGGCCCGGCGCCTCGCCCCTGGCGGAGGAGAACGGTCGTGTTTTTGTATGCGCGACGACAACGGATAAGCAGGTAAGCTCCCATGAAACGCACATTTCAACCCAGCCGCCTTAAGCGGGCCCGCACCCATGGCTTTCGCTCTCGCATGGCCACGCGCAGCGGCCGCGCCATTATTAATGCGCGCCGCGCTAAAGGTCGTAAGCGTCTAGCTGGCTAACGGCTCCCGGCAGCTCTGGGTGAGCCGCTGTGAATGAACTTTTTGGCCGATCGTTTCGCGTCCTGACCAAAAAGGACTACGGTCGAGTTTTTGCCAAGCCGCGTCGTACCGCCAGCCGGGCTTTCACCGTCCTGGCTTGCCGAGGCGCCACCAATCACGCAAGGCTCGGTTTGGCGGTTTCCAAAAAAGTCGACAAACGCGCCGTGAAACGCAATCAAATCAAGCGGCTGGCTCGCGAAAGCTTTCGGCGAAACGCCATCCGGCAGCAACCGGTGGATCTCGTGGTCATCGCCCGGGCCCCGGCGGCCAGCATGTCAGCCCGAGAACTGTTGTCGGCCCTGGAGAGCCACTGGAACCAGCTCATGAGCTGGTCCCGCTCACAAACCCAGAGCAGCTGAGCTAGCCCGCCACCAAAAGCGCTCAAAGGCACCCAAACCCACCATGCCCAATTCCCGCTTATTTCTGCTGATTGCCCTCATGGCCTGTGCGTTTCTGATCTATCAGCAGTGGCAGATCGACTACGCGCCAGCGGCCCCGGCACCGGCGCCGGTCCAGGAACTGGTCGACAATGTTCCGCCGGCTGACGCCATTCCCGAAGCGGCACAAGACAACTCTGACCCAGCCGCGGACATACCCACTCCCGGCGTTGCCCAAACCCCGGCGGCTCAGCCGGAAGCTGCCATCTTTTCTGAGAGTGGTGACCTCATTACGGTCCAGACGGACGTGCTCGACCTTAAGATCAGCACGCGCGGCGGCGCAATCGTGGAAGCAACGCTTCGCGACTATCCGGTCAAGCTGAAAACACCGGATACCAAGGTGCAGCTGCTCAGCAGCAATCCAGCCACGCTGTTCCTGGCGCAGTCGGGCATTGTCAGCAACACCCACCCGAGTGCAGACCACACGCAAACCTTCACCGTTGAGCAGAGCCGCTTTGTGCTGGGCGACGGCGCAGAGGAGCTGGTGGTGCCGATGACGTGGAGCGCTGGCGGCACTACGCTCACCAAAACCTATCGCTTTGCGCGCGGCTCGTACGTGGTGGGCCTGGAGCAGGCGCTGCGGAACAACTCCGACCAGGAATGGATCGGGAGCGACTACCAGCAGCTGGTGCGGCGACCGCCGCCCGAGGTCAGCGGCAGCGCGTTCAGCAACCCGGAACGCTACAGCTTCATGGGCACCGGGCTTTACACGGCTGAAGGCAAGTACGAAAAATTTGATTTCGAAGATTTAGACGACAAGGCGATCGCCCGCAGCGGCGCGGCTGCCTGGGCTGCGATGGTGCAGCACTACTTTGTCACCGCCTGGGTACCGCCAGCGGAACAGCAGGCACAGCTGGAGGCGGTGGCCGTCGACCGGGGCCAGCGTTACCGGATACGAACGCTCAGTCCCTCGCAGCGGGTCGCCCCTGGCGCGATGGGCTACTTTCCCAGCACGCTGTTTGTCGGGCCCAAACTGCATGACCAGATCGAGCCCCTGGCCGAAGGACTGATCCTCACCGTCGACTACGGCATCTTTACCCCGTTCTCCAAAATCCTGTTCTGGCTGCTGGACAAGATCCATTCGCTCACCGGGAACTGGGGCTGGGCGATTGTTTTGCTGACGGTGCTGGTCAAGGCCGTGTTCTACAAGCTCTCCGAAGCTCAGTACCGCAGTACCGCCAAGCTGCGTAAGCTTCAGCCGCGAATCCAGCAGCTGAAGGAGCGGCACGGCGACGACAAGCAGAAGTTCAACGTC
>JBCDKA010000250.1:0-4279 GCA_038747195.1 Pseudomonadota bacterium
GCCGGCAGCACCATCGAGGGCCTGGACATGGAGCAGCGCATGACCGTCTGCAACATGAGCATCGAAGCCGGTGCGCGGGCCGGCATGATCGCGCCCGACCAGAAAACCTTCGACTATCTGCGCGGCCGGCCGCTAAGCCCCGAAGGTGAGGCGTTTGATGCAGCGGTAGAGCGGTGGCAAACGCTGCGCAGCGACGAGGGCGCCACCTTCGACCGCGAGGTGAAGATCGACGCTGCGGATATCGCGCCGACCATCACCTACGGCACGCACCCCGGCATGGTGGTCCCTATCACCGAGTCCATCCCCACCCCCGCCGACGCCTCGGAGGAAAAGGCGCTGGAATACATGGGGCTGGATGCCGGCCAGTCGATGATCGGTACAAAGGTCGACGTGGTCTTTGTCGGTAGCTGCACCAATTCCCGAATCTCCGATTTGCGGGCGGCCGCAGCGCAGCTGAAGGGCCGCAAGGTCCATCCCGACGTCACCATGCTGGTGGTGCCGGGCTCGGAACAGGTTTACCGGGCCGCCGAGCATGAGGGCCTGCATCAGATTTTCATCGATGCCGGCGCTCAGTGGCGCTTACCCGGCTGCTCTATGTGCCTGTCCATGAACGGCGACATCGTGCCGGATGGCGCGCTCGCGATCAGCACCAGCAACCGCAACTTTGAGGGACGCCAGGGACCTGGCTCCCGAACCCTGCTAGCCAGCCCCGCCGCGGCGGCGGCAGCAGCGGTGGCCGGCTGTGTCGCCGACCCGCGGATCAACACGAGCGAGGCGGCCTGATGCAGAAAATCACCCATCTGGCGGCAACCACCGTCGTGATTCCGCAGGATAATGTCGACACCGACCAGATTATTCCCGGGCGCTTTCTGACCACAACCTCTTCCGAAGGTTTTGGCGACGCCCTGTTTCGGGATTGGCGCTTCGATGAAAACGATCAGCCTCGCGAAGACTTTGTGCTGAACCAGCCGGCCGCCCAGACCGCTGGGATCTTAGTCGGCGGGCGAAACTTCGGCTGCGGCTCGTCGCGGGAACACGCGCCCTGGGCCATTCGCGACTTTGGCTTCAAAGCCGTGCTATCCAGCAAGCTCGCGGATATCTTTTCCTCTAACGCCCAGAAGTGCGGTCTGCTGCCGGTTGTGGTGTCCGAAGATCTGCACCGGTGGCTGCTGGCCAACCCGGGCGCAGAAGTGAAGATCGACGTCGAGCAGCGACGGATCGAGGCTGGCCCTCACGTCGAAACGTTCCCGCTGGACGGTTTTGCGCAGCACTGCTTTTTGAACGGCGTCGACGCGCTTGGCTTTCTGCTGGAGCAGGACGCCGCCATCAGCCGTTTCGAGAGCGAGCGCGCATGACCGTCAGGCTGGTTGCGCTGCCGGGTGACGGTATCGGGCCGGAGGTCGTCGATGCGACCATCGAGGTGTTAAGCGCCCTCGCTGACGGCAACGGGCTGGAGCTGGCGGTGGACCGCCATCTGATCGGCGGCGCGGCGATCGACGAAACGGGCGATCCCCTGCCGGCGGCAACGCTCCAGGCCTGCATCGAAAGCCACGGTGTCCTTCTCGGCGCGGTGGGCGGACCGAAGTGGGACGACCCCAGCGCTAGCGTCAGGCCCGAGCAGGGTCTGCTGCGCCTTCGCCAGGGGATGGAGGTTTTCGCGAACCTGAGACCCACCCGCATGGAGCCCGCTCTGGCTGATGCCAGTCCGCTCAAGCCAGATCGACTTGAAGGCGTCGACCTGTTGGTCGTGCGCGAGCTGACCGGCGGCATCTACTTCGGCGAGAAAACGGAGGGCAGCCAGTCTGCCTCGGATCTCTGCAGCTATCACGCCGGCGAAATTGAGCGGGTTGTTCGCCTGGCCGGTGACCTGGCGCGTCAGCGCCGCGGCCACCTGACTCTGGTCGACAAGGCCAACGTGCTGGCAACCTCCCGACTCTGGCGCTCGCTGACAACCGCCATCGTCGGCGACGAGTATCCGGACCTCACGTTTGACACCATGCTCGTCGACGCGGCCGCCATGACGCTGGTGACCCGCCCCGCGTTTTTCGACGTGATGGTCACCGAGAACATGTTCGGCGACATCCTGACCGATGAGACCGCCGCGGTGGCGGGCTCCCTCGGCGTATTGCCCTCGGCATCGCTGGCGGCTGATGGCCCAGGCCTGTACGAACCCATCCACGGTTCAGCGCCGGACATCGCAGGTCTTGGCAAAGCCAACCCGATGGGCACCATGCTCAGCGCCGCGCTGTGGCTCGAGCGCGACGTTCAGCGGGCAGACCTCGCGGACGAGCTCCGCGCGGCCGTCAGCCGCTGTATCGCCGCGAAGCAAACCACCGCCGACGTCGGTGGCGCGCTCAGCACCAGCGAGGTTGCGAGCGCGGTCCGCCAGCAGCTTGGGCAGTCGGGTGGCTGACAACGGGCCGCTTTATGAGACCGACCCGCTGCTGGACTACCTCCGCCGATCGGTCTCAGCGCCCGTCTATGACGTCGCCAAACGAACACCCCTCGAACCAGCCGAAAACCTCACCCGGCGCCTCGGCACAGCCATCTGGCTGAAACGGGAGGACCTGCAGCCAAGCTTCTCGTTTAAGGTTCGCGGCGCCTATACGTGCATTCATCGACTGGTCAGCGAGCAGGGGCTGCGCAGCGGTGTCATCGCCGCGTCGGCCGGCAACCATGCGCAGGGCGTCGCTCGCGCCGCCGCTCGCCTCGACCGAGAGGCGGATATTGTCATGCCTCGGACCACCCCGAGTATCAAGGTCGAAGCGGTCCGCCAGCTGGGCGCGCGGGTTCATCTCGTCGGAGACAACTATGACGAGGCGTGCAGCCATGCAACTACGCTGTCCGAAGAACGCGGCCGGCCTTTTGTCCATCCCTTCGACAACCCCGACGTCATCGCCGGCCAGGGCACCATCGGGCTGGAGCTTCTCAACCAGTCCGCCGGCCCGCCCGGAGCCGTTTTTATGCCGGTTGGCGGCGGCGGGCTCCTCGCCGGCGCCGGGGCGGTTATACGCGCGCTGAGCCCGGAGACTCGCATCATCGCCGTGGAACCCGAGGACGCCGCCTGCCTCAAGGCAGCGCTGGCTGCGGGGCACCCGGTGACGCTGGACCGGGTTGGCATCTTCGCGGACGGTGCCGCGGTGCGACGGGTGGGCGACAACACGTTTGCGGTAGCGCAAGGCCTGGTCGACGAGCTGGTGACCGTCGGCTCGGACGAGATCTGTGCGGCCATGCGAGACATTTTTGAGGATACCCGCTCACTGGTGGAGCCGGCCGGCGCCATGGCGGTGGCCGGCATCAAACGCTACCTGGAAGACGGCGGTGAGCTGACCGGCGATTCCATCGCGATCAACAGCGGCGCCAACATCAACTTCTCGCGGATGGGTCACGTCGTCGAGCGCGCGGCCATGGGGCGCGGCGAAGAGGCGCTCCTATCCGTGATGATCCCGGAGGAACGCGGCAGCTACCTGGCGTTCTTGAAGGTGCTCGGTTCACCGGCGGTGACCGAGTTCAACTACCGCTACAGCGACCCGGAGCAGGCGCGGGTCTTTATTGGGCTGTCGCTGGACGGCACCCGTGATGAACCCGACGGCACTGTGCACCGGCTTCGCGAGGCGGGCTATCCGGTGAGAGACCTGAGCCACAACGAGCTGGCCCGCTTGCACCTCCGCCACATGGTGGGCGGCAGACCCCCCTCCGCTGCCGACCATGACGCCGCCGATGACTCGTCGTCCGAACCACCGCCGAAACGCCAGGTTGCCAGCGAGCGAGTCGTTCGCTTTGAGTTTCCCGAACGACCCGGGGCCCTGCTCGATTTCCTGGGCAAGCTTGCGGGCCGCTGGTCGATCAGCCTGTTCCACTATCGTAATCACGGTGCCGCTTACGGCCGGGTCTTGGCCGGTTTTTTTGTCGAAGACCGGGAACAGGACGCCTTCGGCGAGTTCCTCCTCGCTACCGGCTACGGCTTTACGGACGAAACGGACAATCCGGCGTACCGCGAGTTTCTCGCGCCCGCGATCGCGGACCGCAGCAGCAAGCCCGTCGCCGCGGACACCCCTCTCGCCGTGTCCGCCAACGACCTTCGGGCGACCGGACACTAGTGATCCGCCTCGTTTTAGCCCTCGCGCTGATCATGCCGGCGGCGGCCTATGGCCAGGTGACCTCGACCTTCTCGTATCAGGGACAGCTCGAGCTCGAAGGCGAGCTGGCCAACGGCAGCTTTGATTTTGAGTTTGCTCTGTTTGACTCGCCGGATCCGAGTACCGGCGTGCTGACAGCC
>JBCDKA010000251.1:0-4274 GCA_038747195.1 Pseudomonadota bacterium
GGGGCTTGCCGGTACCACCGGTCTAGCGGTTGCGGCGTTTGAGATTGTCGGAACCGTTTTTGGCGAGGGTCAGGTTCAGTTTCTGTGCGGCCGGAGTCTGGATCTGCTGGCCACCACGTTCGGCATTGACATCACCGGTTCAATCACCCGTGAGCAGCGGCTGCTGGAGATCTTTCCGGGCGTCTCTGTCCTGACCAGCATTCCGTTGATTGGCGACTACATCGAAGGTGTGTTGGACACCGTGCTGATCAGCGGCAAAATCGGCGGTCGCGGCAAATTCACCGCCACCTTCAGGCCTCGCACCGGCGGCGCGCTGCAGTTTGACTCGGGTACGGGCCGTATCGGTCTGCCCACCAACGCCTCGCTGCACGTGCGGCCGCTCGAAAACGTCGACATCACGGTGTTTGGTGGCGGCGAGCCGTTTGTCATGGCAAAGGTGCCCGAGCCTAACTTCGACAGGGCGGGCATCCTGCTCGTGGCGCAGGTTCAGTTCGACATTTACGGCTTTGGTGACGTCTTTGTTCAGGCCGTGAACTGCACCATCCCGGGCGGGTGTACGGTGTCGGACATGGCGAACAAGGCCGTGTTGGCGCCCGCCAACTGGCGGTTGCTGCCGAGGAAACACCTGGCACAGCCTGACTATGCAACCTTTGCCGTTTCCCCCGGCAAAACGACGGTCAGTTCGGGTGACGTCGAAACCACCCTGGTCAGCAGCACGTTCCCAAGAACCCGATTGTCCTTGAGCACCACCGGCGACGGTCGTCGCCTGCTGGTCTATGTGCACGACGATCCGGCGGATCCTGCCGGTCGAGGTACGGAGATTCGCTCGCTGTTCTATGACGGAGCGTCCTGGCAGGCGCCCGTCCAGATTGTTGACGACACGCAGCCGGAGTTTGCGCCGCAGGTGGCCTTTGATGGTGTCGGAAACGGCATCGCGCTATGGGAGCGGTCCGAGTTGTCCTCCTTGGACCCAATTGCCGAGTTCGATCTGGCGTTTGCCCAGAGTTTGGAGCTTGTCTCGAGTGTTTGGAATGGCACGAGTTGGTCGACACCGGTTGCCGTCACCAGCAACACCGACATGGACCATGCGGCCAATATTGCTTCCGGTAACGATGGTTCAGTTCTCGCCATTTGGAAAAATCATTCGGGCGGAAACCTGCTCGGGGATGCCGCCAATCCGGTTGCGCTCAGTTACGCAACCTGGAGCGGTTCAAGCTGGAGTGCACCGCAGTCCATCGCATCGGGGCTAACCGGACTTACCCAAACGACGGTTGCTCAGCGTGACGCCAACGTGGCTTCCGCCGCATTCATTCGGTCAACCGGATCGTCGGGCTTCAACGCCGCCGAGGCGGAGCTATTTCTCACGACCTTCGACGGTCTGTCATGGGCCGCGCCGCAGCGCATCACGAACGACACCACATCCGATACCGCGCCGGCGTTAGCGTATGACAGCAGCGGGTCGCGGCATCTCGTTTGGGTTCGTGATGGTGACCTGGTCTGGCTGCGGGACAGCGTCGATATCGCTGATGTGGTCACGATTCGACCAGGCAGTGGCGACGTGGGTTTCCAGAGCTTTGAGCTCGTGTCCGACGCCAACGGGAACCTGGCCATTGTGTGGCCATTCTCGCAGGGTGACGGCCTGAACGCGGGCTACCTCATCTTCGATCAGGTCGCCGACCAATGGGGTCAGGCGCAGGCCCTGCAGGACGATTCGGACATCGAGGGTCCGGTGGTCGCCGCCTTTGCCGCCGACGGTTCGCTCAACCTCGCCTACATTAAAACGGCCGTAACGCTCGAAGACGTTGAGGTGACCACCCCGGGCACCGGAACCTTCACGGCAGAAAATGTGCCGACGGAGGGCGCCAGCGATCTGGCCTATCTGGAACACCCGCTGGGCATCGATGCGACCGTCTCTCTGATCGACCTGACGCCTGGAAACGTTTTGCCAAACCAGGACTACGAGCTGGCGGTTTCGGTCAGCAACAGCGGGGACTTCACCATCGATAGCCTGTCACTTGAGATATTCCAGAATGACGGGCAGATTCTGGTCCAGGACGTGATGAACCTGGCGGCCGGCGAAACCCGAATCGTCACTTTCAACGGGAATCTGGGCACCGCCAGCAAACAGGTGTTCCGTGCAGTGGTTGATCCCGCAGGACTGCTGACGGAGAAAGACGAAAGCAACAACGAGCTCACGTTCCAGCTTGGCGGACCGATCTTCGACGCGGTTTTTGCTGACGGCTTCGAGTAGGCCGGTCTTGAGGCCCTAGCTGACGGTACTAGCGGCGCCTTAAATCGACGGTACAAGAACTGGGGGTCTCGGGCCCCAGACAGCGGCCTTTCGCGATCGGCGCCCCGGTGACGGGGCGGCCGATGACGTCCGGGTTCGGCCCAATTCTCCAGACAAGGTTTAGGCGTTAGCGCCGACGATACGCCTCTCCATCCAGCTCCTGGCGCAAAAACCTCAGGTCTTGCGCATGACACTATGAGGAAACCCGCTGGGAGGATAGGGCGATGGCTCGCATACCGTTGAGCTCGGCCGCGGCAGTCTGGCTGATTGTTTCTTTATTGCTGGCGCCGGAGGCGCGAGCACAAGGACTGGCTAAGCCGCCTGATCGGTCCGCCGAGACGCTGCTGGTGGTGACTCCGGTCGCTCAGGAAACGCTCACGCTGCGCCCCACCGAAGACGGATTGGCCGCCAAGCGGTCAGTTGCTGGGGAAAGTCAGCCGTGGTTTCACTATCCGGTCCCAGACACCGCGGCTTTTGACGGGACGCACCGCTACTTTGGTCATTGGGCAAGCCGAGAGATCACCGTTCTGAGCGACGGCGGTCAGGTGCTTCACCGGATCGGCCTGCCGAACGCGATCCGGCTGCCACGCGGCCTGCTGGCTTCCGACGATCTTGTCATGGTGACCGATGCGGCCGACGGCACGCTTTACCTACTCGATCGCGCCGGTGAGGTCCTCGGCGAACGGCCGTTGGGAACGACGTTTGCCTTCCGAGACTTTGCCGTTCTGGGCTCCCTGCTTTGGCTGGCCGGCGACGGACTGGTCGCCCTGGATCACCGGGGTGATGAGGTCATACGCTTCGACGCGTTCGAGCTCGGCTGCGGCCGGGTCCGATCGATCACCGCACTGGGCAACGAGCTACTGCTCGGTTGCCTCAATGGTCAGGTGTTTCGCTTCTCGCCCCGAGACCACTCGGTCGAGCTGTTCCTGGAACGCTCCGACGCCATCCTTGCGCTGGCCGCCAAGGGTGATCTTGATCTGGTGTTTTTCGACAGCTTCGAGGCGCTGGCCGTTGATCTCCTGGCTCCCCTAAACGGAGCGTTCGTCAACACCCCGAATGTTGATCTGGTGGGCGCCGTGACCGGTGATGTGCTCACGCTGACCCTCGACGGTGCGCCGGTCAGCATCAACGCCGGCGGCTTCACTGTCCCCGTGTCACTGACTGAGGGTGACAACACTTTTGAATTCAGGGCCACGCTGCAGGGTGGAGGAGAGATTTCTGTACTGGTGTTCCTCACCCTGGACACGGTGCCTCCGGCCGCAGTCGATTTGCTGCGGGTTGACGTAACGCCGCCGGCCGGCGGTTTCGCGCGTACCGAGGGGCTGGTTGGTGCGGTCGAAGCCGGCGCGCAGGTTCGGATCACCAACACCGCGTCAAGCGCTATCCAGGTGATACCCAGCAGCGTCAGCGGGAGTTTCCTGACCCAGGTGGTGGGCAGCGAAGGGGATGTGCTGGAGCTGGTGGCGATCGACCGGGCCGGCAATCTGTCCTCGCCCGTCAGCACGCCGATCACAGCCCTTAATCAGCCGCCGGTACTGTCAATGATCGGCACCCAAACCGTGCTGCTCGGCCGCGAGCTTCGGCTCACCACGACCGCCACGGACGCCAATGCCGGTGACGCGCTGCTGTTTTCCGCCGCGCCGCTGCCTTCGGGTGCATCCTACGACGGCATGTCCGGCGAGCTGCGCTTTCGACCCGCCGAGGCCCAGGTCGCGGATTTTCCTGTGACCTTTGCGGTGACGGACGGCAAAGCGATGGATACCGAGGCGGTTACGCTTTCGGTGCAGATGCCGATGGGCGAAGTGACGACCATCACGGGGCGCGTGCTCGACACGACTGACTTTACCGCCGACGGGACGGAGCGGGCCGTGGAGGGCGCCGTGGTCTCCATCTTGGACAGCGGGGTATCAGACACCACCTGTCCGGACTGCCGCTTTACGCTGGCAAACGTACAGTCTGGGCTGGTTCTGCTCGACATTGCCAC
>JBCDKA010000252.1:0-4226 GCA_038747195.1 Pseudomonadota bacterium
CTGGTTGTGGACGTCTCCGACGATCGCGATCAGCCCCACGTGCTGATCAACCCGGAGATCCTGGAGCGTCGCGGCAACCAGGTTTACGAGGAAGGTTGTCTGTCGGTTCCGGGCATCTATGCCAAGGTCGATCGCGCAGACTGGATCCGCGTCGCTGCGCTGGATCGCAATGGTAAGAGCCGTGAGCTGACCGCAGATGGTCTGCTGGCTGTCTGTATCCAGCACGAGATCGATCACCTGGACGGCAAAGTTTTTGTCGATTACCTCTCGCCGCTGAAGCAGCAGCGCGTGCGCAAGAAATTGGAAAAGGCGCGGCGCGCAGAAGCCTCTGCATGAATTAGTGTCCAAACAGGACACTAGCTCCCGGCCGGCGGCCGGGCCCATTACGTTTCAAACATCACGATGAAAATTGTCTTTGCCGGCACGCCGGATTTCGCGCTGCCCGCCCTGGAGGCCCTGGTCGCCAGCGATCACGACGTGGTGGCGGTTTACACCCAGCCCGATCGGCCGTCCGGCCGAGGGCGGCGCCTGAAACCCGGGCCGATCAAGGCCTGGACCTTGGATCGCGCGCCCTCGATCGAACTTCGACAGCCGGCCTCGCTGCGCGGTGAGGAGGCCGCCGAGGCGCTTGCCGAGCTGGTGCCTGACCTGATGGTCGTCGCCGCCTACGGCCTGATTCTTCCCCGATCGATCCTGTCGGTGCCAAGGCTTGGCTGCTGGAACATCCACGCTTCGCTGCTGCCGCGCTGGCGCGGCGCGGCCCCGATCGCCCGCGCGGTGCTCGCCGGCGATGAGCAAACCGGAGTCTGCATCATGCAGATGGCGGCGGGCCTGGATACCGGGGACGTGCTTTCGCGCGCCGCCACGCCGATTGCTGAGAGCGACACCGGAGGCAGCGTGCATGACCGGCTGGCGCAGCTGGGGGCTGAGCTGCTGATCGATACGCTGGCCCGACGAGACGAGCTGGCGTCCGAACCCCAGGACGACAGTCAGGCGACCTACGCAGCCAAGCTGGAAAAGGAGGAGGCCAATCTCAACTGGCAGCAGCCGGCAGCGGCGCTGCTGCGCCAGATTCGAGCCTTCAACCCCTGGCCGGTGGCACGTTTTCGCTTCGGGGAGCAGTGGCTGCGGGTCTGGGACGCTGAGCTGCTGCCCGAGCTCGAGGGTGACCCCGGCACGATCGTCGAGGCGGATACCGCCGGAATTGTCGTGGCTACCGGTCAAGGCGGCCTGCGGATCACCACCATCCAGCGATCCGGCGGTCGGCCCCTGCCGGCGGCGGATTTTCTGAACGCCTTTCCGCTGCCAGCCGGAACGCGGCTAGCGTTGGCGGAAACGACTGAGGCGCCTGACCCGGACGGGCGCTGACGGTGAGCTGATTGGCTGAACGTCCCGCCAAGAAACCCGGGAAAAACCGCAGCTCGAGCGCTAAGAAGCGCCCGGCGCGGCGCGGGCAGGACAGCCGCGCAGATGCCGCGAGACAGGTCCAGCGGGTGCTCGCTGGCCGTTCCCTGAGCGGTGACGAGGCCTCGGCCGATCCGCTGCGACAGGCCCTGGTCTACGCGGTACTTCGGCACCTGACCTTACTTGAGACCCTGCTCGATCGATTTCTCGAAAAGCCCCTGCGGGCGCGCGATGAGGATCTGCGTTGCCTGCTGCTGGTTGGCCTCGCTGAACTAAGCGGGTTTTCTACTCCCCAACATGCGGTGCTGGACCAGACGGTCAGCGCTACAGCGCGCCTGGGCAAAAAATGGGGCCGGGGGCTGGTCAACGCGGTCCTTCGCAGCTACCTGAGGTCCGGGCTGGATGCGGCTGCTTTGGCCGGCAGCGACCTGGAGCCCGCGGTGCGTTTCAGCCATCCGCCGTGGCTGGTATCGGCGATCGAGGAAGCGTGGCCCGCCCAGCTCGAGTCGATTCTCTCCGCCAACAATGAACAGGCGCCGATGTGCCTGCGGGTCAATCTGTCACGCATCAGCCGGGACGACTATCTGGCCCGCTTGGAGCAGGACGGTGTCGAAGCCCGTCCTCTGGCGCTGGCTCCCAGTGCGATCGAGCTGCAGAAGGCACGGCCGGTTGCTGATCTGCCTGGCTTCGATTCGGGTCTTGTCAGCGTGCAGGATCCGGCCGCGCAGCTGGCCGCACCGCTGCTGGGCCCGGCGCCGGGCATGAGGGTCCTGGATGCGTGCGCGGCACCGGGCGGCAAGACGGCGCACCTGCTGGAGCTCCAGCCCGAGCTGGTGCTGACCGCGGTGGATTCCGATCCGCTGCGAGTACCGAGGATTGCCCAGAATCTTGCCCGCCTTGGGCTGACGGCGGAGGTGCTGACGGGGGACGCTGGCGAGCTGCCGGCGGCACGCTTCGATCGAATACTCCTGGATGCACCCTGTTCGGCAACCGGCGTCATCCGCCGCCATCCGGACATCAAATGGCTGCGTCGCGAGAGTGATATCGACGACCTGACGCGTCAGCAGCGGCGTCTGCTGGAGCGCTTGTGGGAACGTCTGCCGAGCGGCGGGCGGCTGCTATACGCGACCTGTTCTTTGCTACCGGCAGAAAATCACCTGACAATAGAGGCGTTTGTGGCCGCTGCGGCTGACGCCAGGGTTCTGTCCCTGCCGGGGTCGTGGGGCGTGGATACCGGCTGGGGTCGACAGCTTCTGCCGGGGCAGGACGGAACGGATGGGTTTTTTTACTCGCTGCTGGAAAAACGCTGAGCGGGCTGCCGCGGTTGGCCTGTGCCTGCTGCTCGCCGGCTGCCAGCTGGCGCCGGCTGAGTCTCGACCTTCGATTGAGGTGCTCGCTTTCAGCCCCGCGGCCGCTACCGCTCAACTGACCCTCAGCCACCAGCTCTCACCCGAGGTGCTCGACGCCCTGCGTCACGGCGTCTCGGTCACCTTCCAGTGGCGGCTTGAGCAGCGCCAGAACCGGCCGGTGCTCTGGGACAGCGTGCTTTGGTCCCGCGGCGGAGAACGCCAGATCAGCTATCGGTCGTTGTCGCAGTATTTCACCCTGCTGGAGCCAGGCAGCGGTGAGGCAACCAGCTTTCGCGACCTGCCGGCGCTGCTGGCGGCGCTCGATCAGGTGCCGCTCGACGATGTGCCGGCGGACGTCGCTGGCGCCTACTTCCAGGTGCGAGCTCGGCTGGTCATTTCGCGCCTGCCGCCGGCGCTGCGCCTGTCGTCCTACCTGTCCGACCAGTGGCGCATGGACACGGGCTGGGTGCGCTTGACCGGGGTGACGTCTTGAAGCGGCGGCCGGTCGCACGATTCTTCCAGCGGACGCTGCCGATGGCGTCCGTGCTGGCGCTGCTGTTTGTGGCGCTCTACCTGGCCGGGGACGCCACGCGAGGGCTGGAAGGCTGGAACCAATATTATGAGTGGGTTTTTCTGCTGGCCGGTGCCGCGCTGGTGGTGCTGGCCGCCGCGGTGATTTGGCGGCTGGTCAGCCTGATTCGCCGGCGCCGGGCCGGGCAGCCCGGCGCCCGCCTGACCCAGCGCATGGTTCTCATGTTTGTGGCGCTGGCGGTGCCGCCGGCGCTGATCGTTTACTGGTTCTCCGTCGATTTTCTTAACCGCAGTATCGACCGGTGGTTCGATGTGGATGTGGCGACCGCGCTCGAGGATGCGCAGGCGATCGGCCGCCGTTTTCTGGAGCTGCAAAAGGTTGAGAAGAGCAACCTCACGGAACGTTTGGCGCAGCGCCTGGCAGATCTGTCCACCGACGATCTGGCCTCGGAGCTGCGCGACCTTGTGGCCGAGGGTGACGCGCTGGAAATGACGGTTCTCGGCGAAGGCGGTCAGGTCATCCGCACGAGCAGCCGGGACCTGGACCGGTTCACCGCGGATGTCCCGAGCGACCTGCAGCTCTTGCAGGCGCGCCAGCGGGGTAGCTTTGTTGACTACGAGCCCAATCTGACCGAGGGGGAGGTGCTGCAGGTGCGGGTGCTCCAGACGATTCCTGACCGGGGACTCGGGCAGGAACGGGTGCTGCAGGGCATATATTCGGTGCCGCAGGGTTTCGACGAGCAGGCCAGCAACGTGGAGGCGCAGTTTCTGCGCTATGAACTGCTGGGATACCAGCGCAACGCCCTCAAGCAGGCGTTTGTGCTGATTCTGTCTATGGTGCTGACGCTGAGCGTGCTGCTGGCCCTGCTGCTGGCCTTCAACACCGCGCGCCGGCTCGTGCAGCCGATCAGCAATCTGTCCGAGGCGACGCGCTCCATCGCC
>JBCDKA010000253.1:0-4153 GCA_038747195.1 Pseudomonadota bacterium
CGGCCCACTGGATTTTGAGAGCACGTTGGACTTCTGGCCCGGCGAGTACCAGGACAACTTCACCTTTGTCGTGGACCGGCCCAATCGGGATCCGGCACAGGACATCGTAGACGGGCTGCGCAGCGGCAACACCTATGTGGTACAGGGGCAGCTGGTTACCAACGTCTCTTTTGAGGCCTGCGCTCGCGGTCAATGTGCGACCATGGGTGAAACGCTGAGCCTTGGCGCGAGCGGCGGACAGGTGACGGTTCGGCTGGTGGTGACAGATCCGGGAGCTAAATCCAACAGCCCCTACCGATTCCCGAATCCGTCTCTGGCGCAGATCGGTATCACGCAGGCTCTGGATAACCCGCAGGTCGCCCATATGGACATCATTGCGGGCGCGGTTGGTCCGCAGCTTACGCCGGCTGATCCGGAGTACTTCAATCCGCTGGCTCCGGAAACCACCCGGATCGTCAGCAGCTGGGAAAACCCCAGCCTTTCGGTAGAGCAGACCGGCGATCAGGAGTACACCCTGACCTGGACCAGCACCTTTTCCAGCGATGGCTACGTGCGGGCCCGCGCCAGCAACATCCCGCCGGGAACGCCGAACGAGCGGGACGCGGACGGCAATCCTTTGTCTGACGCGTTGACCGACAACATTCCCTGCAGCGACGCAGCCTGTCCTCCCCATATCAACGGCGTTTTGAATGCTGACGTGGAGGCCTGGGCTGATATCTGGTTGTACACCAACCCGATCTTTATCGACCTGCAGGACTAGCACCGGTCCGATGGCTCGGCGCGCCGCGGCGGACGCAGTGCGCTGAGTGGGAAACAACGATCAAGGGGGCTGCTACAGCCCCCTTGTTTTGATTGCGATCAGGCGTCCGAGAAGCGGACCTGATAGCCGTGACTGTTGAGGTGATCCGGCGTTGCGTTCAGCGCCAGCGTCATCCGCTGGTCTCCCTGATTCGGCGGGACGCCGTGAATCAGGTAGCTCGGGTAGATCACCATGTCGCCCGGTTCCACCTCGGGCATCACCCAGCGGTCGGCGTTGTAGGGATTCATCTGCACGTCCGGTCCTTCGTTCTTGAACACAAAAGCGGCACCCCCGGCGGGACGCAGAAAGACGGTCCTTGACGACTCATGGTGCGGCGTCAGGAAGATCACCGCGGAAGCGAAGCTGTTGGCGTGGGAGTGCATATACTGGGAGCCGCCCCTCTGGAGCACGTTTAGCCAGGCCTCCTTAACCTGCCACTGTAGCTGCTGTCCAAACAGCAGTTCCCCGAAATGGACCAGCGGCGGCGTGACGAGCCGGGCAACCTCAGCAAAAAGCGGGTTGGACGGCGGGTCCATGGTCTTGGTGTGGGAGAGCAGCTCATTGCTGCTGTTGGTGCGCTTGAGCGAATCCAGCGCCATCGCTTTCAGGTCTTCTCGCAGCTTCCCCGAAATCGGCTGACGCACCAGCAGCAGCGGCGTGGGAAACAGAGAGATCAGCGACTCATTTTCCTGCGGTTCAATCACGATCAGTTTTCCTCGGCAAAAAGCTCTAGTCGGAGCTGCCGCGCTTCCGGGCGAGGACTGGCCTGTTCCAGCGCCAGCAGCAGCGAGCGGGACGCCCGGGGATTGCTCGCGTGCAGGTCCCGGGCCATAACCAGGAGTGGCAGATAGGCCGGCATAAAGTCTTTGCTGGTCTGCACCACCCGTAGCAGCGGTGTTGCCACCTGAGCCAGCAGTACGTCAAGGTCGTTCGTGGGCGCTACCCCGACGCCTGCCGCGAGGTAGGCGTCCCGGGCCCTCCAGTAGTCGACAAGCCGCTGGCGAAAATCTTCGCTTGCCGTCGCTGCCACCCAGTCGTGCGGTGAGGATTTCAGCTGCCCGGTTAGCGCAAGAAGCCGGGTGCCCGGCGGCTCAGGATCCCCGTAAACAAAATGCGGTGCGGTAAACGCCACCAGCGGATGGTCGTCGGTGTTCACCGCCACCGCTTCGCCCAGGGTCTGTGCGAGGGACGACACGGTGCCCAGGACCCCGCCAAAAAGTTCATAGTCGGAGGTGAGGCGCATCGCCATCAGTTCCTCCGCCAGCGCCCGGTCCGTGATGCGCTGCCGCAGGTAACCCTCCGGGTACGCCGGTGGTTCCAGAAATCCGAGCAGCCCCAGCACCGGCTGGCCGAGGCTGAAATGGGCCAGGGTGACGGCGCTGTCGGGAAACACCTCGGTAAAGGTGGCGGCGATAATCGCCAGCGTTTCCAGGTCCAGTTGATACACGGGCAGCCACTGGCAGAACAGTCCGCCCCGGCGCAGCCGGTCCCGCACCGCAGCAAAGTGTTCCCGCGTGTAAAGGGCCGCCGCACCGTCCCGGGAGGGATGGAAGATATCCGCGATGATCACGTCAAACTGGTCGTGGGAAGCGCGAACAAAACGCCGCGCGTCGGCCGTCAGCAGGCGGTAGTTGCCAAGCTCCCGCAGGTATTCGGCGGAAGTGCCGAAGTGGTCAATCAGATCCCACATTTCCGGAACCAGTTCCACCGCCGTCACGGCAAGATCCGGGTGGGGCAGCGTAGCCTTCATGGTAGCGCCGGTGCCGATGCCAAGAAACAGCACGTCGGCGGGCGCGGCGTGCAACAGCAGCGGCAGATGAGCCTGGCGTCGGTCGGCAAACTGGGTTGCCGTGCCGCCCATGGTGTAGTGGTTGTTCAGCTTCAGATGTCGACCGCCGGACGCGTCGGAAACCACCGCCACAGACGCCATCACGCCGTTGCGATAGGCCAGCAGCTCACCACCGTCCGGTACGGTCAGGGCTCGAAGGTTCAGCGGTGACAGGAACAGCGCCAGCGCCGCTGCCGCTGTCGTCAGCCCGGCGACGAGCGTTTCCCGCGGCCAGCTCGGTACCAGCAGCAGGTAGCCAGCAACAATGACCAGCAGCGCAGCAAGCGAACCCAGCACCGGCAGGATAAGCAGCCCGAAGACCATCGGCGCCAGGGCGGCGCCGAGGGTGTTGAGCGCCAGCGCCCGGCCCAGTCCGAACAGCGGCTTTGCCGCAGACGCGAGGTGGGTGAACGTGGCGCCCATCAGGAATGTGGGAGGCAGGAAGACGGCCCCGGCAATCAGCATTTCGCCAGCCACCGCGGGCGCCAACCCGGAACCGAGCCGGGACAACAGCGCCTGATTGATCGGCGTCAGCTGGCTCAGGAGCAGACAGCCTAGGACCACGCATGCTGCCAGCCCCGGGAGCAGCCGGCTGAGGTGCCGGGGTGGGTTGTTGTGCTGCACCTTCTGATAAAGCGCCGCTCCCAGGGCGGTGCCCAGGAGGTAAACCGCCAGCACATTGGCGAAAGTAAAGATAGTGTTTTCCAGCACCTGAGACAGGGCGCGAAGGGCGACTACTTCGTAACCGAGGCCCAGCAGGCCCGTGATAAAGAGGGCCACGATGAGCCGTGGTCGAGACCAGCGGGGATCTTCGAGGGTGGCAGTAGTTTCGACCGCCGGGCGATAAACGATGCCCAGGGCAACCAGGGCACAGATCAGATTGGCGATCGCCAGGACGGTGATCGCCCGGCTTAGGCCAACGGCCGGGAAGAGAACGAAGGTGGTTGCCAGCACGCCGAGCACGGCGCCCAGCGTGTTTGCCGCGTACAGTCCGCCGATGACCCGCCGGGTGGGATCGTCAGCGGCGAGGATTCGTTCACCCGCCGGAAGCGTTGCGCCCATGGCGGCGGTTGCCGGCAGCAGCAGCAGAAAGGTCGCCAGAAAAGCCACGGTCCACTGTCGCCCGGAGCCGGCTTCGGTGCTGATCAAAACCGGAACCAGCTCGTTCACGAGCGGTAACAGCGCCAGGAGCGCAAGGGCCCAAAGTCCAATGGCAGCTTCCAGCCCAGCATACCAGCGGGTCGGGTGATCGCTTCGGCGGATCCTACCCCCAAAGGTCCAGGCTCCCAAGGCCAGACCCGCAAAAAATGCGGCCAGCACCGCCAGGACGGCAACAATTTCGTGGCCCAGGGCGGTGGTCAGCATGCGACTCCAGACCACTTCGTAGCCCACGCCGGCGAAGCCGGACAGCGTCATGAGCACGTAGAGCGCAAATTGCCGGGGCACAGTGTTCCTTCAGTCCGAGTATGAGCGACCTGCGGCCGCTGGCGAGGTAGCGCCAGCCCACCCGGTAGTCTGCTGGGACA
>JBCDKA010000254.1:0-4119 GCA_038747195.1 Pseudomonadota bacterium
GATGTGTAGACCGAAGAAGTCCTGGATATTGTCCAGGGCGGTGCTGATGGTGCCGCCGATTGTCATCTGGGTGTCGTAGGACATCGAGTCGTAAATTTGCGTGCCGACGAATGCGCCCGTGGCGCCCGAAACGGTGAGGGGAGCACGCAGGACACGAAACGTCTGATAGGTGGCTGAGCTGACGCTCGCGCCGGCGTTCCGGAAATTCTGAAAAATCGCGCCAATCGGCGCATCCCAGATTGGATTATTAGGCGTCTCGCCGCCGGCCACCGCATCGAGCTGTTGTTCGTTCAATGTATACACGGTCAATCTCCTTCTTGAGTGAACAGGGAATCCTTCCCTATGCAACAACGCGCAAAGCTCCGCCAGATCCGATCAGCGGACTTGGCGATGATTTTCGGGGCAAGCACGAGGTATGCATGCTAGACGCTATTCGGAGAATCCAAACGGCCTTGAAGCCGGCTTTGGCTAGGAGGGAGGGAAAGGTATCGCGCGGGTGCGCCCGCCAGTCCGGATGCTGAAGGCTACTTGGTTGAAGCGATGCCGGCGAGGCATCGCCGAAGTTGCTTGATCCCGAAAGGCTTTTGGAGAAACTGCCTGACATGCTGGCCTTTGAATCGTTCTCTGACCTGAGGCAGATCATGGCCACTCATGACCACCGCCGGGAGCTCGGGCAGCTGTTCGTGGAGCAGCGTCAGTGTCTGTTCGCCGCTGATGGCCGGCATGCTGGTGTCGAGCAGCACCAGGTCGGGCTTCGGCGCGTCTGACGAGAGCATCGCCAGCGCTTCGTGGCCGTCGCCTGCTTCCACCACTTCATACCCCAGGTGGGTGATGGCGGCCACCAGAAATCGCCGTACGTCCGGCTCATCGTCGACGATGAGCACCCTTCCGGCCGGCGCCTGACCCAACTCGGGCTCTGGCGCGTACGGGTCCGCGTTGACGTTTTCGGGGATGGAGCTGCAGGGCAGCGTGATGGTGCAGCGAGTGCCAGAGCCGATCGAGGAGTCGAGCTCGATGCTTCCCCCGTGATCGCTGATCACCCGCTGAGCGATCGCCAGACCCAGGCCTCGGCGCGGTGTTTTGGTCGAGAAGAACGGGTCGAATACGCGGGCCCGTGTCTTTGGGTCCATGCCGCAGCCGTGGTCGGACACGCTGATCGTGGCCAGGTCGCCGACTCGGCCGAGCTGAAGTTCGACTAGCCCGGAAGGCTCGTCGTAACTCTCAGCCGCGTTGATGATCAACCCGAGGAGGACCTGCCGCAGCTGCGTGGCGTCTGCCCGAACTGCGATGTCCGCGTCTGCGCCGCGAAGCTGCAGGCTGGCTGAGCGCGGGAGTCCGCTTTTGACCAGGTCGGTTGTGGTTTTCAGCAGCGGCCCCAGCATGACCGTTTCCAGCGAGGGGGTTCGCTCACCGGCAAAAGTGAGCAGCTCGTGCGCCATCTCCGTGGCACGGCCAGCCGCCGACTGGATATTGCCGAGAAGCTGCGTTGCCTGCGGATTCTGACCGACGGTTTCCTGAAGCAGGCTCAGGTTGCCCAAAACGGCCATCAGGCAGTTATTGAAATCATGCGCGATGCCGCCGGTAAGCTGCGCCAGACTCTCCAGCTTTTGCGATCGCTGCGCTGCCCGCTGCTGGGTCTCCGACAGGCGCTGCTGGCGACGATGTTCCAGCTGGTCGACGACCAGCTGACCCAGCTCCTCCAGGGTGTTTCGCTCGATGTCGTCCAGCGAGCGAGACTCGGTGTGCATGATGCACAGCGTGCCGACGGCGTGTCCGCTCTCGGTGATCAGCGGGACGCCCGCGTAGAACCGGACGTGCGGATCCTGACTGACCAACGGATGATTTTGGGTCAGCGAGTCGACCGTGGCGTCTTCGACGACGCTCAGCTGTCCCCGCTCTACCGTGGTGCTGCAGAGTCCTTTGGTCAGCGGGGTGCTGCCGGTCTCTACGCCGATGGCCGATTTAAAGAAAAAGCGGTCTTCATCCAGCAGCGTGATGCAGGCGATGGGGACCCGGAACAGACGAGCGGCCATCTCGGTGATCCGATCGAAGGCCGCCTCGGCCGGTGTGTCGAGGATATCGAGTTCCCGTAGCGCCTGAACGCGCTGCGTGGTGTCCGTCATGCTGCCCTATAACTACTTCGACGCTGGGCCGCATTCTGGCGGTTGCCTCAGGGTGGGGCAACGCGGAGAAAGTCCGGGTTAACCGTCGGGATTTACCCCCAGCCGTTCGTGCATCACCGGACTGGTGGTCGTGTACTGGAGATGCACCTTTTGGTCGGGATAAATCTGTTTTTTGATAGCAAAGGCGGCGAGCGCAGCTTCATGGAATCCGGACAAAATCAGCTTTTTCTTGCCGGGATAGGTATTCACGTCGCCGACCGCGTAGATACCCTCGACGGAGGTCTGGAACTTTTCCGTGTCGACCGGCAACGACTTGCCTTTGATCTCCAGTCCCCAGTTGGCGATTGGGCCAAGCTTTGGCGCCAGGCCAAAAAACGCCAGCGCGCGATCCACCTGAACCTGCGCCAGCTCGTCGCCATCGCGGTTGATGATCGTCGCTGACTTTAGCGCTGAGCCCTCTCCCTCCAGCCGCTGCACTCGAGCGTTTTCGTAAAGATCCATCTTGCCGGCGGCAACCAGCGCTTTCATCTTGTTGACCGACGCATCCACGGCCCGCCAGCCATCCCGGCGATGAACCAGCGTGATGCGCTCGACACGATCGGCCAGCTCCAGGACCCAATCGAGCGCCGAGTCGCCGCCGCCGAGAATCAGCAGTCGGCTGCCGTCGTACTGCTCCGGATTGCGCACGCGGTAATGAAGGCTGACGTCTTCAAACTTGTCTGCGCCGGGTACGCGCAGCCGGCGCGGCTGGAATGAGCCGAGACCACCAGCGATAACCACCGCCTGACAGTCAAAGTGCTGATCTGCCGCGGTAACCACATGAAAGCCGCCCTCGTCCCGCGGGGTGACCTCGGTGACCTCTTGGCCGAGATAAAACTGCGCACCGAAAGGCTCGATCTGCTTCATGAGTGAATCGATCAATTCTTGACCGGTGCATTCAGGGACCGCTGGGATGTCGTAGATGGGTTTGTCCGGGTAGAGCTCGACGCACTGACCGCCGGCTTCAGCAATGGAATCTACCACCACCGATTTGAGGTCGAGCAGCCCCAGCTCGAAGACCTGAAACAGACCGCAGGGCCCGGCCCCGATGATGACAACATCCGTCGTTACTGTGGACACAAGTATTCCCGCTCAAATAAACGCGTAGTGTAAACCCCGCCGTCGGCCGATGGTATGGATAGTGACGATTGACGCGCCGCGGCAGGTTTCAGAACCTCGTTTCCGGGACGTGCCTTAGGGTAGCCAGACTCAGGGTTCAGGCTGTTCGAGGAAGAGTAAGAGGATTGTCCGCAGTTTCATCGTTAGTTTCGGTCAGACCGCAGCCTGGGTCTGGCTGCCGCTGCGCAGCAACGTGACCGACGTTAACGCAAACCATCCGAAAACCACGGCAAATACCAGGCGATGCGTCACCGGCATAGGCCACAGCTCGAGAGCCTGTCCGACCATCGGTGCGACAACCAGCGTGGCTGCCAGATTGGCGCTGCGCCGAACCGATCTGGATAAAGAGGTTAGAGAGGCTAGCCGCGCCAGGCCAAAGCACCAGCCCGCAAGCCCGAGACAAATCGCTACGACATGAGCCTTCGATACGGCTGCCTCGGCACTGCCCAGATCGATGGGTATGGCCGTCGCGGCGAAGCCAAGCCCAAAAAGCGCCAGAAGAAAGCCGATCAAACGATCACGAACGATGTTGCCATAGACCCAGCCGAATGCGGCGAGCATAAATCCAACCAGGCCGAACCCCACCACGTTCCACCAGACGGCAAACGGCTGGCCCAGCGCGCCGAGCTTGCTCACATAGTCCTGCGTCGGATGGAAATTCGGGTTCAGAAAGGAGAACAACACCAGCGTGCTGGCAAATGCGCCGACGCCAGCCAGCCCGAGCAAAGCGGTGAGCTGGTTGTTGGGCATCGGCACTGGTCCTCCTGGGTGAGCCTTGGTCTGGCGACAAGCAACGGGGCGCGAGACATTTCTGGTTACGCGAGGCTATTTTCCCGGA
>JBCDKA010000255.1:0-4021 GCA_038747195.1 Pseudomonadota bacterium
CAGGGCGCTAGAACCGGAACGCAGGCTGACGTTGCTGGACGCGGCCGAGACGTCCAACGGGGTAGCGCTGGACATGGCAATGACGGACGAGTCAGGGCTGCGCTGGCGTCTGACGGGCTGGCGACTGGAACGATCGGGCGAGGCGGTCTATGTGCTCTACCGAGCCCCGGAACGCTATTTTTTTGGCCGCCATCGCGAAGCCGCGGCAAGCATCGTGGCGGGAGCTAGCCTCGCTCGCTGACGCGGCCGCCGCGGCTCCCTAAAGCGCGTCCTCATCAAGCTCGCCCGTGCGAATTCGCACCGCCCGAACAAGATCCAGGACAAAAATCTTGCCGTCCCCAACCTTACCGGTCTCCGCTGAAGTCTTGATGGTGTCCACCACCCGCTCGACCACATCGCTCACGACGGCGATCTCAATTTTAACCTTGGGGACGAAGTCGACCACGTATTCGGCGCCCCGATAAAGCTCGGTATGTCCGCGCTGACGCCCGAATCCCTGAACGTCGGTAACCGTCATGCCCTGCACACCAATTTCTGACAACGCGGCGCGAACGTCGTCCAGTTTGAACGGTTTGATGATGGCGGTGACAAGCTTCATGGATAGCCCCAGGGTGGAAGTGGATTCCCCGACTTTATGTCAGGCGCGTGCGCGGTTGCAATTTTGTCAGGCCAAAAAAGCGCAGCGTCAACGCAACGGCAGCGACCGTCAAACCGGTAATCAGGCCAATCCAGATTCCGGAACCGGATCGACCCGCGATGATGCCCAGATAGTAGGAGAGCGGGATTCCGACCATCCAATAAGACCCGATCATGATGATCATCGGAATAGTGGTGTCTTTCAGCCCACGCAGAGCGGCCGCGGCCGCAACCTGGATGCCGTCGGACAGCTGAAAAATTGCGGAGAAAAACAGCAGCGTGACGGCGATGTTCGCCACCGCAGCGTCCTGCGTGTAAAGCCCGGCAATCTGCTCGGGGAACAGCCAGATCACGGTCGCTGAAAACACCTGCGTGCAAAGCACCACGCTCAGCCCGGCGATACCGCGAAAACGTGCCTCCGGGAGGTCCCCCCGGCCGGCCGCATTGCCAACTCGCACGGTGATCGCCAGCCCGAGGCCTAGAGGAATCATGAACATCAGCCCCGAAAAATTGAGCGCAACCTGGTGTCCGGCCAGGGTCATGGTGCCAAGCGAGCCCATCAGCAGCGTGGCGGCGACAAACATCGACGACTCGACAAAAATGGCGGCCCCGACCGGCAAGCCCAGGCGCAAGATCTGGGATATTCGCCGCCAGGACGGTCGCTCGAAGCGGGAGAAGACACCCACCTCCGCATAAGCTCGTCCTCGTAAGACCACCACCGCCATCGTGGTGCACTGAAACGCCAGCACCAGCGCAGTTGCGTAGCCGGTGCCCCGCGCGCCCATTCCCTCAATGCCGAAAGCGCCAAACATGAGGACGTAGTCGGCGGGAATGTTGAGCAGCATTCCGGCCAAACCGATGTACATCGTGGGGCGGGTCAGCCCGAGGCCATCGCTGAAGTAACGCAGCACGAGGTAAACGCCCAGGAAGGGTGCACCCCAGCTGATCGCGCGGACGTATTCGACAGCCTGATCGAGCACGGCGGGCTCAAGCCCAACCAGGCTCAGGAGCGGAGCGGCCGGGTGAAGCAGCACCGTGATGCTCACGCCCAAACAGACCGCCAGCCACAGCGCCTGGCGAATCAGGCGACCCATACGGCCACGGCGGCCTGCACCGTCAAGCTGCGAGATGAGTGCCGGCACCGCAAGCAGCGTCCCGATCAGGAAGATCGTGAATGAGTTCCAAAGCGTTCCCCCGATCGCCACCGCAGCCAACGCCTCAGCGGAAAGTCGGCCCGCCATCAGGGCATCGATGAAGGACATGCCCACGTTGCTCAGCTGACCGATAATCAGCGGCAGCGCCAGCACCACGGTGCAGCGGACTTCAGCGCCTAGAGGATTGATGGCCGGATTCCGAGCGTTGCGGCCGGCTACAGCTGCATCCCGCGAAACCGGTCTGGCCGATAGGGTTCCGGGTCGACGTGCGGCTTGCGGCCCGTAACCAGCTCCGCGGTGAGGCGCCCGCTGGCCACGCACATGCTCATTCCCATCATGTTGTGGCCGCAGGAGAAAAAGAGATTCGGCAGCTTGGGAACCGCCCCAATCAGCGGCAGGTCATCCGGGGTCATCGGCCGATAGCCATGCCATTTTTCGGGTTCGCCCGTCCCCAGAGGGTCCGACAGATAGCGCTGCGCCCCCTCGATCAGCGCCATAAACCGCTTCGGGTTGGGCTCAGCGTCCGGTCCGGCAAACTCCATGGTTCCGCCGATCCGGTAGGTGTCCTCAAACGGCGTCACGGCCATTCCCGCCTCGTGCAGCAACAGCGGAAACGACGGACACGGATCGGGCCGAACGCTGGTCAGGGAATACCCCATACCCGCCTGAATCGGCACGCGAAGGCCAAGCGACTTAACAATCTCAGGAGTCCAAACGCCCGCCGCCATGACAAAGTGACTGGCCTCGTAGGTACCGCGGTCCGTAAACGCGGAAACGAGCTTGCCTTCGTCGGTGTTGAGCGCCTTGATCTCGCAGTCTTCCTGAAGCTGCACGCCGCGCTTGTGGCAGGCCCAGTTGAGTTCGGCGGTGAATCGATCGGGTCGCAGCGACGCATCTCCGGGCAGCCAGAGCCCACCCAGGACGTTCTTGCGCAGAGACGGTTCAGCCTCGCGCAGTCCCTCGCCGTCGACTTCGCTGGACTCCACCGCCAGCTCCTTCAGGGAACTGCCCAGCGCGCTCAAATCAGCCATTCCGGCGTCGCTGATCGCCAGCATCATCAGACCGCCGTCGTTGAACTGACAGTCGAGCTTTTCCCCGAGCACCAGCTTTTCGGTGAGCTCCCGGGAGCTGGCCATCAGCTGCCGGCGTGCCGCGGCAATGTAGTCGTGCTGCTTTTTGTTGCAGTTTTTGGTGAAGCCGAGCATCCACCGGAGGAGCTCTCCATCCGCGCGGGGCCGAACGTGGAAGCTGCCGGTCGGATCGAACAGCGATTTCAGGGTCTTGAGCGGTACACCCGGCCCCGGAAGCGGCTTGGCGTGGGACGGCGTGATCAAACCCAGGTTCCCAAACGAGGTGCCGGCGCCCACCTTGCGGCGCTCGAGGATCTGCACGCTCATACCTGCCCGGTTGAGAAAATACGCGCAGGAAAGACCCACCGCGCCGGCCCCGATGACCAGCGCGTCAGTGCGGTTGCGCGCCATCAGATCGCCTTATCTTGATCCGCCTGCTGAACAGGTCGCATGAATTCCACCCTCGACTGTGCCGGCGGCTGTCGCCACAGCTACCGGACTAAATCCGCAGTTCTGCGGAGCGGGCCAGTTTACTTTGTCGCACGCCGCACAGCCAGCAGCGCCCGACCTCACAGTACGGGAGACAGGGCGCAGGCGGACCGCTATAATCACGCGGATTTTTTTTGGGTTTAAGGGTCACCGCGGTGAGCGAGCAAGATCAGATATTCATGAAAAACTTTGCCCTGCTGATAGCTGGGCTAGCGGTGTTCACCGTGGTGGTGATTTTGGCGGCAATTCAGCTGAACAAGCTGACGTCACGGCCGGATAACCCCGATAAGGTCGCGGCGCTGGAAGCGCGCATCGCACCCGTCGGTGACGTTTACGCCGGCGAAACCGGCGCCGCCGCCAGGGCTGCCGCAGAAGCCGCCGCCGCCGACGCGGCGCCCAAGCTGGCGTTTGACGGGTCTACCGACGGCACCCTGATCTATAACAACGTCTGCGCGGCATGCCATACCAGCGGCGTCGCCGGGTCACCGAAGCTCGAAAGTGCCGCCTGGGAGCCACGGCTGGCCCAAGGCATGGACACCCTGGTCCAGCACGCCATCGAGGGCTATCAGGGTGATGCCGGCCTCATGCCCGCTCGCGGTGGGCGCATGGACTTGAGCGATGAGCAGGTTCGCGTCACCGTGCAATGGATGGTCGACCAGCTCCAGTAAGCCC
>JBCDKA010000256.1:0-4017 GCA_038747195.1 Pseudomonadota bacterium
ACCGACTGGTACCACAAGCACGGCACCTCGATCATGTACGCGGAGGGCAAAATCCTGAACGCCGGCGGCTGGATCGCAGGCAACAACATCACCAGCTCCAATCAGGCATTTACCGTTGACCTCAACGGCACCGCGCCGGTGGTGAGCCTAACGGGCTCCATGAACCACGCGCGCAAATTCCACAACGGCATCATGCTCCCCAACGGCGAAGTGCTGGTGGTCGGCGGCAACACGTCCGGCCGCAAGTTCAGCGACGACGGGGCAATCTTGTCGACGGAGATCTGGAACGAGCAAACCGGCACGTGGCGTCTGGGGGCCTCCATGGTCACGCCCCGCAACTATCACTCGATTGCGCTCCTCATGACCGACGGCCGCGTGCTGGCGGCGGGCAGCGGCTACTGCTCGGGCAACGCCAACTGCAACGGCTCGAGCCACCGCGACGGTGAGGTCTACTCACCTTCCTATCTGTTCGACGCCAGCGGCAACCCCGCGGTGCGTCCGTCGATTGACGTCGCGCCACCCCGCATCTCCAGCGGCCAGACCTTTGCCGTGGAGGGCACTGCAGATCTGGCTCGCTTTACGATGATCAAAATGAGCTCAACCACTCACGGCATGAACACCGACGTGCGTTTCATCGAAGTCGGCTTTAGCCAGGATGCGCCGGGGCAATACACGCTGCAGGCGCACGCCAATCCCAACGTGCTGACCGCCGGTTACTGGATGCTGTTCGGGCTCGACGCGCAGGGGGTTCCTTCAACCGCCCACGTGGTCCAGGCCAACACGAGCGGCATGCCCTGGATCAACAATCTGGCGCCGGTCAGCAGCGGCGTTGGCAACGACGTCAATATCCCGCTGTTTGTCGGCGACGCCGATGACGATCCGCTGGTGCTGAGCGCTACCGGCCTGCCGACCGGTACACAGCTTGACCAGGCCACGCAGTCCATCGTCGGTGCCGCGACCGCGGTGGGCACCTATGAGGTCACGGTCTCGGTGACGGACAACGATGAAGGCAGCCGGTCGCGCAGCTTCCAGTGGCGCGTCTTCGGCCAGGGCTTGGGCAGTATTCGCCGCGACAAGTGGAGCGGCGTGCCCGGCACGGCGGTGAGCGATCTGACCAGCATCGCGGCTTATCCCGACAGCCCCACCCTGACCGACACGCTCGATATCTTTGAGATTCCGACCAACACGGAAGACAACTTCGGAACCCGGGTTCACGGGTATCTCCACCCGCCGGTCGACGGCCAGTATCAGTTCCATATCTCCTCCGATGACGGCGGCGAGCTGTGGCTGAGCACCGACAACGACCCCGCTAACCGGATCCTGATTGCGCAGGTTCCCGGCTGGAGCGGCGCGCGCCAGTGGGACAAGTTTCCGGAACAGCAGTCGACGCTGATCGACCTGCAGGCGGGCCAGAGCTATTTTGTCGAGGCGCTGCAGAAAGAAGGCGGCGGTGGGGACAACCTCGCCGTCGGCTGGACCCTACCGGGGGCAACCCAGATTGAGGTGATCCCGGGTTCCAATCTGTCGGTTGCCGACCTGTCGGTCCGGCCGCCGGAAGATGCCCAGCTGTTCTCCGGGCAGGCAGAGAACGTGGACGAAACCTGGCAGACCGTCAGTCTTCCCAACACTTATACCGACATGGTCGTGATCGCCACACCCCGGTACCTGCCGACGGACGTACCGATGGTCGCCCAGGTGCGCAATGCCGTGGGCAGCAGCTTCGAGCTGCGGCTCCGCAGCGCTGCGGCCACCGGGCCGGCCGGAACCTACACGGTGGATTATCTCGTCGCTGAGGCTGGCCGCTATGACGGCGGCGCGGGGCGCTTTGAGGCCGTCAAATATCTTTCCGGGCGAACGGATGAAAACAACTCTTGGGTGGGCGAGGAGCAGGGCTATGCCCTGAGCTACACCGCCCCGGTTGTCGTGGGCCAGGTCATGTCTGCCGGCGACGATCGCTTCAGCGTCTTCTGGGCGTCGGACGGCGTTGTTGCCAACCCACCCTCCGCCAGCTCGCTGTTTACCGGCATGCACGTGGCCGAAGATCCGACGGCAGCTCGCGGGTCGGAGACTATCGGCTACATGGTCTTTGAAAGCGGCACAGGGACGCTGGGCAGCTACGAGTACGAAGCAGGGCTCGGCAGCGACTCCGTTGGCGGCGTCGGTGACTCGCCGCCCTACAGCTACCCGCTGCAGATCGACGGCAACGTCGCGGTGCTCTCCTCGGCCGGCATGGACGGCAACAACGGCGGCTGGCCCGTCCTCATCGGCCCGGATGCCGTGTCTGGCCAAACGATCGGCATGGCGATCGACGAGGACACGCTGGGAGACACGGAACGTGCGCATACCAATGAGCAGGTGGCTTTTGTGGCGCTGAACGTGCCGGTTGACCTGCCGCTCAGCGTGGACCCCATTTTGCCCATCCCCACCACCAGCGGCGCCGACGCCACTTTCAGCGCCACCGCCGCCGGCGGTGACGGACTGCTCTACACCTGGAACTTCGGGGACGGCACAACCGTTGGCCCGACGACCGAGTCGACCGCCACGCACAGCTACCTGACGCCCGGCCGCTACGTGGTCACGGTCACGGTTCAGGATCCGATGAGCGGCGAGGAGATCACCCAGACCTTCGTCCAGCTTATCCACCTGCCCCTGCCGGGAACCGTTTCGCAGTCATCAAGCCCGATTACGCTGCGCGCCGGCGACTCGGAGGTCTGGAACGTCAATCCCGATAACAACAGCGTGGCGGTAATTGACGCCACGTCGCTACAGCGAGTGGCGGAGACACCCGTCGCCCGCCAGCCCGTAGCGCTGCAGGCAGCGCCGAACGGCGAGATGTGGGTTGTCAGCAAAACCGCGGCAACGATCACCCGGATCGACGGCAGCAGCCGCAACGTTCTGGAGGTAATCGACCTGCCCGCTGCCTCTCAGCCGCACGGGCTCGTCTTCGATCCAAGCGGCAGCTCCGCATATATCGCGCTGGAAGCAACCGGCGAAGTGCTGCGGATGGACGTTGCCAGCCGCGCCGTGAACGGCTCGCTTCAGGTTGGGACAAGGCCCAGGCACCTGTCGATCAGCGGCGACGGCACCACGCTCCTGGTATCTCGCTTCATCACGCCGCCGCTGCCCGGCGAAGCCACCATTGCGCCATCGGTCGAAACCAACGGCGATTACCACGGCGGTGAGGTGGTGGTTGTAGCGACAGACGGCTTCAGCGTTTCCGAGACGGTGACACTCCGCCACAGCGATCGCGGCGTTTCTGAGCACTCCGGCCCGGGCGTACCGAACTATCTAGGCCCGGCCGTGATTTCACCGGACCAGCTCTCCGCGTGGGTGCCTTCGAAACAGGACAACATCCTCGCCGGCGCGCGACGCGGCGGTCAAGGCATGACCTTCGATCAAACCGTCCGCGCGGTGACTTCGAAGATCGACCTCGGCGCCAGCCAGGAGACATTCTGGGCGCGGGTCGATCACGACAACGCCAGCATGGCCAGTCACGCCGCGTTCGGACCCTACGGCGCGTACCTGTTCACCGCGCTGGAGGGCAATCGGGAAATTGCCGTGACCGACGCCTATACGGCCGTTGAGCTGATGCGCTTTGACACCGGTCGCGCGCCGCAGGGGCTTGCGGTCTCTGCCGACGGTGCACGGCTGTACGTCCATAACTTTATGGATCGGTCGGTATCGGTGTTCGATCTCTCTGCGCTGACCCAGCGTAATGAGCTCACGATCGATCTCGAAGCGTCGGTGAGCAGCGTGGCCAGCGAGGCCCTGACCGCAGAAGTGTTCCTCGGCAAGCAGCTCTTCTACGACGCTCGCGACCCGCGCCTGGCGCTGGATAGCTACATGAGCTGTGCGTCCTGCCACAACGATGGCGGCCAGGATGGCCGTGTCTGGGACTTCACCCGGGTGGGAATTGCAACCGCCGATAACGAAGGCCTGCGCAACACCATCACCCTCAAGGGACGCGCCGCAACCGTTCATGGGTTCCTGCACTGGAGCGGTAACTTCGACGAAGTC
>JBCDKA010000257.1:0-4005 GCA_038747195.1 Pseudomonadota bacterium
CAGCCGGGACTGACGAGGTGAAAACGCTGCTGAAGAATACGACCGCGGAAGCTATCAACAAAGGCGTCTTTGGCGTTCCGTCTTTTGTTGTGGGCGAAGAGGTATTCTGGGGCCAGGATACGGTGCCGCACGTGGCGGCTTATCTTCGCGGCGAAGACCCTGCCGAGGGCGCCGTGGAACGCTGGCGCGACCTGCCGGCAGCCGTTCAGCGCCGAGGCAGCGCCTGACCCTACCGACGCACCACCGCGCTACGAAGGCTGGTGACGCTCGCGCAGCAGGTCGCTGACCTGCCCCAGGTTCAGGCCGGCATCCGACAGCAGCACCGTGAGGTGATACAGCAGATCAGCCGCCTCCGCCTGAAGCTCGTCCGTATCACCGCCCACAGCGGCCAAAGCCGTTTCGACCCCTTCCTCTCCGACCTTCTGAGCAATACGCTTGCTGCCGCGGTGAAACAGGCTGGCTGTGTAGCTGGACTCCGGATCAGCCCCCTTTCGGGCATCCACCACCTGCTGAAGCTCACCCAGAAACCCCAGCGCGTGCCGGGTTGGCTCACCAAAACAGCTTGTCACGCCCAGGTGGCAGGTTGGGCCTACGGGGTTGGCGGTGACCAGCAGCGCGTCGCGGTCGCAGTCCGTGGCCATATCAACAAAGTGAAGAAAATGCCCGGAGGTCTCACCTTTGGTCCAAAGTTCACTGCGGGAGCGGCTGTAGAACGTCACCTTGCCGCTGTCGCGGGTAACCCGCACCGCTTCTTCGTTCATGTAGCCCAGCATCAGCACCTGCCCGCTGACCGCATCCTGGACAATCGCCGGTATGAGGCCGCCGCCTTTTTCAAAATCCAACTGGTTTAAATCGGTCATGGTCGCACCTGGATATCACTGTCGCGGAGAAACGACTTTAAATCGGGAATCGGAATGGCACCGGAATGGAACACGGTTGCCGCCAGCGCGCCATCCACGTCAGCCTCACGAAACACGTCCGCAAAGTGCTGCATTGTCCCGGCACCGCCGGAGGCGATCAGCGGCACGCGGCACGAATCGCGCAAGAGCCTGAGCTGAGTGATGTCATAGCCGCTACGCGCGCCGTCCGCGTTCATGCAGTTCAGGACAAACTCTCCGGCACCGCGCTCCTGCGCCTCCGACAGCCAGGCCTGTGTCGAGCGATTGGCGTCGGACATCAGGTCTGGATTGCCGGTGTTCTGCTTTACGGTGTAGGTCCCCTTACGGTCCAGGCTATCGATGCCAACCACCACACACTGCGATCCGAAGGCGAGGGCCAGCTCTCCGATGAGGTCCGGGTTTTCCAGCGCGGGCGTGTTGACGGAAATCTTGTCAGCGCCAGCCTCAAGCACCCTGCCGGCCTGGGCCACGCTGCGAATGCCGCCGGCAACACAAAACGGGATGTCGATTACCCGCGCCACCCGGCTGACCCAGGACACGTCCACCTGGCGTCCTTCGGGGCTGGCCGTGATGTCGTAAAACACCAGCTCGTCTGCGCCCTCATCACGGTAGCGCGTAGCGAGCTCCTCGATCTCACCCATCACGCGGTGATTGCGGAACTGGACGCCTTTGACCACCTGGCCATCACGGACGTCAAGACAGGGAATCAGGCGTCTTGCAAGCACTGAAGTGCCTCCGCAACCGTGAACCGCCCTTCCAGCAGTGCTTTGCCGACGATAATGCCGTCAACGCCGATGGCCTTAAGGGCCGTCAGGTCGTTGAGCCCGGAAACCCCGCCGGAAGCCTGCACCTTCAAACCGCGGGACACCAAGGCTTCATAGAGTTTGAGGTTTGGGCCGGCCAGCGTTCCGTCCCGACTGATGTCGGTGCACAGGAGATGCTCAAGGCCGTAGCCGGCAAGCGTATCCAGCAAGGCGTCCAGCGTTTGGTCACCAGCTTCCGTCCATCCGGCGGTCGCCGGATAGAACTCGCCGTCGTCGCCGGCTCGCACGTCGAGCGCTGCCACCACCCGATCGGCGCCGTACGTCTTCAGCCAGCCTCCGAATGCTTCGGGCTGCTTCACCACCGTCGTTCCCACTACCACGCGCGCCGCGCCGGCGCCAAGCAGTGCTTTGATCTGGGCCTCTTCCCGCAGCCCGCCGCCGGTCTGCACCGGGAGCCCGGAGGCTCGCTGCATCTCGCCGATCAGTGCCGCCTGCTCTGACTGGCCGCTGCGCGCACCGTCGAGGTCCACCACATGCAGTCGTGTTGCGCCCTCGTCTGCGTAAGCCGTGGCCAGCTCAACCGGGTTCGCATCGTATTGCGTCTCTTGCGCAAAATCCCCCTGATGCAGACGCACACATTGGCCGTTTCGTAGGTCGATGGCCGGAATCAAGTCAGTGCTCATAGCGAGAGAAAGTTCTCCAGAATTTTGGCGCCCACCTGGGCCGAACGTTCCGGGTGAAACTGCGTGCCGTAAAAGTTATCCCGCTGCGCAACCGCGCAGAAAGCAGATCCGTGAAGGGCGCTCGCCACCGTATCCTCGTTTACCGGCAGCGCGAAGCTATGGACAAAATAGGCGTAGGCATCGTCACCCAGCCCGTCCAGCAGCACGCAGGGTTTGACCTGCTCCAGCCGGTTCCAGCCCATGTGCGGAACCCGAAGCCCGGGACGGTCCGGCAGGCGTGTAGCACCGCCGCGGAAAATGTTCAGCGCCGGCGTCTCGTCTTCCTCTGAGTTTTCGAACATCAGCTGCATCCCGAGGCAGATGCCCAGCACCGGCTGAGTCAACGATGGAATCAGCTCCGTCAGGCCGTTCTCCCGGAGCCGCACCATGCCAGCACCCGCGGCGCCAACGCCCGGCATGATGACCTTGTCCGCCCGCTGAATCTCGTCGCCATCCGCACAGATGTCCGCCTCAACGCCCAGCCGCGCCAGGGCGTATTTCACCGAGCCGATGTTTGCGCCTCCGGAGTCCACCAGCACAACCGAGGACATCAGAGCACCCCTTTCGTACTAGGCAGCGCACCACCCGCATCGCGGGCAAACGCCTGGCGCAGGGCACGCCCACAGGCTTTAAACAGCCCCTCCACCATGTGATGCGTGTTTTCACCGGTGACCTTGAGATGCAGCGCGCAGACCAGCGAATCGCTCAGCGAATGAAAAAAATGTTCCACCATTTCGGTGGACAGCTCGCCCACGTTGTCGCGAGGAAAGTCTGCCTCGAAGGCAAACCGCGCACGCCCGCTGAGGTCTACCGCCGCCTGCGCCAGCGATTCATCCATCGGCAGCACAAACCCATAGCGCCCGATACCACGCTTGTCACCCAGCGCCTCGCGAAGCGCAGATCCTAGAGCGAGCGCGCAGTCTTCCACCGTGTGGTGCTCATCGATGTGCAGGTCGCCCGCACACTCAAGCGTGAGCGCAAACCCGCCATGAGAGGCAAGCTGATCGAGCATGTGGTCAAAAAAACCGATGCCGGTTTGGTTACTGATCGGCTGGGTGCTATCCAGGTCTACCTTCACCGCAATGCGCGTTTCATTCGTATTGCGCTCGGTGCTGGCCTGACGCAGCCGGCCCCGCATCACTTGGAGAATATCCGGCCAGCCGTAGTCCGCGGTGAGCTTGTGACCTGGCACGCCGAGGTTCTCAGCCAGCTCGAGGTCGGTATCCCGATCGCCGATCACCACGCTTCGCGCCAGATCCAGATCCCCCCGCTTGAGGTAGTCCAGCAGCATCCCGATACCCGGTTTACGGTTGGGTGACTGCGCTTCGGGCAGCGACGGATCGATGTGTTCCGCCACGAACTGAATGCCCTGCGACGTCAGTATCTGCTGCATCAGATGGTGCGGCGGTTCAAAGTCTTTCGTGGGAAACGACTCGGTTCCCAGCCCGTCCTGGTTGCTGACCAGGACCAGCTCGTAGCCGTCGTCCTGCAGCGCGAGGAGCGCGGGAATCACCCCTTCAACAAAGCGCACCTTGTCGAGTCGATCAACCTGGAAGTCTTCCGGCTCCTCGATGATGGTGCCGTCGCGATCCACAAACGCAACCTTTCGCAGACTCATGG
>JBCDKA010000258.1:0-3970 GCA_038747195.1 Pseudomonadota bacterium
CCCGGTTTCTCCTTCCTCGTCGAAGCCCTGGTGGTCGGGCAGGGACACGTCATAGCCATTGGCGTCGAAGAAACTCATCTGACTCAGGGTTTGCTGCAGATATTCGTAGGCCTCGGCAGGTGTTTGCGGGCGAACGACCAGGCGCTTCCCGTTGGCCTCGACAGCGAAGCCCTGATGATCGGTCTGCTGCGCCACGGCCTGCAGCGCAAAAAGCGTGAGGCCAAGGACTAACACCTTGCTGGATTTCTTAGGTTTCATAGGAGACGTTTTGCGTGGGCAGTGACATCATAGCCTCTCGACGGGTACTGACCTCAAGCCGCCGACTTGAGGGGCTCCGGCATCGCGCGCTGCACGAGCCAGCGCCCATGGAGCCGGGAGCCTGAGCCTCGTCGCCTCACCATCCCAACGGTGACGGCAATGGACAGCGCAATTGTCGCAAACCGAAAGATGTTGCCCACGGCGCCCCCGAGGGCCGTGTCGCTGATCGCAAACAGCCCCCACCAGGCGTTCATCAGCACGTGGAAGGTGATCGGCACCCACAGGTTGTCGTCCCACTCGGCGTAGAGATACGCAAACCACACCGCGCCGGTGGCGGTGATGGCGACAACACCCACGGTCTCAGCGAGATCCGCACCCTGCCACATATGGCCTGCCCCGAAGAACACCGCGCCAAGAAGGCTGGCCGGCAGAAAGCCCCAGCCGCCGAAGCGAAACAGCAGCCCAAACAAGAATCCCCGAAAAAAGATCTCTTCGAACACGCCAGGGAACAGCGAGTACGCTGTTTGGCTCCATAGCGGCCGCTCGCCCGGGCTGAAGGAGCCGAAGAGGGCGTAGCCAATCAGCATAGGGAGGGTACAAAACATCCCAAAGGCCAGACCGGTCCACAGGCTGGCCTGCAGTCCCAGCGCCCAGGGCGCCCGGCGAAAACCGAAAAAAAGCGCAGCAATCGCCAGCGGCGGAAAGAGCTGCCAGCTGTGATTCAGCAAAAGTCGCTCGGTCAGCGAATCCCAATTCATCTCGATCCCCAGAAATTGGTAGAGCGGAAACGCCAGCTGGTCGGTGATGAGGAAGACCAGGATCACAATCAGGTTGCGTTGCCAGGGTTGAAATCTGGGGCGTTGCTGGTGCGTTGTTTCGGCTCGCATAGGTCTCGCTCAACTAAATGTACGGATTTGGTCTCGGGTTTGGTCCATTGAAGCTGGTCGCCTTAAACGCTCGGCTCACGCTAGATACGGGCACCCGAGCGACTTGTTACAGGGCTCAAATCGCCAGACTGCCAACATACAGAACCATCCCGCCGGGGGTATTTCGAGCCTGCAATATCTCTGTCACAAAACCGCAACGGCTTTGCAAAACGTGTCCCGTCTACTTGCGGCTCCCCCGCTAACTAAAACGTCATCAAAGGCGCGCACATGACCCATAAACCCCGTTTTCGAACTCTGACGGCGGCTATTGCCCTGGCCGCCGCCGCCATCACTGCCACCGCAGGTACACCGGATTTCCAGCTCGACCTGCGCGGCAGTTTCGCCGGCAACGGCGCTGAGATCTTAAGTCATGACTCCAGCACGGGCAGGGTGTTCGTGACCAACTCCAACGACAACACGGTGGACGTCATCGACATCAGCGATCCGGATACGCCGGTGCTGTTGCTGCAGATCGATGTATCCCCCTACGGTGCAGGAGTGACTAGCGTTGCCGCGAGCGACGGCCTGATTGCTGCCGCCATCGAAAGCGCCAGCGCCACGACGCCGGGTGTGATCGCGGTGTTCGATCCCGACGGCAATCTGCTGCGGATTTTTGGTGCCGGCGTCCTGCCCGACAACGTGGTTTTCAGCCCGGACGGGAATTACATCTTGTCAGCCAACGAAGGCGAACCGAACGGTACCGACCCGCGCGGCTCGGTGACGGTCATCGATCTGACCGAAGGTTTGGATAAGGCAACAGCCCAGCTGGCGGACTTCTCAGCCTTTGACGGCCAGGAGGCAACCCTGCGGGCTCGCGGTATCCGCATCTTTGACGGCACGGTCGCTGGCCGCGACCTGGAGCCTGAATATGTAGCCGTTTCGCCGGCAGGCGACGTCGCGTACGTGACGCTGCAAGAGGCTAACGCCGTCGGCGTTGTTGATCTCGCCTCCGCAACGGTCCTGGACGTGCTGCCCCTCGGTCTGAAAGACCACTCGCGGGGTCTGCCGGACGCCACGAGTATCGAATTCCCGACCCTCCCGGTGCTGGGCACCACGCCCGCCGGCCAGGAGATTTTGCTGGGTGGATTCTCGGGCCTTTGGTACGAAGGCATGGACGCCACCTCGGGCGCGCTGCAGTTTGTGACCGTGCCCGATCGGGGTCCAAACGGGGAGCCGACGGACGTGGACAACGACGGCGCGGTGGAGCGTCCGTTTGTGCTGCCGGACTACCAGGCACGCGTCGTCCGTTTCGAGCTGGCGACCGACAACACGATCAGTATCACCGACACGCTGCTGCTGACCCGTGCGGATGGCACCACGCCGATCACGGGGCTGCCGAATATCGACGGAGCTGACGAAGAGCCCGTGGATCTCAACGGCATCGCGCTGCCGCTCGACGAGTTTGGTGCGGACCTGGAAGGTGTGGTGATCGACGGGGCGGGCAACTACTGGATGGTGGATGAATACCGTCCGGCGATCTACCAGTTCGATCCGGCCGGTCAGCTGCTGAATCGCTACATCCCGGACGGCACCGCGGCCGCCGCCGGGCAGCCCGTTGGCACTTATGGCAGCGAAACGCTGCCGGCGGAATACGCCAATCGCCGCCGCAACCGGGGCTTTGAGGCGATGGCCCTGGATACCGACGCAGGCATTCTCTATGCGTTTATCCAGACGCCGCTGTCCAATCCCGATCGCGCCGCCGGTGATGCCTCTCGCATCATTCGCATGCTCGGCATCGACCCAGCCGATGGATCGGTCGTCGCCGAATACGTTTACCTGCTCAACAAGCCCGCATTCCGCGAGGGAAATGTCGACAAGATTGGTGATGCGGTCTACGCAGGCAACAGCGAGTTCTACGTGATCGAACGCGACTCGGCGGTGAGCGCCACAGCGAAGAAGCCGATTTCCAAGATCAGCCTGCTGGGTGCCACCAACCTGCGTGACCCAAGCGCACCGGCACTCAACGCAGGCCTGACGCTTGAGCAACACACGCCGGATGATCTCGCGGCGCTCGGCATCCGGCCGGTCGACAAAGTCAAAATCACCAACCTTCCGTCGATCGGTTATCAGGCGGGTGACAAGCCTGAGGGTCTGGCGCTCCTGCCGGACGGTCGGCTCGCGGTGCTGAACGATAACGATTTTGGACTGCTCGATACCCCGATCCCGGTCGACGGCAGCGTGCCGCTCAACCCGGAGCCGACCCCGGTTGTGCTGGGTCTGATCGATTTCACGCAGCCGGCCGGCCTGGACGCTTCCGATCGCGATAACGCCATCAACATCACCAACTGGCCGGTCTGGGGCATGTTCATGCCCGACACGATCGCCACCTACGCTGACGCTGACGGCAATACCTACTTCGTCACCGCCAACGAGGGAGACGATCGTGGTGAAGACGAGCGGATCGGCGATCTGACGCTGGACCCGAACGTATTCCCCAACGCAACCGATCTGCAGCAAAACGAGCAGCTCGGCCGGCTGGGTGCCTCGACGGTCGACGGCAACCTGGACGATGACCCGGAGCTCGAGCGGCTGCAGGTGTATGGCGCGCGCTCGTTCACCATCTGGGATCGGTTTGGCAATCTGGTGTACGACAGCGGTGACGATCTTGAGCAGCGAACCGCCGCCGCCTTTCCGGACCACTTCAACTCCAACAACGATGAAGGCCCGAGTCTGGAAAGCCGCAGCGACAACAAGGGCCCCGAGCCGGAAGCGCTCGCTGTGTCCACGCTGCCGGATGGCCGTGTGGTGGCCTATGTCGGCCTGGAGCGGATCGGCGGTGTGGCCGC
>JBCDKA010000259.1:0-3956 GCA_038747195.1 Pseudomonadota bacterium
ACCTTTGCCGCGTCTGGCGTTGGCGGGCAGGTGACCTTGAGCGCCAATGGCGACTTTGACTTCCAGCCTGCGGCCGACGCGGTCGGCGTTGCGAGCTTTACTTACGACATCACTGACGGCTTCATCACCGCAACGGGTACGGTGACAATCACCGTTCAGCCCGTAAATGACGCGCCAAGTTTTACTGCGGGCCCGGATGTCACCATCGTTGACGGTCAACCCCTGACTCAGACCCTGCCTGCTTGGGCAACCGGCATCAGTGCCGGCGGTCCTGACGAAGTCAGCCAGAATTTGACCTTCCAGCTCAACGTCCAGGCCGATCCTGCCGGCGTAATCGATTCAGTTGCGATCAGCAATGACGGGACGCTGAGTTTCACGCTCAGCGGCAACCAGGGAAGCGCCACGGTCGCAGCGCAGCTTGTGGACGACGGTGGAACAGCTGATGGTGGTCAGGATAGCTCGATGACTCAAACCTTTTCGGTGAGCTTTGCACCAGAGACGATATTCCTGAACGGTTTCGAGGAGCTCTAACTCGCCAAGGGGCGGGACCCGCAGATGGTGTCGGTGCGACGACTCGCAGGTATCGCAGGGTTGGTTTAGCTATCCGGCCCGCAGCCACTGCTGGAATTTCCGCGTCTTTGGCGTGTCCAGGACGCACTGAAGCCGGATCCAGCCCGGGTTTAAGGCCAACCCGGTCAGCGCCCAGGCGGATTGCGCTTCAGTATCGACCTGGCTATCCATCGCTGGGAAACCGTTACATACTCGTCACTGAATTCTGGCCACGAGCTTCGTATGATGCTTGCAACACGCGTAGAGACGAAAACAATGAATCGAGCATGCGGCCAGAAGTTTAGGAAGGGGCCATTGGCCATCGCCATAGCCGCCGTACTTTCTCCTGGCTCGGCGTTCGTGCAGGAAAGCATTGAACTAAGTCAGCTGGACGGCAGTAACGGCTTCGTGCTCTTCGGCATTGATGCTAATGATTTTTCCGGCCGCTCCGTCAGCGACGCGGGGGACGTCAACGGCGACGGCATCGACGATGTGATCATTGGCGCAGATCTCGCCGATCCCGGAACCAGCAATGAGGGTGAGACCTACGTGGTGTTTGGCCGTGCAACCGGATTTCCTGCGAGTCTGAATCTGGCTGATCTGGACGGCAGCACTGGTTTTTTGCTCGAAGGCATCGACGTCAGTGACTTCGCTGGCGACGCCGTCAGTGGCGCCGGTGACGTCAATGGTGACGGCATCGACGATTTGATTATTGGCGCCTACGGGGCTGATCAGAGCGCCGACTATGAAGGCGAGACCTACGTGGTTTTCGGCCGTACAACGGGTTTTCCCGCCAGTCTCAATTTGGCAAGCCTCGACGGCAGCAGCGGCTTTGTCCTCAACGGCATTGACAACTATGACCGTTCGGGCCGCTCGGTTAGCGGCGCGGGGGACGTCAACGGTGATGGCATTGACGATGTGATCATTGGTGCCCCCTACGCCGGTTCCGGCACTAACTATGAGGGCGAGACCTACGTGGTATTTGGCAGCGATTCGGGTTTCCCCGCCAGCCTGAATCTTGCTGACCTGGACGGCAGCGACGGCTTTGTACTCAACGGCATCGACGCTGGTGATTTCTCGGGCCGCTCGGTCAGCGGAGCCGGCGACGTAAACGGCGACGGCATTGACGATGTGATCCTTGGTGCCTATCTCGCCGACCTGATGAGCACCTCTGTAGGCGAGACCTATATCGTGTTTGGCCGCGCAACGGGTTTTCCTGCAAGCCTCAATCTGGCTGATCTGGACGGCAGCAGTGGCTTTGTGCTTAACGGAATTGGGGCTAATGATCGCTCGGGTCGCTCGGTTAGCGGCGCTGGCGACATCAACGGCGACGGCATTGACGACGTGATCATTGGCGCCTATTTTGCGAATAAGAACGCCCTAAATGAGGGCGAGACTTACGTGGTGTTTGGCACCGATTTGGGTTTCCCCGCCAGTTTCAATCTGGCCGATCTGGACGGCAGCAGCGGCTTTGTACTCACCGGCATCGACGGCAATGACTTGTCGGGCCGCTCGGTCAGCGGCGCTGGCGACGTTAACGGCGACGGCACTGATGATGTGATCATTGGCGCCTATCTCGCAAATCCGGGTGTCAATAATGGAGGCGAGACCTACGTGGTGTTTGGCAGCGATTCGGGCTTTCCTGCCAGCCTCAATCTGGCAGACCTGGATGGCAGCAACGGTTTCGTGCTCAACGGCGTCGATGCTGATGACCGCTCGGGCCGCTCGGTCAGTGGCGCCGGCGACGTTAACGGCGACGGCATCGACGATATGATCATTGGCGCCGATAGCGCTGATCCAAGCACGGATGATGAAGGCGAGACTTACGTGGTGTTCGGCAACGCGGCACCGCTGCGGGTCGGTGGAGCAACCTCATTTCTGCTCGACGAACTCGAGGACGATACCAACGCCAGCGGCAGCCGACTAGACGTCACCGTAGCGCTCAACTACCTCGACGTTGATGCGTTTGGCGGCGTCGGCGTCATCGGCGATTCCTCTGCGCCCGGTCAGGGCCAATGGCAGTATGCGCTTAACGGCGTCGACTGGCAGGACCTGCCGGGCGCTCTAAGCGACACATCTGCACTTGTCCTCGGCAGCGACGCCTGGCTGCGTTTTGTGCCGGCGGTAAACTACTTCGGACAGCCCGGCGGCCTAGCGGTGCGTATGTGGGACGGGCGCTGGCGAGTGCCTGGTGAGAGTGTGGACATCTCCAGTGCGGTCGGCGCTCTCGGCGGTTTCGCCAGCGACGAAAACCTGCTGAACGTGACGCTGGACATCATGCCGGTCAACGACGCGCCGAGTTTTGTTGCTGCCGATCCGCCTGCGGTCAACGAGGACCCGGGCGGCGTAACGGTTTCCGGATGGTCAGCTTTCGATCCCGGCCCAAACGAGAGCAACCAGTTTGCGCTCACCTATCAGGTTGCGGCGGTCTCTAATCCCGGCATGTTTTCTGTGCTGCCTACGATCGACACCTTGGGGAATCTGATCTATGACCCTCGCCAGGACGTCAGCGGTGCGAGTACCTTTGACGTGCGGGTCGTGGACTCCGGCGGCATGGCCAACGGCGGGGTCAACGTGTCGGGCTTCCAGACTTTTACCATCACGGTCAATTCGGTCAACGATCCGCCGGTACTGAACGCTGACGACCCGCCGCCAGTCGGCGAAGACGCCGGTCCGCAGACGGTCAGCAACTGGGCCAGCCTAGACCCCGGTGCACCCAACGAGGCGGGCCAACAAGTGACTGTCTTAGTTGCCGGCGTGGCTAACCCAACGCTGTTCACCGTTCCTCCCACGGTCGATGCCGCTGGCACCCTTACTTACACACCAGCACCCGGCGAGAGCGGTAGCTCCAGTTTTACCGTCGTCGCAAGCGACAACGGTGGCGTCGCCAATGGCGGACAGGACACCTCGCAACCTCAGATCTTTACGATCAGCATCCAGGCGGACCTACTGTTTTCCGATAGCTTCGAGTAGCAGCGGCCACCGACCCAAACATGGGTTGCGCGGATAATCCGCTGCGGCTCGTGCGCCAGCCAGGTCTCCGGTTCCAGTCAGGCTTCCGATCCAGGGCTCTTCGCAGTTCTTCGACCCCATATGTCCCGCAGTCTCGTGGACACTCAACTTGCGCAAAGACTTAGGAGGTAGGCGTCGATCTTCATCCGGGCAAACCGCAAGGATATCCGCCTGGTGCTATCCGAGATTGTCTACGTGCAGGGGCTGCAGGACTATGTGCGCGTTCACACGCGCGTGACGCTTTGGCGCAACCCGTCGTGACGGTCAGCTGTCTGGCCGCAGCCACTGCTGGAATTTTCGCATCTTGGGTGTATCCAGGTCGCACTGCAGTCTTATCCAGCCTGGGTTGACGCCGATCCGATCAGAGCCAGGCTCCGCCCAGCCGTAGACGAGGG
>JBCDKA010000260.1:0-3930 GCA_038747195.1 Pseudomonadota bacterium
CGAAAATGTTGCGGATCATCTGACACACTTCTACCTGTTTTTCATGCCCGATTTTGCGCGCGAGGTTTATGCCGGGGAACCCTGGTTCACCGAGGCCGCGGCAAGGTTCAAAGCGCAGACCGGCAGCGCGTCGGCTCAGTTCCTGCCGGCCCGTGCGGAGTTCCTGCATCTAATGGGGGTACTGGCCGGCAAGTGGCCGCACAGCCTGGCGATTCAGCCGGGTGGAACTACCCGTGGCCTAGAGCTGCGCGACCTGACTCGAATCAAGACCCTGCTCTTTAGTTTTCGCCGTTTCCTGGAGACCCACCTTTTCGGCGACTCGTTGGAGACGGTTTGCTCGCTGCGGAATGTTGAGGACCTTGAGAGTTGGCGTAACGCGAGGTCGCCGCTTAGCTGCGACTTCGGTCATTTCCTGCACCTCGCTGAATCGCTGAACCTTTCGACAATGGGTCGAGCGTGTGATCGCTATCTTAGCTACGGCGTCTATCCGCAGGACAACGGTCATCTGTTCAATCCAGGCGTCTGGCACGATGGCGTTACGGCAGTTTTTGATCCGGCCTGGATCCGCGAGGATCTAACGTCCAGCTGGATGGCGCATCGGGAGGAACCTCGTCATCCGTTCAACGGAATCACCGAACCCGAGGCGGATGCCCCCGATGGGTACACCTGGTGCAAGGCCCCCCGATTAGCCGGTGATGTAGTGGAGGTGGGTGCGCTGGCCCGTCAGGTTGTTCACGGCAACAGTCTGCTGCGGGAGTTGGTCAGCCAAAGCGGCGGCAACGTCCGTGCCCGGGTGATTGCAAGGCTTTTGGAAGCGGCGAGAGTGTTGCAGGAGATGGAGCGCTGGGTTGATGAGATCGAGCCCGGTGAGCCGTTCTGCAGCCACGGAGACATGCCGGAGGACGGACGAGGCTTTGGCACCATCGAGGCGGCGCGCGGCAGCCTTGGGCACTGGCTCCAGGTGGAGCAGGGACAGATTCAAAATTACCAGATCGTTTCCCCCACAACCTGGAACTTTTCGCCTCGGGACGGGGCGGAGATCCCTGGCGCCCTGGAGCAGGCGTTGGTCGGCGCGCCCGTGCGCGAAGGCGAGGTGGATCCGATTGCCGTGCAGCATATCGTCCGCTCTTTCGATCCCTGCATGGTGTGTACGGTGCACTGATGCAGCGAGAGTCGATCCGCGTTCGCGGAACGGTGCAAGGCGTGGGATTCCGACCAAACGTTTGGCGTATCGCCCGCAGCTGCGAGGTGACCGGCACCGTCGTGAACGATGCGCAGGGAGTCCTGATCGACGCGTGGGGAGCTGACGATCAGCTCGCCCGGTTTGCCCGGGCGTTGGCGGAGGACACGCCACCGCTGGCGCTGGTAGAGGCGGTGGAGCGGACCCCCGCAAAGCCGGACGGCGATCGGCCGGCATCGTTTGAGATTGCCGCGAGCAGTGACGGGTTGACGGCTACCAACATCGCGGCTGACGCGGCGACCTGCCCAGCATGTCTGGCGGACATCCGGGATCCGTCGAACCGACGCTACCGTTATCCATTTACCAACTGCACACACTGTGGCCCAAGGCTCAGCATCATCCGCCAGGTGCCTTACGACCGACCCAACACCAGCATGGCCGAATTTGAGCTTTGTGATCAGTGTCACGCGGAGTACGAAGATCCCGCTGATCGGCGCTTTCACGCTCAGCCCAACGCCTGCCCGGTTTGCGGGCCTAAGGTATGGCTGGAGGACGCGAGTGGCAATTCGGTTGCCGCGCCGGATGATGACCCGATCGCGGTCGCCGCGGCGCTGCTGAAGGACGAAAAGATCATCGCGATAAAAGGTATCGGCGGCTTTCATCTGGCATGCCTGGCAACCAGCGATACGGCCGTTGACACGCTGCGGCAGCGGAAGCGTCGTTATCAGAAAGCTTTTGCGCTGATGGCCCGTGATTTAGACGTCATCGGACAATACGCTGAGCCCAGCGACGCGGACGTTGCAGCACTGACCTCGCGGCAGGCGCCGATTGTCGTGCTGCCGGCTCGGCCTGGCGACCTGGCGCCCGGCGTTGCGCCAGGCCAGCACACGCTGGGGTTTATGCTGCCGTACACGCCGCTCCACCACCTGCTGCTGGAGGACTTTCAGGCGCCGCTGGTGATGACCTCCGGCAATCGCAGCGACGAGCCGCAGGTCATCGATAATGACCTCGCGCGCGAGAAGCTTGCGGGTATTGCTGACTTCTTTTTGATGCACAATCGGGCGATCGTAAATCGACTGGACGACTCAGTGATGCTGGCGGGGCGCAGCCACAATCAGCTGCTGCGTCGCGCTCGCGGCTTTGCTCCCGAGCCGATTTCGCTCGCCGACTCCTTCGGGGCGTGCGGAAAAATTCTGGCATTGGGTGGCGAGCTGAAGAACACGTTTTGCCGCCTCGATGGCGCCACGGCGGTCGTTTCCCAACATGTCGGCGATATGGAGGACGCTGCCGCCCAGCGGGATTTTCTCGCCAACCTGGCGCTGTATCTCAAGCTGTACGACTTTGAGCCTGAGCTCATTGCGATCGATGCGCATCCCGACTACATCCCCAGCCGCATTGCGGGGGAACACTTTCCGTCGTTGAACACGGTTCAGGTTCAACACCATCACGCACACGTGGCCTCCTGCATGGCGGAGCACGGCCTGGCGCTCGACGCTGATCCGGTGCTTGGCGTGGTGCTGGACGGGCTCGGGCTTGGTGAGGACGGAACGTTGTGGGGCGGAGAGTTTCTGAAGACCCGTTTTTCCGGCTTCGAGCGGCTCGGTCGGTTCCAGCCGGTCCCGATGCCGGGCGGTATCAAAGCCATGCAGGAACCGTGGCGCAACGCCTGGGCCCATCTCCATGTGGCTTTTGGCTGGTCCAACGTGCTTGAACGTTACAGAGAATTGCGCGCCATCGATCAGCTTGCGGCGCGGCCGGTCGCCATGATTCAGCAAATGTCAGAGCGTGCGGTGAACAGTCCGCTGGGTTCCTCGGCAGGTCGCCTTTTCGACGCCGTGGCCGCTCTGCTGGGGATCTGCCCCGATCGCATGTCTCATGAGGCCCAAGCGGCCATGGAGCTCGAGTCGCTCGCCGCCAGCGCTTTTGTCGAAGGGTCGTCCAGTCCTTATTCCGTTGATCTGACGACCACGTCAGATCAGCTGGCCAACCTATCCTGGGCCTCGCTTTGGGAGGGGTTGCTTGAGGACCTCAGAGGAGGTGCACCGCGGGCGCTGATGGCGGCGCGGTTCCATCATGGGCTCGCGCAGGGTGTTTCGGACCTGGCGCTATCGCTTTGCCAGAGTCATGCGATGGGTACCGTGTGCCTCTCGGGCGGTGTTTTTCAAAACCAGCTGATGCTGGGTTCGGTCACCAGCAGGCTGGCTAGCGAAGGGATCAACGTTCTGTCGCCGAGACACCTGCCCGCTAATGATGGGGGGCTTGCGTTAGGGCAGGCTACCATTGCCGCTTCGCTTAGCGCTGCCGGCACTCTTCGCGCGACCGGCTGAACCCAACGGCCTAACGTGTCAGGACACTAGCTAAATTTCCCGCCACAAGAAAAAGTGTAGTCTCGATCGACACAGTCCGCGGAGCGTTTTGCCCCTTCTCCTTAACGCCCGGGTTTTGAGCAACGTCTGCGGCCACGACGCCGCTTGCGGATGATCGATTCTCATGAATGGCTTAGAGAGATAGCTCTCACATTTCTGGACGCGAAGCGCAAACCTCAACCAAGAAACCCGACCCGCCCAACGGGGCGATCGGGTTGGCTCATCATCGGTGAGTCATTTTTTTGTGGAGTCTGGCGTTAGCTCGTCTGCCTCGATGGCTTTGAATGCTGCCGCAACGTATCGATCAACGCTGCGAGGTACCGCCCGATCGGGCAGGTAAGCGCGCACCGCACCGAGCGGGAAGGCCATCAGGCCCATCCGGCA
>JBCDKA010000261.1:0-3908 GCA_038747195.1 Pseudomonadota bacterium
CAAAAACCTTGTCTGCCGCCAGTACCGCTTCCGCCTTGGTGGTCACGTCCGCCTTGATATCCCGGTCTTCGAAGACCGCTTCGATCACCAGGTCGCAGCCGTCGAGATCCGCGTACTCGGTGGTCGGGTGGATGCGGGAAAGGAGCTGGTCCATCTTCTCTTGGGTTGTACGTCCCTTTTGCAGGCGCTTGGCCAGCAGCCCCCGGGAATAGTCTTTACCCTTCTCGGCGGCTTCGAGGGTGCTGTCCAGCAGCACCACGTCCATACCGGCGCGGGCGCTGACAAACGCGATGCCCGCACCCATCATGCCGGCGCCGAGCATGCCGATCTTTTTGCACTGCGCCGGCGGCACGTCCTTCGGCCGGCGAGCGCCTTTTTCGGCGGCGCCTTTGTTGATGAACAGCGTCCGGGTCATGTTGCGGTAAACCGCGTTCTGGAACAGCGACGTGAAGTACCGCGACTCAATTTTCAGACCGGTATCGATCGGCACGATGGTGCCCTCGTAGACGCAGGACAGGATGGCGATGGGTGCCGGATAGTTGTGGTTGGTTTTCTGGGCCACGAGCGCGCTGCCGCCCATAAACACCTGGGCGATCTTGGGGTTAAAGGCGCCGGCGCCACCGGGTACCTTGAAGCCCTTCTGATCCCAGGGCTGCACCGCCTCGGGGTTGTCGTTGATCCAGGCCACCGCCGCGTCCAGCAGCTGGTCCGCCGGCACCACCTGGTCGATGAAGCCGAGCTTGACCGCCTTGGACGCAGGCACGTGGGTACCTTGCGTGATCAGCTCCAGCGCGGGCTGCACGCCGATCAGGCGCGGCAGGCGCTGGGTGCCGCCGGCGCCCGGCAGGAGCCCTACCTGAACCTCCGGCAGGCCGAAGACCGCCTTGGGATTGTCGGCCGCGATACGCTGATGACACGCCAGCGCAATCTCCAGCCCACCGCCGAGAGCGGTGCCGTTCAGCGCCGCGACAAACGGTTTACCGCAGGTTTCCATCGTTCTCAGGGCCCGCGTGAACTTAAGGTTTTTCTCGAGCAGCTCGCTGGGCGGCAGCTTGGCGTCGTAGACGTTGACCAGCCACATCAGGTCAGCACCGGCGACAAACGCGTCTTTGGCTGAGGTGATGATGGCGCCTTTGATCTGGTCGTCCTGGACAACCTTCTCGACCGCCTCGTTCAGGTCGTCCAGAAACTGGTCCGTGACAACGTTCATGCTGCGGCCTGGGACGTCCAGCGTCAGGGTGGCGATGCCGTCCGCGACGGCAAGTTGAATGGTTTCAGCCATGGTTATACCCGTTCGATAATGGTGGCGGTGCCCATACCGGCACCAATACAAAGGTTGACCAGCGCGGTGTTGAGGTCACGCCGCTCCAGCTCGTCCAGCACGGTGCCGAAGATCATCGCGCCGGTGGCGCCCAGGGGATGCCCCAGGGCAATCGCGCCGCCGTTGACGTTGATCTGGCTGTGATCGATGTCGAGTTGCTGCATGTAGCGCAGCACGACTGAGGCAAAGGCCTCGTTAAGCTCGAACAGATCGATGTCCGCTGTGCTCATGCCGCATCGTTTGAGCACTTTTTCCGCTGATGGGCCTGGGCCGGTCAGCATGATGGTCGGCTCCGACCCGATCGAGGCAAAGCCTTTGATCCGAGCCCGCGGCTTCAGCCCGAGGCTGTCGCCGATTGCTTTGCTGCCGATGAGCACCGCGCCAGCGCCGTCGACAATGCCGGAGCTGTTGCCACCGGTGTGGACGTGGTTGATGCGCTCTACCTCCGGATACCGCTGGAGGGCCACAGCGTCGAAGCCGAACTGCTCGCCGGGAATCACAAACGCCGGCTTGAGGCCCGCCAGATCTTCAGCGGTGGTGCCAGGACGCATGTGCTCGTCCCGGTCCAGCAGCGTCATGCCCAGCTGATCTTTCACCTCGATCACCGCGTTGTCGAAATAACCGTTGTCCCAGGCGTTAGCTGCCCGCGCCTGGCTTTCCGCCGCGTACGCGTCTACGTCCTCTCGGCTGAAGCCGTACTTGGTCGCAATCAGATCCGCGCCGATACCCTGAGGCGCAAAATAGGTGTTGTAGGCCACGTGAGGATCCACGGCCATGGCGCCACCGTCGGACCCCATCGGCACGCGGGACATCGATTCCACGCCGCCGCCGATGCATAGGTCTGACTGGCCGGCCATGATCTGTGACGCCGCCGTGTTGACGGCTTCGAGGCCTGATGCGCAAAACCGGTTGAGCTGCTTGCCCGGCACCGTTTGATCGTAGTTAGCCATCAGCGCGCCGACGCGTGCGACGTTGGCGCCCTGCTCTCCAACGGGCGACACGCAGCCCATCACCACGTCGTCGACCTTGCTGGTATCGAGCTCGTTGCGGTCACGCAGCGCTTCCAGCACCTGGCGCACCAGCTCGATGGGGGTCACCTCGTGGAGCGAACCGTTGGGTTTGCCGCGGCCGCGAGGCGTGCGTACATGATCGTAGATATATGCGTCTGTCATTGTCTCTGGGTTCCTGTAGGTCAGGCGTCAGCCTGTCGGGAGAGTTCGAAGTTAATCTGTCGCTGGAAGGCCGCATGGGCGGCCTCGAAATCGATATCGCGGGTGCCGAGCATCCAGGCCCACACCATGCCGCTGGTATAGGCCACAAAACGGGCCGCAAAAACCTGCGGGTCCACGTCTGCGCAGACCGTGCCCTGCTGCTGACCATCTTTCACCCACTGGGCGAGCTGGTCGCGTTGCGCGCGGATAACCTTGCGGACCATGTCGGCGTGCCCACAACCGGGTTCCACGGAGTGGTAGCTCAGAATATGCATGGCGCGAATGTCCTTGGGCGATCTCAGGACAAACTGGCGATACGCTTCGGCGGTACTGAGGATTGCGCTGATGCCGGACTTGTCGTCGACCGCTTTCTCGAAGGTGTCTAGCCAGCGCTCGGAAACGGTCTTGATGACCGCCTTAAAAAGACCCGCCTTGCTGCCGAAACGATAGGTCACTAGCCCCCGGCTGTAGCCGGAAGCCTCGCCGAGCGCTTTTAGCGTGGTTTTTTCGGGGCCCAGACTCACAATCAGCAAAATGGCGGCGTCGATCATCGCGGTGTCCGACAGCGCCGTACGCTGAGCCTGAGTGAGTGCGGGTTGGGGCATCCCGCCAAGATACTTGCTATCAACCAGCAAGTAAACCTATCCAGCAGGTTTTCCCTGCCACCGCCGCCAGCTCTCGTGGGCTGCGAGCACCGTAGCGGTATGGATCGACACGATATCTTCAACACTGTCTGCGTAGCCGCCGGCCATGCACACCGCCGCGGGAACGCCCGCCGTACGCAGAAAATTAAACACCCGGCTGTCGCGCTGCGCCAGACCTGTTTTGCTCAAGCTGAGTCGACCGAGTCGGTCTCCCGCAAAAGGATCAGCGCCCGCCAGATAGAAAACCAGGTCGGGCTGGAGCTCCCGCAGCAGCTCGGGCAGGATGCCCTCAAGCTGCTTCAGATAGGCCTCGTCGTCGGTTCCATCATCGAGGGCCACATCCAGGTCGCTGATCTGTTTCCGGGTGGGGTAGTTTTTTCCGCCGTGCATCGAAAAGGTAAAAACGGAGCTGTCTTCCGAGAAGATGGCGGCGGTGCCGTCACCCTGATGCACATCCAGATCGACGACCAGCACCTGGCCCACCCCAAGGCTGGTTTGTGCATAACGTGCGGCCACCGCCACGTCGTTCAGCACACAGTAGCCGCCGCCGGTGTCCGCAAACGCGTGGTGGGTCCCGCCAGCGAGATTGACGGCCACCCCACACTCGAGCGCCGCCTCCGCCGCAGCCATTGTGCCCCCCACCGATCGACGGGAGCGTTCCACCATTTGTTCGCTGTAGGGAAAACCGATACGGCGTTCGATGGCCCGCGGCAACGCGCCGCTGATCAGGGC
>JBCDKA010000262.1:0-3897 GCA_038747195.1 Pseudomonadota bacterium
GGCAAATACTGAATAGCCGTAACGGCTGTTTCGGAGGCCAGCTATGAATACTCGACCCGTTGTTGTGGCAGCAGCGCTGCTGCTGGGGCAGACCGTTGGAGCCGCCACCCTCGAGGTGGACCGCATTGACGACGATCCGGGGGCCACCGCGTGCACCGCCACACCCATCGACTGCAGTCTTCGCGGAGCGATTATGTTTGCTGAGCTCAACCCGGGCCCGGACACCATCTTGCTCCCCGGGGATACGATCACACTGATCACCGAAGGAACCGACGCTGCCTCGGAGGGTGATTTCGATATTGCGTCCTCTATCACGATCGAAGGTGCCGGCATGGGCCGTAGCGTGGTCATGGAGGGACCCGCTGCATCGTTTCTCCGAGCCTTTGATGTGCACGAGGGCGGCAGCCTTACCTTGCAGGACCTGACCGTGACCGGCTTTGGCACCACCAGCTTCGCTCATGGCGGCGGCGCTATTCGGATGGACGCTGATTCAACGGCGTCGATGACCCTGCGCCGTGTTCATCTCCTGGACAACCGGGCACCCTTCGGAGGCGCCATTTTTGCCGACCCGGATGATGATCCCGCGGTCGAGCCCCAGGTGCAGATCTTCGATTCGGTGATCGAAGCCAACGTTTCCAGCGTCACTACGACGAGCCCCTGTACGGGTGGCGGTTTGTTTCTGCGGGCGCGCACAATTATCGAATCCACCGATATCATCGATAACAGCGCGCTGCGCGGTGGGGGGATCTGTGTACGGGATACCGACCTTGAGCTGCGGACGGTGACCCTGTCGGGCAACACCTTTAACGTCAGTCAGTCCGGCGGCGCCCTTTACGCCGTGGCCGCCGACGTTGTGATCAGCGGCTCACGGATCATCAATAACGGCGCGGTCACTGGTGTCGGCGGCGCCGTCAGGGCTTCCGGGGGGACGCTTACGGTCTCGAACACCCGGATCAGCGACAACGAATCGCGCGGTGCCGTGCTGTTTCTAGAGGACAGCGTAAACGCGGATTTTGCGGACAGCCGGATCGCGGATAATACGACCTTCCCGCTGGCTGCGTTCGATGCACAGCTCAACTTTGATCGCACCGACGTAACCGCGAGCGTCGGTGCCGGTTTTGAACTCTTCGATACATTCGTCACCGGCCAGGGGCTCACCATGAGCGGGTTTTCTCGCCGCCTCGGTGGCGCCATCTTCGGCGACAACAGCGCGCTGAACCTCGAGGAGTGTGTGTTCCGAGACAATCGGGCCGTTAACGTGGACGGTGAGTTTTCCGGAGCCGGCGGGGCGATCTATCTGGAGGGCGGAGCACTCGATTTTCGAGGGTGCACGCTGGCTGACAATCAGGCGGATGCTGTCGGCGGCGCCATTGTGATGTCCGGCGGGCTCGTCCTGGCGCTGGAGAATTCGACCTTCAGCAATAACGTTTCCGCGGGCCCGAGCGCCATCCAGGCGGCCAACCTTATGACCTTGCTTGACCTGGATCACGTCACCATCACCTCACCCGATTCGGGCGCCAGCGTCCAGGCACTGAACGCGGATTCCCGCTTTAGCAACAGCGCCATCGACGGTGCCTGCGAGCTCTTTTTCGGCGGAGGTTTGCCCATCTCGCTCGGCGGCAACGTGGTCACCGACGCGACCTGCCAGGTGGATCCGCTGACCGATACGCTAGCGCTGGACCTTGAGCTGCAGTCGTTGGGTGACTTCGGCGGGCCAACGCCGGTCATTCTGCCGGCTCCCACCAGTCCGGTGCTCGGTGCGGTGGCCGACTGTGTGCTGACGGTCGATCAGCGTGGAGAACCGCGGTCGAGCCCTTGCGACGCCGGGGCGGTGGAGATTCAGCCGACGGATGACGCCGTGTTTGCCGATAGTTTTGAGCTGTAGCCAGCGAGGCGTTTTGATCGCCGGTTTAAGCAGGGGGTCATCAGGCCGATTTGGCAGCGGTTTCCGGGCCGGAGTTAGCGCTGGAAACCAGACCGGAAACGATATCGTCAGCCCACACCATGCTGTTCAAATAAGCGCTGCGGATCGCCTCGAAGGGTAAGCCTTGCATTTGGGCCTGGCTGACGTCGGTCTGCTCGTAGGCCCGGCAGCAGCCTAAGGCCTCGCCACAGGGGCCTACGCCGTCCTGCAGGGCGGCGCGAAAATCCTCGGTGAGCGGCAGCGATTCCAGCACTTCGTCCATCGGCACCTGCAGCATGACGTCCAGGTGGGAGAACAGGCCGATCGTAAAAAACCGCGCGCCGTCCTCATCGCCGATGGCTTCGCCAAGCAGCTCACACATGCGGGCGCGCTGCAGGGCGACCCGCAGCAGCTCTGGTGGATGCGACCGGACGCCAGCCAGCGTGAGGAGCGACGCCCAGCGGCGTACCTCCACCAGGCCCATCATGACCAGCGCCTGGCGGATCGAGCCGATCTTGTTCGCGCGGGCAAAAAAGCTGGAGTTGATGTACCGCAGCAAGCGGTAGGACAGGCCCACGTCCTGCTGAATCAGCTTTTCGATTTCGTCGAGTTCAGCGTCGGGTTGGCTCAGCTCGTTGAGGAGCTGCAGGCCGGTCGCGAGCCCCGCTGGCACGCTTCGTCCGGCCACCATCTGGGGTCGGGAAAGGAAATAGCCCTGGTAATAGTCAAAGCCCATGGTTTGGCACATCTCGAATTGGGCCATGGTCTCCACCTTTTCAGCCAGCAGCGCTTTTCCCAGACCTCGCAGGTGGTCGACGTGCGCCTTTAGCTGCTCGGCTGACAGGTTCATCACGTCGAGCTTGACGGTCTGGGCGTAGGGCAGCAGTTGTTCGGTGGACAGGCCCAGCTCAAAGTCATCGAGCGCAATATGAAAGCCTTCGCGAGACAGCCGCTTGACCCCGTCGATGACCTCTTCGTCCACCTCAACCGTTTCCAGTACCTCCAGGATCACCTGGTCTTTGTTCAGCGGCAGGGTGTACTCGCCGGTGAGGAAGGGGCGAGTCATGTTGATCAGCACCGGCCGGCCGGCGCTGACCGCCTCAAAATCCAGGTCCACCAAAGCACTCATCATGACCCGGGCGGTCGCGCGGTTTTCCTCAAACTGATCGTCATCGTCCATGGGCCGAAACAAAAGCTCAGAGGCGACCACCAGACGGTTGGTGTCATAGATGGGCTGACGGGCGACAAAAATATTGCTCACGGGTGGGTCTCGGCTGCCATTCGACTCGTCAGAAATAGATCGGCGGCTGAACGCCAGTCTTTAGCGTTTTTACGGTAACGGACAGCATCCGTCCGCTCACGCTGGCCCCGCCTGGCCCGGTTCCACGTACGCCTTTATGAGCCAGGAGGGAATTGGCCATGAAAAGACACATCAGCTTGCCGCCCTGGATGCCCGCGGTAGTCACGCTCTGCGCAGTTGCGATCCCCTGGCTGCCGATCGATCCAGCCGAAGCCCAAGGGCTGATTGACCTCACCGGAGCGAGCGGGGCGAACAGCGTCCAGCTCAGTAATACCAGTACCAGCGCTGACCGCCTGGGGCAATCGGTCAGCGGCACCGGCGACGTCAATGGCGATGGGTTCGACGACGTGATCTTTGGCGCGCCGCAGGCTGACGGTGGGCTCGGCGAGGTTTATGTCCTGTTCGGGAGCGCCATGCCGACCGCTACGCTTGCCACGGCAGATCTTGACGGCAGCAACGGCTTTCGCATTGCCAACGGGACGCTGGAGTTCAGTCTCGAGCTGGGTCTTGCGGTGACCGGCGGTAGTGATCTGACCGGTGACGGTCGTGACGATCTGGCGTTTACCACCGACAACAGCACGAACGGTCGAGTCTACGTATTGCCGGGCCGTGTCGGCACATTTCCGGCGAGCGTGACGCTCGGGCCGTCGCTGCCGACCGGTATTCGCCAGCTGGTCACGCCCTTTACCGGCGA
>JBCDKA010000263.1:0-3884 GCA_038747195.1 Pseudomonadota bacterium
CTTGCCCTGCAGCCCGATACGGGCAAGGTGATCTGGCGCTTCGACGCGCTGAGTACGCTGGCCGAGGCTCCACCCCGGTTTGCCGCCAACTGCCGCGGGGTGTCGCTCTGGGTCGACCCAGACGCTGAAGCTGGCGCGAGCTGTCGTGCGCGAATCATCAAGCCGGACATCTTCGCGCGCCTTATCGCGATCGATGCGCAAACCGGCAAAGCCTGCAAAGGGTTTGGCTATAACGGGGTTGTGCGTTTGAATGACCTCGACAACAGCGGTGAAGGCGACTTGTACCTGACGTCTCCACCCGCGGTGCTGGGCAACCTGATCATCACCGGCAGCGTGGTCGGCGATAACATCGTTGCCAATGCTGCGGACGGCTACGTAAGGGCCTTCGACGCACGCACCGGCAAGCTGGCCTGGTCATTTAATCCGATTCCCGTTGCGCTCAGTGATAAAACCGGCGGCGCTAACGTGTGGTCTTTGATTGCGGTGGACGAAGAGCGAAACCTCGTGTTCCTCCCGACCTCGAGCCCCAGTGTGGATCCGTATGGCGCCAATCGCAACGAGCCGATTCCGCTGGCCAATGCCGTGGTTGCGCTGGACGGTCGCAACGGTGAGGTCGTCTGGAGCTTTCAGACGGTGCACCACGATCTTTTCGACTATGACCTGCCGGCCCAGCCGATACTGTTTGACCTCAGCAAAGACGGCGAAACCATCCCAGCCGTTGCGCAGATTACTAAACTGGGTTTCGTCTTTGTGCTCGATCGGCGCACCGGTAAGCCGCTCCACCCCGTCGAAGAACGGCCGGTGCCAACCAGCGACATTCCCAACGAGCGAGCATCGCCCACGCAGCCCATACCCGCAAAACCGGCGCCGTTCGCCCGCCAGCACATCGACCCGGATGACATGTTTGGCCTGACGCCAGTGGACAAGCTAGCCTGCCGACGCCGGTTTGATTCGCTGCGCTACGAGGGGTTGTTCACCCCACCGAGCGAACAGGGTTCTATCCAGCTCCCCTCCGCCCTCGGTGGTGGAAACTGGGGTGGCGCTTCGCTGGATCCGAGCAGCAACACTTTAGTCGTCAAAACCCAAAACCTCGCCACCATCATGAAGCTGGTGCCCGCGGACCCGGCCGAAACCCGGCCGATCGGTCCGCCGGTCGAGTTCCTTAAAAAGCCTCTCAACCAAACGCCCTATCGGCTCGACGGCGAGTTCTTCCTGTCGCCGCTGGGCATTCCTTGTACGCCGCCACCGTGGGGCGAACTCGTTGGCATTGATCTGGACAGCGGCGAGCACCTCTGGCGGCAGCCGCTGGGCCGCTATCCAATCACCGATGGCGTGCGCACGCAGGCGTCGTGGGGTTCACCCAACGTCGGCGGACCGCTGGCGACAGGCGGTGGCCTGGTGTTTATCGGCGCGGGCATGGACTCGACCTTTCGCGCGCTGGACACCACAACGGGTGAGCTGCTCTGGCAAGACGAAGACCTGCCCGCACCCGCCATGGCGGTGCCGATGACCTACCGCCATAACGGGCAGCAATACGTGGTGGTTGCGGCAGGCGGCAACTCATTAGCAGGGACCAAACAATCTGACGCGATTGTGGCTTATCGTCTCGGTCGATGACGCTGATGGCCAGCGCAGCCGGCAATTTGCTACCGTGGCAGCCTTCTCCGGTACTGGGTGTGTGAACCGTGATTAAGAAAATTCTGCTGGTCCTGCTGCTCGCCATTCTCGCCGGCGCGGCATACCTCTACAGCTCCATGCTGGCCAACATCCCAGAAAGCCGGCTCCAGCTTCAGCCTGCCCAGATGGTCGCCTCATCGGAAGCGCCGGTGCTGCTGTTTGGCGCCACGCGCAATACCGGGTTAGAGCTTGCCAAGAAACTGCATGCCCGGGGCGAGAAGGTTGTCGCGTTTGTTCGCCCAACGTCCGATCGGAGCGCGCTGGAGGCGCTGGACGCAGAGTTCCTTGGCGGCGACGCGATGGACGAGGCCTCGGTAATTGCCGCAGCTCAATCCCAGCCATTCAGGGCCGTTGTGACCACGGTCGGCTGCCTGAAGTGCGTTCCCCCGGTCGACTTCACGGGCAATCGGCACATCATCGACGCAGCGAAAACTGCCGGGATTGATCGCGTCCTGCTGGTGACCACCATCGGCGCTGGGGACAGCGCTGACGTTCTCCCACTGCCCAGCAAACAGATCCTCAAGGAGATCTTGCCGCTGAAAACCCAGGCGGAAGATCATCTGCGCGCCAGCGGTGTGAACCACATCATCATCCGTCCCGGTGGGCTGCTCAGCGACCAGGCGTCGGGTAAGGGCATGCTATCCGATGCGCCGGAAGCGTTTGGCTACATCGACCGCAGTGATCTTGCGGGCCTGATGCTGGCCTGTCTGGATTCGAGCGCCTGCGACGGCAAAACGCTGGCCGCCATCGACAGCGAGCGCAAAACCTACTGGTAAGCCGCTAACCGCGGCTCTTCGATCATTGGTTCAGCAGGTACTCCGCCACCGCCTGATAGGCCGGCAACGAGGTGGGGTCAATCTTGCCGTTCTTGGCCGTGGGAAAGGACGCGAACCTCACCAGCACCATTTCAGCCGTCGGGTCGATGTAAATCGTCTGGCCGTGAACGCCGCGAGCCGCGAAGGCGCCGTGGTCGTTATGAAACACCCACCACATGCCGCGATAGCTGCCGCCTTCAAGGGTCGTGTAGCCGGCTTTAGCAAAGTGGTCCTTGTCGCCGCCGCGACGGATCCCGCTTACCACCTCGGCGGGAAACAGGCGCTGACCGTCGACGACACCCCCGTTCAGCAGTAATAGGCCGATTCGCCCCAGGTCTCGTAGTCCGGCACTCAGGCCACCGCCGACAAACGGCGCCCCCTTCCCGTCCACCGTTATGTATCCGTCCTGCTCAGCGCCGATCTTGCTCCAGATGCGCTCTGACAACAGCTCGGTGACCTCCTGACCCGTGACTCGGGAGACGATCCAGCCCAGGACGTCGGTGTTAACCGTCTTGTAGGCAAAAGCCTCGCCGTGGTCGCCCGCGGGCCGCACGGTCTGCAGGTATTCGAAGTAGCCGTCCGGGCCGGTGTAGTCTTTCGGTTTTGGTAGAGGGCTGGCCGCCTGGGAGTAGATCCAGATATCCGCCTTCGGATCAGCGTAGTCTTCGCTGTAGTCGAGCGACGTGGTCATGTCCATCACTTGACGCACCGTCGCGCTGCCAAACGCGCTCGACGAAAGCTCAGGCACGATGGTTGAGACCAGCGCAGCGTCATCCAGCCCACCCTCAGCGACCAGGATTTCTGCCAGCAGGCCGGTCATCGACTTGGTCATCGACATCGCGCCGTGTTTCCCCGCTTCGTCCAGGCAGCCCAGATAGCGTTCATAGACCACCTTCCCGCGATGGATGATCAGCATGCCGTCGGTGTAGTTCGCGGCCAGCGATGCCTCCCAGGTCATCGGTTCGGTTGACCCCATCGGCATGAAGGTGACCTGGTCGATCCCTTCGTCCAGCGCGTAGGTCAGTTCTGAGGGTGCTCCCAGCCCCCGACTTACCTGCTCCGTCGGCAAAAACTCGCGTAGATGGCACACAGTCCAACGGAGCTTGGGAAAGCTGAAGTAATTCGAATCGGGCTGGGTGATGAGCTTATCGGGCGGCGGGGGAAAACCCTCCATCCATCCCATCACCGCCGGGTCGGACTCAGCCGCCGACAGATACTCCGCTGCCTGCACCGCGCTGATCGGCAGCAGGAAAAGTCCGAAAAACACAAAAAGCACCGGGACAAGCCGGAATCGGTCCGAACGCATAGTTACCTCACAAAACCGCTGGCGTTGGCTGGAGCTGTCGGGAAGGACAGCTCGGGAAGTCACAATTATAGCGGGACAGCTTTCGC